>JAJRUT010000041.1 GCA_024277655.1 Deltaproteobacteria bacterium | reverse complement strand
CGTCTCCACCGGCACATCTTTTAAGGTGTGGGGAGTTTTTGTCGCCGTCACCACCACTTCCTCAAGCATTGCCGGAACCTGCGTCACAACCTCTCCCGCCTGCACTCTACTTGCTGGCAGGGTTACTGCCAGCGCCAAAAATGAGCCAAACCACCAAGAACATCTCCTCTCTTTTGAATTCACCTTCATTGTCTCTCCCTATTTTTAATTTAATACGTTTTTCATATTCGTAACACCACAGGTGTCAAAAAAAGACTCCCCTGTGGAAGTCTTAAATTCTCTAACATGATTACCCTGGCGGTAATACTTTTTTCATATTTGTGTTACTGGCGCGACCAAGGATACACTCCTCTTTTTTTTTGTCAAGTTAAAATGTAACCACTGAATCTGTATGACGGCGCTTCGCTCAGGCTCACAGGGTGCCGGAGATTTTAGCAAGCAAGATGACGTAGCGAATATGTCATGTAAGCCAGCTTGATCGCGGAAAGATTCGGTGCCCTGTGAGCAGTTACGTTAAAATAAGCATTTGTATGCTTCTAATAATACCGGGCAAGAGACAAAGTCCGAGCCAAACGATCCATAATAAAAGCAGTGATTTCCGGATAATAAGCAAGCCCCTTAAAATACTCACGACCCTCATATTGAACCTTGGGGCATTCCACCGTAAATCCCATCGTTTCAAGGGTGGTACGCCAGCTCTGATCCGGCCCCATCAGATCCTCCTCAGCATGGAGCCCGGCCAAGTACATCATGGGGATTATTTTCACCTTGTTATATTTTCCAATCCAATGATCACGCCGGATCCTTGCCATAACGGCGTCAGGGTCGGGGACACCTTCCACACTTGCCGTGAGCACATTGACATAGAAATCGGCCACAAGCCTCTCCAAACCAAGGTAAACGATATTCACCGGATCAGATGTGAGCGGTGTACCATGCAGAGCCAGAAGATTGAGCCCTTCTTCCGGAGGCAAAAACTCCGCCTCCACAACACCCAGAGTTTCTTTGATAAAATCCCACCGGTGCAATAACGTCTCACTGAGAAAAACACGTAACCCAGGAAAATACTCACAGGTTTCCGCCATCTGCTGATATTCGGTACCGGGGAAGACATGCAGAGGCTGCACCACAACCTTGCGGTAGCCTGCGGCTTCAACCTTTGCCAGCGTCTCCTGCAAACTAGGAATCCCCATTTTCTTTCTGATAATTTCAGAGGTATAGGCCCAGAAAATTTCATAATCAGCATAGTGCTGTCCAAGTTTTTCTTTGAAAATATCAAGGGCTGCTTTTGCCCGGCTACTTGAGCCAAAAGCAGCAACAATAATGGCAGGTTTATCCTGTAGCTTTGGCAGCCGCATCTTGCGGCCGATATATCCATGCTGATGCATAATTTAATACTCCCTTTTCCGTGCCCCATAGACAACAAGGCCAATAATAAACAACACAAATAATCCCGCGAGCCACTCAACCCCTGAGGACGTAACCTCTGTGGAATCATCGGCATTACTTATTTTTTCCATCTTATATCCCTCAACGTCCTGACTCCCTTGTTGATCCGGCTCCTGCTGGCTTTCTTTTTGATCCTGTGCTTTATCTGTAACGTGCTCAACCGGTGCAGAGAGCTGTTTCTGAAGCTCCCGCCGATCTACAACCTGATCTTCAATGGATTTTCCGGCCATCTGCTCAATGGCGATTTTAAACTCTGTTACCAGTTCAGGGCTCATCACCCCAGGCAAAGAGATAATAGACACCACCATTTGGTTCAGCATGGGGTTATTGCAGGTATGATCGCAACATGCTACGCCTTTGGCCACCACATTACTGGCATATTCCACTGCCAGTTTCTGCTTAACCGTATCATCGGCCTGCCAGTAGCCCTTGCGGATGGTTTCAAGCATTCTGCCGGTGATGGACTGATAGGCCCAGGGGCTGGCCTTATTGAAGAATTTTTCCATTTCTAGCCCATACTTATCCTCAACATACACCTCATAGGTTTCCTGCCATTTGGCAGCATCCACCTTCTCTGGATTGGTCATATTCCAGCCCCAGAGGTATTCGGCAAAATGCGCCATCTCTCGGGCTCCGGCATAATCCTCCTGTTGCATCCCCTTAATCCACTTCGGATTTAGGTAACGGCTCCGCATTTCGCGCCCTAAGGTTTTAGCCATATCCTCAACATTCACCTGGCCCGGTTTTTGCTGCCTGGTAATCAGGGTTTCAGGTGTTGCTCCTGACTCAAGACGAACCGCCATGGATAGGCCACCAAGATATTGAAACATATCATCGTTATCCAGAAGCCCATATACATTGGACGAACGGGAGTGGAGGGTCACATCCACTCCGGCAAGATTCTCTTTAAGAAGCTTTCTGGCTGGAATAGCCCATTTACCTTGCCCGAAGGCAAACCCCATGCGGTTCTCAAAGACATCAACCACTTCCCTTTCATTTTCCCACATACCCGAGCCAGAAGCCATCTGGCCGAGACCAGTCCCGTATGAGCCAGGTTCTTCCGAAAAAATACGCAAACGGCTTAACTCCTCAGCCTCTTGCTCACTGAGCCCCGTGGCCAGTAAATTCATTTTGATCCGAGCCGTATTCTCCGCAAGGAGATTAGTAATATCCGTTTGCCGCATGGCAAGAGCAACGGCCTGATCTATAAATTCCATTTTATCCGGAAACATATCACGATACAGACCCGAGGCATTCACCATAACGTCAATTCTCGGCCGCCGTAATTGCCGGGCGAGAATCACATCAACCCCAACAACCCGACCACTCTTTACCCAACGGGGCTTGATCCCCATTAAATAAAGAATGGTTGATTCGTTCACTCCTTCATTACGAAGCGTTTCTGTGGCCCACAGCACCACAGCCACCTTACCAGGGAATTTCCCATGCTGCCTTTTATGGTTTTCGATAATTTCATCTGCCGCCCTTTTACCCAGTTCCCAGGCCGCTGGACTTGGCAGTTTCTGGGGATTAAAACCGTAAAAATTTCGCCCTGTTGGCAGGGAATTTGGATTCCTGACCGGATCATTTCCCTCACCGGGGCTCACAAATTTGCCATCCAACCCCTTTAAGAGAGCCGTGATTTCGTCATGACCTGATCGACTAAGCCTTGCCCTGATGTCCCGAATCTTTTCCTGGGGATTAAATTTCACCACCGCCTGAGCCATCTCGGTCATCTCACGGTCAGCAGGGGATTTACCAAAACTGTGCATCCCGTAAGGCATCAGGTTCTCGCGAATATCTTCGAGATAATGACCAAGGAGATGAACCTGCTCGTCGTCCGGCTCATTCTGCTGGTGGTGACCTGCCTCTCCGTGGCCATGTTGGTGGCCTTCATCTCTGGCGATATCGACCAAAATCCCAGTTTTCTCGGCGAGAACCATCAGCTCATCGTATTTTAACTGTGCCGTGACCGAGTTCCGGGCTTTTGCTCGTTCATACTCGCTAATAAGCTCCGCCATGCGGCCATATTCCTCCTGCAAACCGGCCTCTTTGAGCATGGGAGTCAGGTGAGAGATAATAACCGCCCGGCCACGACGCTTGGCCTGAATACCCTCCCCAACATCATCAACAATATAGGGGTAGATATTGGGAATATGACCAATCAACACCTCGGGCGAACAGGATGGGGATAACCCTGCCTGCTTTCCAGGTGTCCACTCATAGGTTGAATGGGTGCCCAGGTGCACCATAGCATCAGCCTTAAAACCATGACCCAGCCAGAGATAGACCGCCAGATACTGGTGGTGGGGGTAGAGAGTGGTATCGTGATACAGCTTCAGCGGATCATCACCCCAACCACGGGACGGTTCTGGGAGCAGAACAATATTACCAAGGGTCACCGCAGGAATAATAAAATAACTGCCATCCTTCATGATGGTTGAATCTTCAACACTACCCCACTGTTCAATGACCTTGTTTTGAAAATCAGACGGCAGGGTGCTAAACCACAGCTTATATTGTGCCACCGGCAAGCGAACAACCTGCGCGGATTGCAACAGACGATCAAGTTCCCCCGGAGCCCATGAACCGATATTACGGCCCGAATCCATAATCAGCTTCTTTATTTCCATCTCCGCCATGGTCGGTCCGGTCTTATAGCCCGCATCGGCCATGGCGGTAATTATTTCTGCCAGGGAGCGAAAGACATTAAGATAACTGGCACCAACATTTTGCTTACCTGGATGGTGATTGTAATACATCAGGGCAACTCTCTTGTCCTCATTGGCCATGCTCTGCAAATCAAGGATCTTATGAAGACGTACCATGAGCAGATCCATATTTTCTAAAATTGGCTCTTTTATATAATACTGCTTACCGGTATCAGGGTCGATAAACTGTTGCTTGGCTGACAGTGGCGTTGGCTCAATAAGGCCTGATATTTCAGGCGTTGCCAGTGACCAGGCCACTTCAGTTCCACCAATACCAACAGGGCTTTCCCGCCACTCCTCAATGGTTGAACTATAGAGGTTAATAATATTGAAAATGGGAACATTCAGTTTTTGCAAATCAGCAGCAAGTTCAGGACTTAAGGCAGAATAAAACTTTAAGGAGAATGCCAGAACAAGATCTACCCGTGCCTGGCCCTTCTTATCAAGTAAAAATCGTTCGATGGTCTGTTGATCCTTGCCAAAACAGGGCAGAACATTGAACCCCTCGCTCTCCAAACGGTGAATCAGAGTATTGACTGGCTTTTGCTGGCCATCGGTGAGGGACGACGCAAAAAACAGAACTCCTATTCGTGGTTTCTCAGGATTATAGCCTGGTCGTTTTGCCAGCCACTCTTGATAGGCAAGCTCTGTTTTAAAGATTTTACTCACATCAGGATGATAGATACCGACCATTATTTTTTTATAAACCGGCTCATAGCTGATCGTGGGGACAAAATGACGATTGACCACCAGATTCACCATATTGCGAATATTACTTGTACTGATATGGTGGTAATATTCAGCCACCTCAGCATCAAAGAGCAACCCTTGTTTCCTTAATCTTTCATCATCTGTAGAGCCCCGCAGGGCATAGATGGTCTTGTCGGTTAGATTGATATTGGCCAGGAGGTAATCCTCAAGATCCCGGCCCATAACATCAATGATAATGACCTTTGATTTGTCAATTTCCTGCCGTAATGACTCTCCCCCTGGTGCTAATTCACCCAAGGAGACAACCTGAACATCCACCGGCAAGATCTGACCCGCCATGGCCTTGCTGACGAGATATGAATTATTATCCAACACCAGTAAGGTAAGGTCACTTGCCAAAACGGTTCCTGGCAAAAACATAAACGCTAAAAATAAAACAAAAAATCTCATATCAGAACCTGTAGTTTAAACCGGCAACCCAGGCGCGCGGATCGCCCTGATAGCCTATGCTGTTGATGTAATTATGATCTCCCACGTTACTTACTTCACCAAAGAGATCCATATCGCTCAAGCCATATTCCACCCGAATATTTGCCAAAAGTATTTCCGGCACAGAGCTACTGTTATCCGAGCGAGTATATTGTTTCGACTTGTATTCAACCTCACCAATAATAGTCAGGGTCTCATAACGATAGCCAAGCTCCAGGGTCGCCCGGTGTTCAGGGCTTGAGGTTAAGGTTTTGCCGGTATCTTCGTTTGTTGCTTCTAGCCAGGTGTAATTTAAGCCTACCGTCAGGTGTTGCCATGGGGATGTTGAAATTTGCAATTCTGCACCCTCCCGGGTCACCTTACCAAAATTTTCATATCGCCCCTCCCCACCACTCCCGAGAACATAGCTGATTTTATCGGTAAGTCTGGAGTGGTAGAACGCCCCGGACAAATTGACAATCGGCAAGGTCAACGACCAATTCAGGTTATAATTTTCAGCTAATTCCATGCCGAGATTCGGGTTTGGAATCTTGGTTGGCGTACGCTCATAACGCTGCGAAAGAGAAGGGGCGTTATTGGCCTGACTATAGGAAAGACCGATTGTCCAATTCCCCTGCTTAAAACCGAGCCTAAACTCTGGATCGAGCGAACGTGCAAACTCAGAATAGCTGTTCCCTCTGAATCCAATACTTATGGTCACAGGCCAACTTGCAAATTGATACCCATGCCGCCCAAAAACAGATAACGACTGTTCTGTTTGTCCACTAAACCCTGTGCTTAAACCTCTGTTCCAGCGAAAGTTACAGCCATATTCGACATCACCCAAACTAGTTGTCTGCTTATTGCTGATATCCTGCCCAAACTCCTGCACCTTCAAGAAGGTTGCAAGGTTACGGCTAGAATCATGGTTCTCCTGCCTGGCTTTATTATAAAATGAGGTTGCGATTATATCGTTGAAGGTAACCGGCACAGAGATGGTAAAAAACTCCTTTTCCTTGCGATAGTAAGGGGATGGGTACTCTACCCGACCGGGCAGACCATATTTTTCCTCACTATAATCCACTGTCATGCCAATTTTGCCCTGCCCAAAACCATAACCACTGCGAAAACCAACCTGATTTTGCCGGTGATCATCATTATCGACAAAACCAGCCGTATCCTTATGGGTAAAGGAAAGGCCCGTAGACCATTGCCCTTGCTGAACACGACCATTGGCCTGAACATGACTGGTGGAACCATTCCCAAACCACGTTTTAATATTGCCACCATACCCAACATCCTTTTTACTGGTGATAAGGATCAGGCCTGCACTGGCATCATCACCATACTGCAAGGCTCCCTTGCCACGCACAATCTCGATGAGCGCCACATTACCAAGATTCACCAGATCAAAATGAACCCCGCCATAATGGGAGAGTTGATCATTAATGGGCCGACCATCCAGCAAAACCTTCACCTTGGTTGAACCACGGATGGAAATAGAGTTATCCGTGGCATTAATTCCAGGCAGGCGTGAGAGAACATCGGAGATTTTATTGAACGCCATACCCTGAATATCATCAGCCGTGATAATCTCGCCCCAGTCCTGAGCCTGGACAATTATGGGGCTGAAAATAAGCAGTAGGGTAAGGCGATATCTCATATATATCACAGCCTATTGCGTTCTAAGTAGGTGAACCAACCCACTGAATCCCTTTGCCATAACAGGGGTCATGCCATCAAAATCAATAGGCTCAAATTTTCCTCCAGCCACAACCTCACACCACCTATCGACCGAGGTAAGATCCTCCACAAGTCCCCGTTCATAATCATCGGAGATCGCCATAAGGCTTGTGATAAAACTGCCATACTCAGGATTCATCAACAGGGTCTCAAGTTCCGGACGCAGATCGGCGATATTGGCCTGATTCACCACATTCCACAGGGAGATCTTCCTCTCCTTTAAGCGCTGGAACACAGGCCTCTGCACCACCAGACCGTTTTGCAGGTGAACCGCTCGCTGTACCCCTTCATAAACCGCTCGTGCCATTAACTCACCCATTTTGGAATGACCGCCACTGGAATCAATGGGACTGCCAGTGCCTTCCAGAACAATGATGTTATCCGTACCAGTACCCGTAGCCTGATTGACATCTCTTGAATAGCTTGAACGGATATCCATATCCTGCAACGCTGCGGTTTTGCCCTCGGTGGCCGAGATCAAAGCACGGGTCATCGCCCTTTTGGATAGCTTCATATTACTCATCAGCAGAATATTGATGGTGCCGGGTTTCTTTACCTCCGGTTCATAATAATTGCCGACATCCGCACCCATCCGCACCGCATTGCTCATAACCCCTGCCGTCACCAATGCTGTGACCTCCATATCCTTAAATCTCTTTTTGACCAGTGCCAGATTATCCATATTGGCTCCGGTAAAGAGCATGGCCGTGGTTTCAGGGTTAAACCCGAGAACCTTCAGGGTACTTTCCCGTAATGCTGTAAGCCCCTGCTTATGGCCTAAACCCCAGGCAGGAGGTGGAAAATAATGATTTGCCACAGTGGTAATCCCACGTCGTTCCCCCTCCAAGGTGGAGACAACGGTCATGGGTGTATTAAGATGCAGGACTACGGTTTTATTACGAAAATCCTTAATGTTACTCTCGACAATTTCTCCATTTTCAACATAACTGAGATCTACAGCCAGCGGCTTGCGACCAACTACCTGTTCAGGCAGGACAAAATTTTCAGGGTTGCTGAACTCACCACCGTAAATCCGAGCCGAAAGCCATGCCGTGAAATAGCCAGGATGGGTCGCAGCCCGGCAGGTCAATGCACAGGGGAAGAACAGAATTTTATTGTTTTTGACCGCATCCACCTTGTTCCACCCAGATTTTTCTAAAAGCGGCAATACAGTGCGATCATCACCACAGCCATATACAACCTGAGGGTTAAATGCCTGCCACTGGGCACGGCTCATCCCAACAATATTACCCGCGCCAACGACCGGAGGAATCCCGCCAGCCGCCCTAATATATTCATTCTGGAACGAATCATCCCCAGGAGTCATAATCTGCTTGCGCCCCATCAATCGCATCACCCTTCTGCGCTCATTAGCAGGAATTTTAGCAACCTTGGCAGCAATTACAGCAAGCAGACGCCTCTCCTCGGCGATGATAGTCGCAGCCTTCTCCTCCCTGCCAAAGATTCGACCAAGGAGCTGAAGATGTTTGAACGTTTCGTCAATGGATTGTGGCGAAAGATCCACCAGAAGAACCCTGTCCTGAAAACGGGGAACAACCTCACTTTGCAGATCAGAGTAAAAAATAAGATCAGGCTGCAACGCCTCAACACGATCAAGGTTGGGGCTGAAGAAACCACCAACAATAGTTTTCCCTGCCGATTCAGCGGGCAACACAGAGTGAAAGGTAATGCCCTGCACCTGCTCCCCAGCACCAATTCGCAACACCATCTCGGAAAGGGAAGGCACCAAGGAGACCACCCGTTTTGGCGGGTTGGTCAAGGTTATTTCAGCGCCGCTTGAATCGGTAAAGGTAATGGGATACGCCCCGGCCATGAGTTGCACAGGAAAGAGGAGCATAAGGATCAAGGTTAAGAATGATTTCATAATATTTTATCTGTTGTTAGGTTTGTGGCCGAATTGCAAAAATCTCATTCAGGAACATAGACCATGGTTCCATCGCTTAAACGATAGGCCGTTCCCAACCGTTCGCCCTTGCCGGAGGTTTTTTTCTTTGTGACCTTCATAGCCTCAATTTTCCGCCCCTTTTTAGTGATGATTTCCAGTTCACCACTGGCGGACTGTTTGGTTATGGTGATCTCGGAATCCTCCTGCAACAGCTCTTCCAGATGAAAGGTGCCAAACAGGGCAAGGAGCAGACCTACAATAAAGACCAGACCAACATCAAAGAGATTGGCAACCCCGGTCATCGGGTCGTTGTCGGAAAGGCCGGCCCCCCGGTTTTGTTTGCGATTAAAGTATTTCATGATTTAACCTATAAAGAATTAGCACTGCCTGATGTCTGGTTTGAAGCGTGCACGAGGATTTTTATGCCCTTTATGTAACGTCATTCTGCACATCCCGTAGTTCAAGAGACATGGAGTGGAAGTGGAATAAAGGGTGCCTTAAGCAATTAGATATTTTGTTCGAGGTGCCCTAAAGTCAATTTTTTACCCTGACAGCGCTGAAAAAAATAGAACGTTGCGATTTACGAGCGTTCTGCCATCAGTATTTCGGCCGCAAGCTCCATATTTTTGACATCTTCCTCGATCCATCTTCGCTGAATGGTAAAGAAAAAATAGCTAATCAGCCCCAAAGCCATTCCCACCACAGTGGTGGTAAAGGCGATAACCAGATCTCCGGACAGACGAGTGAGATCCCCCTGCCCCAAAGCGGCAAGCCCTGTCCCCATGGGAATCAGCGTGCCAATCAAACCAAGGCCTGGGCCAATACGAATCAGCATCTTTAAACGATCAAGGGACTTCCAGAGACGGTGTTCCGACTCTCGCAGGAGATTCGCCACAACAATCTCATCCTTTTTACCGACAGATAGCTGCAGCAGTGTTCCGGCAAATTGCTGTACACAGCCAGTAAACACCGCAAAATCATGGTGCTCCATGGCCGCAACACAATCCACCTGCCGGGGCAGACGACGCCTGCGCAGGTACAGACCGGTAAAGGTGCCGCTATACACCACAATCCACACGGCAAGGCTGGCCAGAATCACCAGAACAGGCACCAGAAGCGATGTTGAAATAAGATAAATAAATGATTTTAAGACAGCGATGATTTCCATGCCCACCTCCCAAACGAACGAAAAAAACCAAGGGTAAATAACAAACCAAGCCCAACTAGCAAAAGAGGCAGATGGGCAAGCGCCACATCCTTACTCCCAAGGCTTATACGATACATTCTTTCAAAATCAGCAAACTGGGGAACCACAATCAAACTGAGCAAAAAATAGAGACCGGCACATAGCATCACCCCGCCTAAGCCATAGTTTGCCCCTGTTTTTTTGGAGAGTGCCAAAAGGACAGCAGTAACCATCGCCACTCCGATAAACAATGCCGCCAGACCGACAAAAAGATACGGTTCATCCGGGCGCATGCCATGGAGAAATGAGCCACTAAACAGGATCACGCCAAAACAGACGGGACATGGTATCGACAACACCATCCAACCATGACTCTGGTGTTGGCAGGACGCGTCCTGCCCCAAGAGGTAGCCACCCCACAACACCAACAATCCTGCCAGTAGAAAATGCAACGCCATGCCATTTTTAAAGAGCATCATCACAGCATCCAGGTGGGCCAGAAAGTCAAAGCGCAGAATAAGGAGCCAGGCTCCAGCAAAAAGCAGGCTATAACATACGGCAAAACCTGCCATAACCAGAACCTGGCGGAGGATGCGGTCTTCACGTTTCAGAATATAGGCAAGCCCAGCCCCGCTTTTAACTGCAAAAATACCCACAGAAAAAACAAGGCCAAGGATAAGGGTTTTCAGTTCCATATCATCCGCCTAGAACGAGTAACGGTAGCTGACAAAACCACTGAGACCAGGCTTTGGATACCCCTTTTTCTCGTAATAATCCTTATCGAGAAGGTTGTCGACCTTGACGCTCAGACGGTGATGATCCAGAAAACTGACGGCAACAGCAAGATCAACCACAGAGAAGGAGGAATACTCAACCTCCGGATACCCAACGGCGTTCCAATCCGTATCCTTCATTTCCCCCTGATAGCGGATGTGGAGCTTGCCATCGATAATCCCGTCATCATACGAGACCCCGTAATTCACCGTTTCATCAGCAACGTTGTGAATATCCTGCATGGTGCCGTCGGCTTGCTCTTCCTCAGCCTTGAATATATGGGTAGAATTCACAAAGAACGAAACAGACCTGTCCCAACCAAGAGGCACTCCAATATCAAAGGACAGCATGGTTTCAAGCCCTTCCATTTCGGCTTCAAATGCGTTTTCGTAGGTAGTGGTCATGCCGGAAGTTACGCTGATGATCTTGTCATCCACATCGGTATGGAAATAGGTCAAATCAAAGGACAACCCCAGGGACTGTTTCTCATACCCCACCCCAATATCGTAGGAGGTGGAGGTCTCCGCATCAAGGTCTGGATTACCAACAGTCGTCCCACCCCACCAACTCTCCGAATAACCGGCCAGTTGTGCGGCAGATGGTGGGACAAAGGCCTGACCCAGGGTGGAATGGAGGCGTATCCCCTGGTCAAAGAGATAGTTCAAACCGACCCTAGGGCTGAAGGTGGAAAAATCCTCGGAGTTTGGCGTGAAATCTGTTTTGTACGGGGTGGATACTGTCTCAACCTCAAAGGTGTCATAGCGACCACCCACCGTGGCTGTGAGCTTCTTACCCAGAAACGACCAGACCGTTTCCAGATACCCCGCCCAGTTTTCTCTGGACTCATCGGGCGACCAGGGTGCTTTTCTGGTGCCATCAAGGTTATAACTGCGTGATTCCTTGTCAATATCCTGATAGTCGATTCCGGCAATAAACTTATGACCGCGCCAACTGTACTCATCCTTGACCTGAACTCCGATCCAGTCTATTTCTGAGTCATAACTACGATAGGTAGGCACCTGGGTAATCACAGCCCAACCTGTGTAGTTCTTGTAATTCTCCTGGGTCTCGTTTGTTTTATATGCCGTTATACTGAGCCTATTCCCCAGACCCAAATCACCCGCCACTGTAAAATCAAAACCGTAGCGATCAATGTCCTTGATCCCGGATTTTTCATCACCGGCAAAGGTATCACCCGGAGTTTCAATATCCCGCCCCTCATACAGGTCTGTATTGAAATCAACTCGCCATGTTTCACCAAGATCAGCACCTAGACGCAGACTGCCATTTTGTGTTTCATAACTTGTGTTGGCACGACTATGCCCATCACCCGTCTTAAAATTATCGTTTTGATCGTAACGGCTAGCGGCAACATCAAAATCAAACCGCGCCCCAACGCCACCACCAAGAGCTACTTTCTGGGAATTGGTATTAAAGGAACCAAAGCCGATTTCCACCGACCCTGCAAGTTCACCGGTATTTTTGCGGGTGATGATATTCACCACGCCACCCATGGCTTCACCACCATACAGGGATGATGCCGGGCCTTTTAAGACCTCGATCCGCTCAATATTACCCACTAAAATGGTGGCAAGATTTGTGGCACCCGCCGGTCTACCGTTAATCAGAATCAAGGAATGCTTGGTGATGCCTGAAAACTCAGGTCGAAAACCACGAATCCCGATTCCAGCCAGTGCACCTGGGTATTCAATCACCCCAATGGATGAATTTTTCTTTAGTTGCTCGGTGATGGTCTCACCCACCGTCTCTTCGATGGTCTGGCGATCGATCAGTTCGACCTTGGCTGGAATAGATCTTACATTCTCTTCACTACGGGTGGCTGTAACCACAACTTCCGCAAGGGTTACAGGAGTTGTTAGCCCAACATCTTCCTGAACCAGCTCTTCTCCTCCCTCTTCTGCCCAAACAGGTGTTGCCATCATGCAGAGTGCCAAAACGGCGCAGAGTTTCTTCTTCATCTCTCACTTCTCCTAAAACTAGGTGAAGGCCCGGAGAATATTTGAGTAAAATCCAAAAAAAATCCCCGGACCAATTTTAAATTGATCCGGGGATTCCCTGTTCTAGTCCACGAATAGCATGAGTATATCAACCCCCTGTCCACGAAGGTTAACCTCGACCGAACGCGCCTTTTCTCCAGCCCATTCGGCCACAGAAAGAAGCGTATTCTTCCCATGGTATTTACACAGACAGGTCTTCTGACTTCTGGTTCATCCTACTTGTTGCGCCTTCCCGTTTTGACATGCAAAACAGTGACATAATGCAACGTTCGTCCCCAGTTACAGCGGCGGGCCCGTCCCGGACTCACACCGGGTTCCCTATTAAGCTCTATACATGAGCATCTGCAAAATATGGCGAAAACGTAGCCCAAAAAAAATAGGGCGTCAATCAATTTTTTCACAACCCACCACACAGACCATGCGATATCAGCCATTTGCCTCCACAAAATCATGCTGATCAACACACCTACCAGCAAACATCAAGATGTTCCAAAACATAAGAGACAGTCACCAATACTCCGACCAAAACCCCAACAACAATTTACAGTTTTGAGATGGTATTTATGCTAACAAGTGATACAACAACCGACACTATAAAATCAGCCGGGTTATTTTAATACCTATGACACCCCACTTACCACATCTTCAGGCCTGCCCCTCCTGTACATTTTGTCTTGAAAAACCTGTCCAATTATTTTGCAACTTTTTTGGGAAATTTACAGGGGGGGGGGAGTAGTTACGATTTCAAAAAGGATTCTACAGACCTTGACGATGGTTCCAGACGACAGTTATTTCTGGAACGCCAGTGGCCTGCGGGTTACGGCCAGCGTTAAAGATGGATTGGAGATGCAGCTTGGCTCCGTGCAAACCGAAAAGCTCACAGGCGTAGATGTCAGAAAATTGATGGGTTATGCACTTATTACTTGAATGCAGGGGATTAAAAGAAATGTCTGTTTAGCCGTTATTGCAGGTTGCCTGATGACTGTTCCAGCCATGGCCAGTCAGGAAAGTCTTGTTGAATCAGTGGCGAGCGGCTGTGAAAAAGAATTATCATCCTACTGCAAGGATGTCACCATGGGTGAAGGCCGAGTCCTGGCCTGTCTGTACGCCCACAATGACAAACTCTCAGGCCAATGCGAGTATGCCCTGTTTGATGCTACGGCACAACTTGAACGAGCGGTGGCAGCCATGTCCTATATGGCCAATGAATGCGGTGATGATTTGATGAAATTTTGTGGTGGCGTTGTGCTCGGTGAAGGACGAGTTATTGACTGCCTTGACAAGAATAAAGCCAAGGTCAGCAACCGCTGCAAACAGGCCCAGAAGGATCTTGGTTTTACCAAATAAAAATAAGGCTGCGACATGATGAGAACACGAATCACAGGTGCCATGCTACTCACGATAACCCTCGGGATCACAGGATGCACCACAACCACGGTTGGCGAGCAAAACTTCACGACCTGCACCAGTCGCTCGCCGATCTGTACCCGAGACTACACCCCTGTCTGCGGTAAAAGTAGCGATCAGGGGCTTAAAACCTATGCCAACGCCTGTGAGGCCTGCGCTGATGCCCAGGTGGAAGAATATACCCAGGGTGAATGTTCCTAGGCCACTCACCGCACCAGAAAAGACCCAAGCGGACATCCCGCGCAGTCCGGATTCTTCTTCCGGCAAAACTCCTTGCCCACAGCAACAATTAAGGCATGAAATTCATTGAAAAGAGGTACTTCATGGGGAAGTGCATCCAGCATTAACTCCCGCATCTCGTCATACGAGGTTTCTTCCCCGACAAAACCGTGGCGTGATAAAAGGCGATAGGCATAGGTATCAATAACAAAAACAGGCTTTCCCCCGGCATAGAGCAGGATAGAATCCGCCGTTTCCGGGCCGATCCCTTTAACCGATAGGAGTTGCCCACGCAGAACATCAACATCATCTAGAAAAAAAGAATCCAACTCCTGCCCCTCATCAAGACAGGAGTCGATAAATACCAGGAGATTTTGCAGCCGGACGGCCTTGAGATTATAATAACCGGACGGGCGGATATAATCAGCCAGGACAGGCTGAGGAAGATGAAGCAGGGTTTGAAAATCAAGAACACCAGCAGATTTTAGATTACCAATGGCCTTTTCAACATTCTGCCAGTTGGTATTCTGGGTGAGAACCGCGCCAACCATAATCTCAATGGTGGTATCCCCCGGCCACCAGTGCTGGGAACCAAAATGGGCAAACAGAGCTTTATAGTACTCTGGCAGACTAGACATCAAGCCTACTCACGCATAAAGACAAGATAAATAATAACCATGATGGCACCAAGCCCTACACCTGCCACAGGGAGGATCTTGCCGATCTGCACCACACCATCAATCACCAGGCCACTGGCATACTCCGTACCAGTGAACACCCAGACACCTATGCCGAGCAGGGTAAAAACAATGGCATTTACCGCCTGCTTATAGACCCACCAGCCAAGTTGCGCCACAAGGGGCACCATAAACCACGGGTTAGAAGAAAGACCGCGCCAGTCAACCTCGGCTAATTGCTCCGGAATCTCGGTACTGACCAAAAAATCCAACAATGATTGCCAAATAGCACCCATACACCCTCTCCCTTGAACTATGACATTAGATGAGCCTTGAAAAAGGGCAGAATGCAACCACTCTGCCCCTTTCATACCTACTTATTTTTCTTCCGATGGACACCGACCAGGCTTTGTGGCCTTTTTATACACCTTCATCGCACAATAATTGCCACACATGGAACAGGCGTCACCCTTATACATCCCACCCATCTCACGGTATCTCTTGGCCTTCACCGGATCAATGGACAGGTCGATCTGACCTTGCCAGTCAAGTTTATTTCGACATTTTGCCATGGCAATATCCTGCTCAAAGGCACCCGGCACACCTTTAACAATATCGGCGGCATGGGCGGCAATCCTGGAGGCCATAATCCCCTCATGCACATCCTCGGCACTGGGCAGTTTCAGATGCTCAGCAGGGGTTACGTAGCAGAGATAATCAGCGCCAACACTGGCGGCAATAGCACCACCAATGGCTCCAGTAATGTGGTCATAACCGGGGGCAATATCAGTTACAAGGGGGCCGAGAACATAGAACGGTGCCCCATGGCATATCTTCTTTTGCAGAAGAATGTTTGCCTTAATCTGGTCAAGGGGCATATGCCCTGGGCCTTCAACAATAACCTGAACACCAGCATCCCAGGCCCGCTGGGTCAGCTCGCCCAGATGAATTAACTCCTGCAACTGACCGCGGTCGGTGGCATCGGCGCAACAACCGGGGCGAAAACCATCGCCTAGACTCATGGTTACTTCATGTTTCTTTAAAATAGCCAGAATATCATCATAATATTCAAAGAAAGGATTTTCAGCATTATTATAGCTCATCCATTCCAGGGTAAATGAACCGCCACGACTCACCACACCGGTAATCCGCTCATCGCCTTTTAGACGGCGCAGACCCTCACGGGTGATGCCCGAATGGATGGTCATAAAGTCCACCCCATCCTTGGCCTGTTCCTCGATGCAGGCAAGCATCTCGGCCACAGTCACTTCACCAATTTCCTTATTCTCCTTCTCGACAATATCGGCAACAATCTGATACACAGGCACAGTCCCTAAAGGAATAGGACAATTTTCAAGAATTCCCTTACGCACCTCATTAATGTTATCCCCGAGACTAAGATCCATAACCGTGTCAGTCCCTGCGGCTAAACACACCTTAAGCTTTTCCAGTTCCTGTTTGGCCTCAGGATAATCTTTGGAGGCACCGATGTTGGCATTGACCTTGGTGGATAAACCCTTACCAATGGCCACTATTTTGGCAAAATCATGGTGGATATTTTTGGTAATGGCAATGGTGCCTTCAGCTACACCAGCCATAAGAAATTCAACGGTCACGCCCTCTTGTTTGGCACAGGACTCAAAGAGAGGCGTGATCTTTCCAGCAATTGCATCTTCACGAATGCTCATTTATATCTCCATAGAAAGCCGATTCAAACGACTTTTATTAAATCAAGTTGATTGACCATCTGGTCACACCGCACCATGAATAAAAAAAAGCCTAAAATAAGCCTTTCCATCACAGTAAAACTTCGAAAACATACCAGTGCCAATATCCTGAGTCAATATTAAAAGGCTGAATAGGAAAGGGCGGCTACAGAGAAGAAGCCAGGGGACAAGTCTAGGAAGAGCAGATCTGCTGAATGAAAGCCGAAAGAGCCCGCAGATTAAAGGGTTTAGCAACCTGACCGACAAAGCCGTGCAATTTAGGATGCATCATAACCGGGTCGAGGGAATCACCGCTGGTAGCGACCAGGCGGGCATCAGGATTTTGCTTGAGAATCTCTTCGCTGGCAGCAAGACCGCCCATGCCACCCTGAACCACCAGATCCATCAAGACAATATCAAAGGCATCCCCATCCCGCAAGGCTTTCTCATAGGCCAGGATAGCCCCCTTACCATCACGGGTGACCACCACCTCAAACCCCATCAGGGTCAACGACTCCTGCAGGAGTTGCTGAATGGTCTCTTCGTCATCCATGACAAGGACTCGTATGGCAGATTGCGCTTGCATAAAAACTCACTCTTAAAATTACAGATCTCCTAGAAAAAAAAGGCCACGTGTAGCCCCCCTATTATGAATGCTAAAAGCTAATAATGTCAACACCATCTCTTTACAAAACATCCTTGACAGGGGGGTGATGATGCTTATCTTGAATCTCGATTTCCCCTTCAACCCTGCTATATACCATGGGTTTTTAACGCTTATTATTATTTCAAATAACAAAAGGATTTTCTTATGACGGTCGCAAAAACAGAAACAAAAGAGTTCCAGGCAGAGGTTAAACAGCTCCTTGATATTGTTATCCACTCCCTATACACCGAAAAGGAAATTTTTCTGCGGGAGTTGATCTCCAATAGTGCTGATGCCTTGGAAAAATTTCGGCATAAACAGCTTACAACCGATGATGTTTTCGACAAGGACGCCCCCCTCGAAATCAATATTGGTTTTGATGAAGAGGCCAAAACCTTGACCATCACCGATTCTGGCATTGGCATGACAAAGGAAGAGATGGAGAAAAACCTTGGCACCATCGCCCACTCAGGCTCCAAGTCATTTTTCACTGAACTTGCTGAGAATGCCAAGGACGACGTGAACATCATCGGTCAATTCGGTGTGGGTTTTTACGCCGCCTTTATGGTGGCCAAGAAGGTAACGGTACAATCCCGTTCCTACGCCCCGGATAGCCAAGGGTGCGAGTGGATCTCTGAAGGGGTTGGCAGTTACACCCTAGCGGACTGTGATGGTTTGCATCGCGGCACGAAAATCATCCTTGAGCTGAGTGAAGATAATGAAGATTACGCCTCTGAGTACGAAATAAAACGTATCATCAAACAATACTCAAACTTTGTCTCCTTCCCCATCAAGATTACCGGTGAAGCGGTGAACACCGTTCAGGCGATCTGGGCCAAGACCAAGAGCGACATCAAGGATGAGGAGTATAACGAGTTTTACAAGTTTATCTCCAATGCCATGGATGAACCCCTCACCCATCTGCACTTTACCGCTGACGCGCCCCTTGCCATTAAGTCGCTGTTGTTTGTCCCCAAGGACAATTTTGAGACCCTGGGTTTTGGCCGGATGGACCCCGGTGTCAGCCTCTACTGCCGTAAAATTCTTATCGAGCAGGACAGCCCCAATATCCTGCCGGAATGGTTGCGCTTTGTCAAAGGAGTGGTGGACAGTGAAGACCTGCCCCTCAATATCTCCAGGCAGGCATTGCAGGATAATGCCCTGGTGGCCAAACTGTCTAAAATTATCACCAGCCGTTTCCTCAAGCATCTCAACAAGCTCGCCAAGAAAAAACCGGAAGAGTACGAGACCATCTGGAAGACCTTTGGCATCTTCTTAAAAGAGGGAGCCACCAGCGACTTTACGCACCGTGATGCCATTGCCAAATTACTCCGTTTTGAGTCGTCAAAATCAGAGCCGGGCAAACAGATTCCGTTGGCCGAATATGTTGAACGCATGGGAGAGGACCAGAAGGATATCTATTACATTAACGGCCCGAACCGTGACGCCATTGAGGCCGGGCCATACCTTGAAGCCTTTAAGAAAAATGATATTGAAGTCATCTACACCATGGAGCCCATTGACGATTTTGTCTTTAGTCACATGGGGGAATTTACCGGCAAAAAGCTGGTTTCTGCCGATCGCGCCGATATTGAACTACCCAAAGACGATAAGGACGAAAAAGAGCCTGAAGACAAGCTCGACTCCGCCGTGGCCGACACCCTTATCAAGTGGATGAAGGACACCCTGGGCGACAAGAAGGTAAAAGAGGTCATCTCCTCCAGTCGCCTGGTGGATAGCCCCGCCATCATCGTCAACCCTGATGGTATGTTTACAAGCTCCATGGAACGTATCATGTCAGCCACTAATCAGGATCACCAGGCCTCGGTCAAAAATCTCGAGATCAACACCAGCCATGAGCTGATTCGCGGTCTGGCGGATATGCGCACCAAGGATGAGGACTTTGCCAAATCAGTGGCAGAACAGATCTACGACAATGCCCTCATTCAGGCCGGACTCATGGTGGAACCACGCAATATGGTCGATCGTAGTTATGCGATCCTATCCCGTGCCTTAAACAAATAACCCTCCTCCTATACCTCCGTAGCAAAAAAAGGCCACCCCTGTCGGGATGGCCTTTTTTTTGCTCAGACTAAAGTTGGGCATCTTTTGTTAACCATAGAGGCTCCCTTCTCTAATTCTCAATTCAAAAAATTTGACACCGCTCCGGCAAATGTGACACTATAAAGGCCTACAGTATCAATCAGTTACACTTCACAGGAATTGGTAGATGTCAGCCAGAGAAAACAAACCTAAACCAGTCATTCCCCTCTTCAATACCATTCTCAAAAAGGCTTTGGACACCCCCATTACCGGTAAACTTATCGGCATGTTGCTGGTATCCCTCGTTGGTTTTGGTATCATCTACGCCCACGAAACAATTGCCCTACACCTTATTAAAGACAGGGTTGCAGTGGTACGTGGGGTCAATATGCCCCAGTACAAGGTATGCCAACTCATCCTCAGGGGCATCAACGGCTTTAAGATATCCCTTATTCACACCCTAAGCCTCCACGCTGAAGATGAGGCCAGCGATTTCACGAAATATATCCAGCAAAACAATGGCCGTATCATCCAGTACCGCCATATGCTCGACACCCTGCTAAATGGAGGAATCATTAAGGATATCACCAACATATCAGATGTCACCCTCGACTCGTTTCAGGCCTCAGCTGCCCCGCCTGACTCTATGCAGGCAGAGAAAATCCGGCAAATGATTTCTGCCGTGGAGATGCTCCAGGACTCCCACAACGCCTTCGCCCAAGTACTGAACCAGCCCCACACAGATGACGACATAGCCCAGGCCACTGACGACCTTACAACAGACCTGAACCAGTTATACACCCAGCTCACCGAATTCTCAATCACGGTAAATGACGAGTTCTCAAAACAGATGGATGCCACAGAAGATATCATCAACCGCGCCATGGGCCACTTTCTCTTTATCTGCATATTCACCGTCCTGACCCTCTGCGTTGGCACGGCAATCTATATTTTTATTATTGTCGCCCCCCTTAAAACAATCCTTAAATCCATTAAAAAAATTGCCAAGGGCGAAGGGGATCTATCTATGCGGATTGGCATCCGCTCCCACGATGAGGTGGGCCAACTCGCCACAGAGCTCAATAATCTGGTGGATAACATTCAAACCCTAAACTCCTTTAAAGCCATCATTGAGGAGGAGGAAACCCCGACAGATGTCCACCTGCGTCTGGCCAACATTATAAAAACCCGCTACCGGCTTAACTGTTTTTTTAATTATGAAATTAACAAGACACAGAAAACCATGTCGGTGGCCTACGCCTCAGACCATCAACTGGTCTGTAATCAAAATGTGCTGGAGAACTGTTCCCTCTGTAGGGCCAAGCGCACCGGTCATTTTATCTCCTCCCTGCAATACCCCCATATCTGCAAGATGTTTCCGCACCATGAAACCATGAGTCATTTCTGTATTCCCATGCTGGCTGGGGGCCGGGTAATCGGTATCGTCCAGTTTCTCCAGCCCCTGACATCAACAGCGGCTGAGACCCTGATTTTTGAGGAGCGGGTTCACCACGCCTGGCGCTATATCAAAGAGGCAACGCCAGTTATCGAGGCCAAACGGTTTGCTGCCGCCCTGCGGGAAACCACCCTGAAAGACCCCATGACAGACCTGTACAACAGGCGGTTTCTGGAATCCTATATGGACACCCTGGTCGCCAATACCAAACGGCGGGGGGCCAATATTGGTATTCTTATGTGTGACATGGACTTCTTTAAGGAGGTTAACGACACCCATGGTCATGAGGCCGGAGATATGGTGATTATTCGTACTGCCGAGATTTTAAAGGAATCTGTCCGGACATCGGACCTAGTTATTCGCTATGGTGGCGAGGAGTTCCTGGTTATCCTCGTTGATATCGCCACCAAGGAGGATATTACCAAGGTGGCCGAAAATATCAGGGCCACCATGGAGGCCACCACCATCCAGCTTCCGGATGGGGGAACATTGCAAAAGACCATCAGTGTCGGCCATTCCATGTTCCCTTTCGACTCCGAAGGGTTCTGGGAATGTATCAAATTTGCCGACGTGGCCCTGTACAAGGCCAAGGATAATGGCCGCAACCAGGTACAGGGGTTTGTCAAAGAGATGTGGGACCAAAAGGTATACTAAAGGCTAAAGAAGGGTCAGCCTTCCATCTTTAGCCTTCAAGCTTTAATTTACACCTACAAAACTATTTCTCGTCCCAATCTGGACGGAGAGACAACTCAGTCAACTGCTTACGCTTCACCGAAGCTGGAGCCTCGGTAAGGGGACAACTGGCCTTTTGGGTTTTAGGAAAGGCGATCACGTCACGGATGGAATCCTTGCCAAGCATCATCATCATCAAGCGATCAAAACCAAAGGCCATACCGCCGTGGGGTGGCGCGCCAAGCTCGAGGGCCTTCAGCAGAAAGCCAAACTTGTCATTGGCCTCTTCCTCATCAATGGCAAGGGCCTTGAACACCTTATCCTGCAACTCTTTTTGGTGGATACGCAGGGAACCGCCACCAATCTCACTACCATTTAAGACCATATCGTAGGCCCTTGACTTCACCTTGCCGGGATTCGTGTCAAGGAGGGGAATATCCTCCTCGGC
This sequence comes from Deltaproteobacteria bacterium, assembly GCA_024277655.1. GTDB lineage: Bacteria > Desulfobacterota > Desulfobulbia > Desulfobulbales > SURF-16 > JAJRUT01. The sequence continues at coordinate 38,860 of JAJRUT010000041.1, read as the reverse complement.
TGGCAGGGTAAATGGGTGGTGAACCGCTGTATAACGCTTGGCATCACTGTCATACTCAACCAGTGGAAAATCAGTAATCCACAGGAAGCTGAATTCATCTTTCTTGACAAAACCAAGACGCCGGCCAAGCTCCAAACGAATTTCAGACAGCACCTGATTCACCACGCTAGGCTCATCGGCCTGAAAGAGAAGGAGATCTCCCTCTTCCGCCCCAAGGGCTGCGGTCATCTTGGCCCGCTCCTCATCCTTGAAGAATTTGGCGATGGGGGATTGCCACTCGCCATCCGCCTTCATCTTGACCCAGGCCAGACCCTTGGCCCCGTAATTTCCGGCATACTCGGTGAGTTTGTCGAGATCCTTGCGGGAGAAGGTGGCGCACTCTTTGGCGTTAATAGCCTTAACCACCCCGCCCTTTCCAACAACCGTACGGAACACCTTAAAGCTTGCATCCTTAACAATGTCTGAGAGATCGGTAAGCTCCAGACCAAAACGGACATCAGGACGATCACAACCAAAGCGGCGCATGGACTCATCATAGGTCATACGTGGAAATGGCGTAGCAATATCCTCATCCAAAACCGACTTGAACAGACCCACCATAAGCTCCTCACCAATACGGTACATATCCTCTTCATCAATAAAGGACAATTCCATATCAATCTGGGTAAACTCAGGCTGACGATCGGCCCGCAGATCCTCATCACGAAAACATTTGGTGATTTGATAATAGCGATCCATCCCGGCCACCATTAAGAGCTGCTTAAAGAGCTGGGGTGACTGGGGAAGGGCGTAAAATTTCCCACCACTCACCCGGCTTGGCACCAGATAATCCCGCGCTCCTTCAGGAGTTGAACGGGTCAACATGGGGGTTTCAATCTCAAGGAAATCTTCAGCATTCAAGTAGGTGCGAATGGCCTGGGCCGCCCTATGACGCTGGATCAAGTTGTCCGCCATGCCCTGACGCCTAAGGTCAATATAGCGATACTGGAGGCGGAGGTTATCCGACACCTCGGTATCTTCATCAAGGGGAAAAGGGGGTGTTTTTGATTTGTTTAAAATCCGTAACTCATCCACCATGACCTCTATACCGCCGGTGGCAAGTTTGTTATTCTTCATGCCGTCAGGCCGGGCTGAAACAGTGCCACGGATAGCCAGAACCCACTCAGAACGTAAACCGTGCGCCTTGTCATGCACCTCGGCATTTAACTCCGGATTAAAGACAATCTGGGTCAGTCCCTGGCGATCGCGGAGATCAATAAAGATCACCCCGCCATGATCCCGACGCCTAAGCACCCAGCCCATGAGGATAACCTCGTCACCAACATTGGCTTCAGTGAGGTCGTTGCATTTATGTGTACGTTTGAGATCTCCCATGGATTCCATTGGGGGCTCCTTATTTATATATTAGGTTACAGTCAACGTCTGGCGTTGACCGAGAACTACAGGTTCGTTACAGCTTGTCAATCATGTCGACAAGGGAAATAGCCCACTCAGCAAGATCTCCCCCTAGAGACACATCATATTGATCACGGCTTTGCATATTACGCAAAATCCCAACATTCTTTACCAGCTCATCTTCCCCGAGGATCAGAACAAAATCGGCCCCAGCCTTATCCGCCTGTTTCATCTGATTCTTCAAGGCTCTATCCTGATAATCCATGGCGACAAACAGACCGGAGGAACGCAGCTTATGGCACATTTCAAACGCCATATCCTGCGCCTTGGCCCCAAGTGCGGCAATAAACACATCGACACCCGGTGGGGCAATTTTTTCTTCCCTTTGCTCAAGAAGCAAGGCCAAGCGCTCCATCCCCATGCCAAAACCAATCCCCGGCACATCAGGCCCGCCAAGCTGTTTCACCAACCCATCATACCGCCCTCCGGCACCCACAGCGGACTGGGCCCCGAGATCGCCGGTGATAAGTTCAAAGGTGGTGCGGGTGTAATAATCAAGACCGCGCACCATAAAATGGTTGACCCGGTACGCAACATCCAGACGATCAAGGTCGGACTTAACTGCATTAAAATGACTGTCACAGTCACCGCAGAGATGATCCAGGATGGCTGGCGCATCCTTATAATAGGCCTGGCATTGTTCGTTTTTGCAATCAAGCACCCGCAGGGGATTTGTCTCCCGCCGCCGTAGACAGTCCTCGCAGAGATCTTCGATGCCAGCCAGATAATCGAGAAGAGCCGTATTGAATCCAGGCCGACATTTCTTACAACCAAGGGAATTAATTTCAAGACTGACCGATAAGCCAAGCTCCTCAATAATAAGAGCGGCCATGGCCATGAGTTCCGCATCGGCCCTGGGTAAATCCGTACCAAGAACCTCCACCGAGATCTGATGAAACTGGCGCAAACGGCCTTTTTGCGGACGTTCGTGGCGAAACATTGGGCCAATGGTGTATATGTTTTGAATGGGCTTTGCCTGATACAGGCCGTTTTCAATGTAGGCCCTGAGTACCGACGCCGTCCCCTCAGGCCGCATGGTCAGCGAGGAGCCATTGCGATCGGCAAAGGTGTACATCTCCTTTTCAACGATATCGGTGGTCTCACCGATGGAACGTTTGAACAACTTCGTCTTCTCAAGGATGGGCGTTTTAATCTCCGCACAGCCAAAACGATGGAGGATATCCCGCGCCATGCCCTCAATAAACTGCCATGTTTCCACGTCTCCGGGAACAACGTCTTTAAAACCCTTTAATGCCTTTACGGCCATACCAGTCTCCGCTACATACTTATTTCAAAACCACGAGTGGTCCAAAAAAACTCCCATTAACAACAATAAAAAACGAGTGATACTATCCCGCCAGGCAGGGAAAGTCAAGGAGTTGGACATATCAACGAGACCCATCTTTTTTTACCAGCGAGGCTTACTGCGGGTGGCCTTGGTTTGACCGCGTTTTTTCTTTGACTCCAGCCGCCGCTTTTGGGAACCACGGGTGGGTTTGGTGGCCTTTCTTTTTTTGGGTACAACAAGTGCCTTGCGGATAAGGTCGGCCAGACGATTCAGCCCCGCCTGCTTGTTCCGCACAAGACTACGATGTTCACGACAATCCAAGGTCAGAATTGAACCATGACTCATCCGTGCCCCAGCAATCTGTCGCAGCCGCTGTTTCACCGCCGAGGATAACAGCCCGCACCCCCCCACATCAAAGGACAACTGCACCGCTGAAGAGGTTGTATTTACATGCTGTCCACCAGGGCCACTGGCCTTGATCATTCGCATTTTAATTTGGGATAGAGGAATCCTGATTTTTCTGGAAATAACAAGCAAGGGGCAACCTCAAGCCGGGGTTAAAGGTGTTTGGCAAAGCCAGTTATGCATCACCACAGATCTGCCGAGAGGATACCCGGATCATCATACTCAAGTAGGGCTGCAAGCCATTCATCTTTAGACTCTTTAATTTCCCTCTTCATGGCAAGTAACTCAGCAACTCCAACAAGGCCTGTTGCGGCTAAATGGCTATAGAAATGTTTAAGGCTCGTAATATTGTTTTTCATCGAGGTAACAGAGGACCACGTGGCTTTCCGTACGAACCAATACCCCAGAAAATGATTAATTTTCTTAATCCCGTCCTGTGGAGAAACAAGTTCGTCATACAATAGATATTCATTGATGAAAAAATCAATATTTGCCAGGTGTTTTTTAATCGTTTTCGGGGCTAATTTCTTGGCAGCTAAATAGTTGGCAAACTCTAGTAATATTTGCCTGTTTTTCTGCCTTTCTTTGGTTAACTCAACACTACCTGACTCATATTCTTCATAATTCTCATGATCTAGATACTGGGAGGGGGATTCCCCATTTTTTACCGTTATTCTCGGATAATCAGTGTCGGGATATAAATCCAAAATTTTCTCCACAACAACTTCGTGCAACCACTCATCACCAAAATCAAACAGATATTCAAATTTACTTTTTGGCTTAAGTTGTAATTCGGAAATCTTCGTTTTGGCTGCATCGTAAAGTTTTTTAGTCCCAAAAAAGTCATCTGACTCAATTGCATATGGAGAGGTGTACTCAGGAGCTTGACTAAAACGACCTCGACTCTTGTTTCCGGGATTGGTCAGATAAAAAGAATATAAATGAGGCTCAAACCTGTCAAAGGCAGTAAATATTGCTTCATGGAGTTGGTCGAGGGATTGATGACTCAGTATCTCGATTCTGCGCCACGTTCCCTTGGCATCTGATAGCGCCACTTTCAGTAAATATAATTTATCCTGTGCCATATTCGTTCATTTATTCTTTCTTTTAAATTTTACCATCCCCAGGCCAATCTTGTTTTTTGCTAAGATGTAGTAACTGGCCAGAATAGCCGTTTACCAGGCTCCATGGGTTAAAACAGATTGCTATGGTCAATCTTGAGACAGCGATCCATCACCACCTTAAGCCCGGCACTCCGAGCCTTTTCTGCCGCCTCTTCATGCACCACACCAAGCTGTAGCCAAAGGGTCTTGGCCCCTATATTAATAGCCTCATCAACGATGGAGGGCACGTCCTCAGAACGTCTAAAAACATCCACGATATCCACCTTAACCGGAATATCAGTAAGGGCTGGATAACAGGTCTCACCAAGAATTTCACTCTGGCCCGGATTCACCGGAATAATCGTAAACCCGGCCCCCTGCAAATAGCGCCCAACCATATTTGACGGCCTGTTTTCCTTGGGGGAAAGACCAACAATGGCAATCACCCTGGCCCCATCAATAATTGCTTTTATCTCATCCATGTTAGCAAGCATAGCTCAGCCCCTTCTTAAAAGTATATTGAAAACCTTGTTCTCCCAGAGTAACCTACCCTCCACTCATAATAGATACAAACCATGATTACCACCAGTTCTTATTAAAGGAGTTCAGAAATGTGCCAGATGAATATCATGCTCGAAACCGCAGGAGACCATGAACTTGTTATGGAAGGCGTTACCCTGCTTGAAGTTAAAAATGGCGGGGTGGAAATCTCCACCCTCTTTGACGCCCCGAAACAGATCAACGATGTTGTTGTCACCAGTATCGACTTTAACAGCGGCAAGGTCATCCTTTCCCCCACCAAATAGAGGCCATACCATGAGTCACGAAAAAACAAACCTCGAAAAACTGCGAATCCTCCTGCCCCACTGGATTGACCATAGCCATAACCATCAGGACGAGTTTACAAAATGGCTGGATATAGCCCGCAAAGAGGGGCAGAACGAGGCGGCTGAAGAGATTGCCAAGGCGTTGAAACTCATGCACCAGACCGATCACGCCCTGGAGAACGCCCTAAAGCTACTCGGCGGCAAGGTCGAGGGGCATCATCACCATCATCACTGACTAGACAATCCACCTACATCTTCACGATGAGTGGGGATCGTCTTTCTCCCCCCTTAAATCCCAAGCAGATCAACAATTTCCATAAAGCTGGTTACCGAGTATTCAGCTTCAAGATCCGGATTTTTAAAAGCAATTAAACGCATCCCTACCCCAGCAGAATGCTGGCGGTCAATGATGGAATCGCCGATATAGATGGCTTCATCGGCGGTCATCTTGTAATGATCTAAAATTACCTCCAGCGCCTCTGGGTGGGGTTTAGGGTTCTTGACATCAAAGGTGGTCATCACTTTGCCAAAGTATTTGCGCAACCCAAAGATATCCAGAATATCGTTCATGGTGGTGGTACGACTGGTGGAGACCGCCGCGCCAATACCCTTACTCTGCAAATATTCCAGAAATTCGATAAGATCCTTTTCCATATACATATATTGAAGGAACTGCCCGTAATCAAGATCGGCCCGATATTTTTCGGCCGCCGCCATATCCTCAGGATGATCGCGCAGAAGATATTTAACCGACTCCATGACGTTATGGATATGGACAAAATCAAGCTCCTCAGGGGTCATGGGGCCGTGTCCAAGCTCCGCAAGGACATGGTTGTAATATTTTTCGTTGGCGCCTTTGGAGTCAAACATCACACCATCACAGTCAAAAATAACCAGTTTCAAGGGTTGCATTAGGTATTTCCTTCACAAGGTAGTTTACGATTTATGGTTTACCGTTTAGTTTAGCCCTTCAACTAAAAGAGTCTTTCCCCGCAGAGCGTAAACTGTAAACCGGAAACTGTAAACCATCATGCAAACAGATTTTCTTATTATCGGTAGCGGCATTGCCGGCCTGTCCTTTGGCCTCAAAGCAGCAAAGCTTGGCACGGTGACCATTATCACCAAAAAAGCCAAGGTGGACACGGCAACCAATCTGGCCCAGGGTGGTATTGCTGCCGTGCTTGACCGGCACGATTCCTTTGCTTCCCACATAAAAGACACCCTTGAATCAGGGGCAGGAATCTGCGACCCGGAGGTGGTGTGCCAGATTGTTGAATCTGGCCCTGAACGCATCAGAGAGTTGATTAAGCTCGGTGTTCATTTTAACCGTAAAGGTAGCGAACTTGACCTTGGTCGCGAGGGGGGGCATTCTTCCCGGCGTATTGCCCATGCCATGGATGCCACCGGTCGGGAAATTGAACGGGGACTCCTGGCCCAAATTGAGGATCATCCCAACGTCACCATTCTCGAGAATCATCTGGCGGTTGACCTGCTAATCGCCTCCAGGGCCGGGGTCAATGTAAGTGGCCCGTGCCTTGATCGCTGCCTTGGCGCCTATGTTCTTGACCGCACCGACAACTCCATAACCCCCTATGAGGCAAGGACAACCCTGCTCTGCACCGGTGGCGCGGGTAAGGTGTATCTCTATACCACCAATCCCGACATTGCCACCGGCGATGGTATTGCCATGGCCTACAGGGCAGGAGCCAGGGTGGCCAATCTCGAGTTTGTCCAGTTTCACCCCACCTGCCTGTTCCACCCCAAAACCAAGAATTTTCTTATCTCGGAGGCTGTGCGTGGTGAAGGTGGTGTTTTAATTAATGAAAAGGGTGACCCCTTTATGCATAAGTATGATCCGAGGGCCGATCTTGCCACCCGGGACACCGTGGCCCGCGCCATTGATACCGAGATGAAAAACTCTGGCGATGACTCGGTGTTTCTGGATATCAGCCACCGAGATGCCGACTTTATCAGAGAGCGCTTCCCCACCATCAGCGCAACCTGCCTCAGTCTTGGCATTGATATCACCAAAGAACCTATTCCGGTGGTTCCTGCCGCCCATTATATGTGTGGGGGGGTCGTAACCGACATTATGGGTCGCACCAACATCACCAATCTCTACGCCCTTGGTGAAACAGGTTGCACCGGACTACATGGCGGCAACCGGTTGGCCTCAAACTCCCTCCTTGAAGCTGTGGTCTTAAGCCATAATGCCGCCAAGCAATGCCAAAAAGACTGGCCCAAACTTGCTGAAACTCCCTTTATTCCCATTCCCCAGTGGACGGCTGGCGGAGCCAGAGAGATGGAGGAAAAGATACTGATCTCCCATTGCTGGGATCAGATTCGCCGGCTAATGTGGAATTATGTTGGAATTGTCCGCTCAGAGAGACGCCTGGCCCTGATCCGTAAACAGCTTGCGCCAATTCTTAATGACGTGAATAATTTTTTCCACGACTACAACCTGACCCCGAACCTGATTGAGCTTCGTAACCTGGCCCTTATGGCAGATCTTATTGTCCGTTCAGCCATCTCCCGCAAGGAATCGCGGGGGTTGCATTTTATGCAGGACTACCCACAACCAGATAACAACTGGGCGAAAAACACGGTGCTCTAATGTCGTTATTCTCTCCACCAGATCCAGCCCAGAGCGATTACAGCCATCTTGAACATCTGGCCTGCGGTTATTGGCCCTCCGAGGTGTTTTTTCTGGCCTTAAATTTTGATCTCTTTGCAAAGATTGGTACTGGAATAAAGAATTTGGGCCAGTTTGGACTCGACCATGACCTTGACCCCTCAGGCCTCCAGCGACTCTTCCCGGCCCTGCAACAGTTGGGTTTACTCGAACATGAGGGGGGCTACTGGTTTCCAAGTAGTATCAGCCGCACCTATCTTGACCGAAAAAGCCCCGATTGTATGCTCGACTTCTTTCTCTATCGCCAATATATGCAGAAGGGCTGGGGCAATCTTGCTGAAAAAATAGGGCCACCCGCGCAACCAAACATTACGCCTGAGTCCCCCTATTCAGAGAGAAATTTTCATTACGTTAAGGCCCTTGACCTTCTGGCCCGCCAAAAAGGTGTAGAGATAGTAGCGCGCACCAGAAAATGTGCTTGGCAGGGGCCAATTCTTGATATCGGTGGGGGAGCAGGAGCCCTGTCCAGAGCATTTCTTCAGGAAAGGCCGGAGGAATACGCTACCGTCTTTGACCTTGCCGAAGTCCACAAGGCCGCAAGGATAATCTATCCCCACCCCTCAGACTGGCGACATCTTGACTATATTGAAGGCGATTTTAGCAAGCACACCTTTGCCGGACATGAAAAATTTGGCTTGATCCTCATGGCCAATTTCCTCCATGCCTACGATGCTGGAACCGCCAAAAATCTCCTCACAAAAGCCTGCTCCCTCCTAGCTGATGGTGGCACCCTCATTATCCACGACTACTTCCCAGACCGCCAGACCAGTCGCAATTTCAAGGCCATTTTATACGATCTCCATATGCTGGCCAACACCTACAACGGCACCTGTCATCGCAGTGATAAGGTTATAAACTGGCTTGTGGACAGTGGTCTAAGCGCGCCCCAAGCCCTGGATCTCGACTCGGACTCTTCCCTTATTATCGCCAGCCAATCGGGGGAACCCATATCCGTAGCCCCAGATTGGCTACAACTGGCACAGGAACATGGCTTTCGCACCGGAGTTCTGCTTGAACCAAGAGATGTTATAACCGCTCCCTGGGTGGCACTGAAATGTCAGTTTGGCTGCAAAAAATTCGCCAAAGGTTTGCAATGCCCTCCCTTTAGTATGGATGCTGATAAAACAAGGCAACTACTCGACTCCTACACAAAATGTCTCCTAGTGGAAGGCACCCCGCCCGGCCACACCTTTCACCAACAACTTTTAGATCTTGAGCGCAGCGTATTTTTGCAGGGCAAGCATAAGGCCCTCATTTTTGGCGCTGGCCCCTGTAGCCTGTGCCCAACCTGCGACATAAATAAACCATGTGTAAAGCCCGGCAAGGCTCGGCCCGCCATGGAGGCCTGTGGCATTGACGTGTACGAAACAATGAAAAAAGCGGGGCTTGGCTTAAGCCCACGAACAGCAAAGGATCAGTATGTAAAATATGTCGGCCTCCTGTTACTTGAGTAAGAAATAACCACCACTCGCCAAACCACCTCTTCCCCCGAAAAAACTAAAAAAACACTCCGTGCAAAACAAACGAAAAATACTCCTTATCCAGCTTCCCACCTCAGCCTTAACCTCGGAAAAGGTGTTTCCCTTAGGGCTTGCAAGACTCAGCTCCCTGGTTCCGAAAACAATGGCAAAGGCCGGGCTGGATCTAAACCTCCACCCCGACCCGTGGCCTGTTTTCATTGAAAAGCTCAACACCTTTGAACCGGATATCATAGCCCTATCCTTTCGCAATATGGACCCCTTGGCCGGTATCCACTCCTCCTACTTCCCGGTGTTGCAAACTGCTGTTAATCTGGCAAGAAGGCTTCTGCCAAAAACCAGGATACTCTGTGGCGGCCCGGGCTTTTCCCTCTTTGCCAAACCCATCATCCACCGCCTTGCAAATATTGACTTTGGTATCATTGGTGAGGCTGAAGCCAGCTTTCCCCTGCTCTTAAAAGACCAGATTGCAACCACTATTCCAGGCCTTGTGTATCGCCAAAATGGTATTGTTCACAGCAACCAGGGGGCCCACACAGACCTCAACCAACTTCCCCAGCTTAACACCGACATGTTTCAACCAAGGGATTATATTGGCCACAACGGCTATGTTGCCGCCATGGGGATTGAGAGCAAGCGGGGCTGCTCGCTGACCTGCGGTTACTGCACCTACCCTACCCTTGGTGGCAGTAAGGTGCGCCTGCGCGATCCCGCCCTGGTAGTTGATGAGATGGAAAAATTTCACCAACACGGAGCTAAAATCGTCCATTTTACCGATTCTGTGGTCAACCGCCCGCCGGATCACCTTAAAGCCATCTGCAAGGAGATTCTTGCCCGGCAACTGACCATGCAGTGGACTGGCTTTTTCCGCGAAGACCACCTCAGCCAGGAGCTGGCCGATCTTGCCGTAAAGGCAGGACTTGTAACCTTCTATTTCTCCGGCGACAGCCTTACCAATCACGGCCTTGACCTACTCCAGAAAAACCTCACTAAAGGTGACCTGCTGCAGGCCGCCCGCATCACGGCCAGGACAGGCACCATCACCTGCTATCACTTTATGGTCAACCTGCCGGGCGAGACCGAAGACCAGCACCTTGAAGCGCAAGAGACCCTGACCAGCCTGTTTGATATCCATAAAAAAAGTGGCAACCTTGGTGCCGTTATCCTGTCGACCATAAGACTCTATCCAAACAGCCCCCTCACCACGATGCTACAACAACAAGGGCTTTTGACCACCACTGACCTTCTCTACCCCACCTACTTTAATCCGGAACAAACAAGCCATCGCCTACATGAACTTATTGGCCTGTGCCACGAACGTGGCGTAACGGACCGCCTACTGCTACCATGAAAATCCTTGTCCTCGAACATCCCCGCCTACCCTCAGAACCGCATTTTAATGATATTGCCAACACACCGCTCTGGTCATGTGTTATGGCAGGCTATGTGTACTCCTCTTTAAAGCAAGCGGGGCTAACACCTGTTTTTCTGGATGCCAATGAGCAAGGTTTGGATTTTACCGCAACAGCAGAGGAGATACTAAAACAAAACCCCGACCTTCTCACCATTAACGCCGTCTATTTCTGGGAGCATAGCGAACGGTTATTTGCCATGCTTGCTGATCTGCGCGCCACCTTCAAGGGCCATATCAACCTCTTTGGTTTTTTCCCAACCCTGCACCGGCAAACACTTATTAAGATTAAAACTATTGACTCCATAGCGGTTGGCGAGTGCGAACAGACAATTGTTGACCTGGCTCAGAACCTGCCAGACCCCAGAAAAACACTAGGTTTGCAGACCAAAGACCACCCATTTACCCCCCGAAAGCAGGTAAGGGATCTCGACACTATCCCCTTCCCCCATCGACCAGCCAGCCAGCTCAAACACCCAGCAGCCATCCTTGCCAGCCGCGGGTGCTACAACCACTGTTCATTCTGCCCCATACCATCTTTTTATAATGACGGGCCGTTATGGCGGGGACGCTCGGTGGATAATATCATTCGGGAAATAACCACTCTCACCTCCCGAGGCGTTCACGAATTCTACTTTATAGACCCCAACTTTATTGGCCCCGGTCCGGCAGGAAAAAAACGCGCCCTTGACCTTCTGCAACAGCTACTCCCCCTGAACATCCGGTTTGGCATGGAGACCAGGGCCACTGATCTTGACGATGAGCTGATGGAATGGTTGGTTCAGGCAGGGCTGACCAGCCTCCTTATGGGGATCGAATCCGGCTCAAGCCAAAGTCTTGCCAATTTTGGCAAGAATGAAACAGTGAATGAAAGTGAGCGAGGTATCGCCATCTGCAGAAGGGCAGGGATTGAGCCTGAGATTGGTTTTTTGATGTTCACCCCTGAATCAACCAGGCAGTCACTCCTAGACAACCTGCAGTTCCTTGAACGCAACAATCTCCTGGACAGACTGGATCGCACCGCCAATCTTCTCTGCCATGAACAGATCATCATGGCCGGAACCACCGGTTTTACTCAGTATAAAGAGATGGGAATTTTGCAGGAAGATGGCTCGTTTGGCTTTATTGGTAAAGTAGACTTTTTTGACCGGCGGATCAAAACAACGGCCCAAAAGGTTACCGGCCTTTGCCATTTCATCCTCAGAGAGACAGGCAAGAAAGAGTCTCCGCTCTACTTTAAAACGGCGATCCCCCAAACACTGACAGAGCTTAACTCCTCACTTATAACCGAAATCAAACACCACATCAGTACACCGGAAATGGCCGACCGCAGGGCCTCATTGCAAAAATTACAGGAAGGTATCAAGCGTTTAGCGCCGCCGATTGCCGCCGCTTGGCGCTAAACTCCCTTAGCCTTTCTCCTGCCCCATAAGCCAGCCCCGCATAATTTTCACCGGGTCATAGCCCAAACCGGTCTCCGCCATCACCGGTTTTAGAAATTCCATGCCATGTTTCGCGAAACACGCTTTGATCTTTTCCTGCACATTAGGGGCAACCAGGGCATCAAGATCAAGGGAATTGCCCTCGGCGAGGTATGACTCAATGTGAGAGGCGACGGTGGAGTTTTTTAAACCCCGGGCAGCGACAATCTCGTCAAGACTTTGGCCTGACTTTGCCAGCTCGACCGAGGCCATGATGGTTTCAGAGCCCTTGGCAGATGAGACCCGGCGCGGGGTAATGGTCACCGGGCGATCGGCCTGTCTCTCTTCCAGGCACTGGGGATGGCTCTCTACATATTTTTTTATCCCGGCAAGAAAATCATGTCCATACTTTGCCATCTTCGCCGCGCCAACCCCATGCATCCCGAGCATCTCACCTTCTGTCTGGGGAAAATACAGACACATCTGGCGCAGACTCTTATCGGCAAATATAACGTAGGGCGGCACATCGGCCTCATTGGCCAGCCGGGTCCGCACCTCTTTGAGCAGCCCAAACAGCTCGGTGCTATAGCCCTTTTCATCAATATTCTTACTGGGCGCCTTCTTCTTCTCCCCTTTGAGTACAGCGTAGGTATAGCCGGTCTTACCATACAGTACGGCCTCACCCTTAGCAGTGATACGAAGCACCTTATAGGTCTCCCCCACCGACTCAAGTAACCCCTCGGCAAGTAACCCTTCAGAAAAACGCCGCCAAAAGGGCCGGGCCAGATTCTTACCAACCCCATGAGTGGGAAGCTCGTCATGCTTTAACTGCAAAATTCTTTTATTTTTGGCACCCATAACAATATCGGTGACATGACCCACCCCAAACCGCTGCCCGGTGCGGTAAACAGCCGACATAAACATCTGGGCCTCGGTGGTACCATCAACAATATCCACCCCCTGCATACACACATCGCAGGCCCCGCAATTATCCTTTTGGTACTCCTCTTGAAAATAACCCAGTAGGGTCTTGCGCCGACAGCAGGCTTTTTCGGCAAAATCAGCCATCTTGCCAAGCTTCTGCCAACTCACCTTCTGGAAAGATTTATCGGGATGCTGGTCGATAAACGATCCGAGTTTTGCCATATCACCCCGACTATAAAAGAGGAGACAGTGGGAGAGATCACCATCACGCCCGGCCCGACCTGTTTCCTGATAATATCCTTCGATATTTTTAGGCAGATCACCGTGGATAACAAAACGAACATTGGCCTTGTCAATCCCCATACCAAAGGCGATGGTGGCCACGATCACCTGAATCTGGTCGCGGTTGAATTTTTCCTGATTATGCTGACGCACCCCTGCGGAGAGACCAGCATGATAGGGCGCGGCGTTAACTCCCTGTTTTTGCAGATAATCGGCAGTGATTTCAACACTTTTACGACTCAGACGATAGACGATACCGGGTTGACCCTTAAAATCCAATACCGCGCGGGCAATCTGGGCAGAAACACCGTCTTTGAGCTCCACCTTGTAAAAGAGATTGGGCCGGTCAAAGGAGGCCCGCACCATAAAGGGCCTTTCCAGGCGTAGTCGCTCGACAATATCGGTCTGCACCTTGCAGGTTGCCGTGGCGGTAAAGGCGGCCACAGGCACAGCACCAACGATCTTTTTCAGATTGGCCAGAGCCAGATAATCCGGCCGGAAATCATGGCCCCATTCCGACACACAATGGGCCTCATCCACCGCCACAAAACTGATATTCACCCCGGCCAAGAAATCCTGAAAGTCATGGGTACTTAAACGCTCCGGCGCCACATAAAGCACATCAAGATTACCGGAGTGGATGGCCTCTGTCACCTCCTGCCGCTCGGGAAGCGACAGGGTTGAGTTTAAGAATCCGGCCCGAATGCCGACCTCGCGGGCATTATCAACCTGGTCCTTCATAAGGGAGATGAGGGGGCTTATAACAAGGCATAGACCCGGCTTTAAAATTGCTGGCAGCAGGTAGCAGAGAGACTTTCCACCGCCGGTGGGCATCACCGCAAAGACATCACGACCATCCATAATGGACTGGACAATCTCGCGCTGATGGGGCCGAAAGTCGGTAAAGCCAAATATTTTCTTTAATGTTGCTTGCATGTTTTCCATTTCAATTTCCAGGCAATGTAATAATATTTCTTAAAAGATGGTTGCACTTATACCCCATTTGTATTTTGCTTCACACTCCTACTTTAAACAAGACACGACACCTGAGAACCCCATGCGCAGTATCCTTCTTTTTTCCACACTAACACTCATTTTCAGCCTTCCCGCTGCAAACTGTCTGGCTGACGTTATTTATCTAAAAAATGGCGACCGTCTCAGTGGCACCATCACCAATATGGAAGATTTAAAGCTCATCTTCTGGACGAAATATGCCGGAGAGATCGTCCTCTTCTGGCATGATGTGGAACGCTTTGAAATAGATGACCCCTCGAAGATTGTCCTTAAATCACCAGCGAAACAACCTGTAACAGAGGTAGCAAAAGAAAGTTCCACTAAAATAGCGGAGACACCTGCCGAGCCAAACCTTAATCCCGAAAACATCCTCGCCATTAGTCCCATACCAGTTGTGCCCGTAAAAATCACTGCCGAGGCCAACACCCAACTAAAGGGCGAACGGGGCAATACCCATAAAGACATCTATTCTGTCAGTGGTAAATTCACAGCCCGAACAGAATGGCAACGCTACATGCTTGATGGCGAATATGACCATGAGAAGAAGAACACAACCACCACCGAGGATAACTGGCTCCTCCACGGTAGATTTAGCCAATTTATCGATAAGGAGCGCTATATATACCTGAGCACCCTCCTTGAAAATGACAAGTTTAAGGATCTGCAACTGCGCTCAACCTACGGTCTTGGCGCGGGGTACCAGTTTGCCGAGCAGGCCCAGATCAACCTCTCACTATCACTCGGTTTTGCCAGGGTCACTGATAATTTTTACCTTGCCGAGAGCAAGGAGTTCTCCGCCGGACAATGGGCCTTTGGCTTTGACCGCTATTTTCTCCGTAACCAACTGCAATTCTTTCACACAAACCACGGCTACTGTAGCCTTGAGAACAAGAAAGACTGGCTGGTCAAATCAAAGACAGGACTGAAAGTTCCCCTGTATGGGGGCTTCACAGCAACACTTCAGTACGAGTATGAGTGGGACAACGAACCGGCCAGTGATGCTGAAACCAAATACGACTCAGAACTAATGTTACTTTTGGGCTACGAATTTAAAAATTAGGGGCTGGCAGGCAACTGGTTCTTTTAAAAACAAACCCTATGACCATAGACTGAGAACAAAAAAGTCGCTTAGAACACTATTTACAACCATTTATAGAATTACATTCTTCTCATTTTGAGTTAAAGTGGCCCCCATCAATTTAACGATAGTAGTTTTCAAATAATTTTTTTGTGCGACCCCGTCTTGAGGACACCATGCCTGATCATAGCTTATCCACGCCCCACACCTTTCATATTCCCGTTATGGGAACAGGATTCACCATAGATACCCCGCTAAGAGTGGCAAGGTATGGCATATCATCAGCAGTTTCCCTCGTGGACGACATTCTTATTGAACAGATGCGTAAGTTCCACTGCCACAAAGCAGGTGAACCATACGCGGAAATCACAAACCGCGATGAAGATGCCCGCGCCCGCCGCATCACCGCCTACCTCAACCTCCTTGACACCCTGGTTGCCCGCCAGGTTAAGGCATTGCAGGAATCCCCCTTTGACAAGGGGAGTGAAATTGTAAAGTATTTTGAAATGCTGCCAGACAATAGTCCACTCAAAGAACAGTATCAGCAAATGCTGGCCGAACCAGATCCACCAAAACAGAGTACCCTCCAGGACGCCCTCAGGCCACTGGCTGTACCAGGCAGTATTGATGTCAACATCATGACAAAGCTTGACCGGGATCAATACCACAAGGGCGAAAAATTACCGGCAACCCAAGCCGATGCCATGAGTGCCCTGCGCGGTTTTGCCAAAAGCAGTGTCAGTGGCTGTATGATTTTATCCGCCGGTATCAACAAGAGACTCTACCGCTATATGACGGAGTTTGATGATTTTTTCCCCGACCAAAACGGTCAGATCAAAAAACAGATCATTATCAAGGTCAGTGACCATCGCTCCTCCGAGATCCAGGGCCGTTTTTTGGCCAAACTCGGCCTGTGGACCTCTGAGTACCGGATTGAATCCGGTTTAAACTGCGGCGGACACACCTTTGCCTCCAAAGGACTACTTATGGGAGTCGTCCTTGATGAATTCAAGAAAAAAAGAGGCTCACTTCTCGAAAAAATTATCCCCATGTACACCACAGCCCTCACCGATCAAGGCAGGAACACCGCCCATATCCCCGCGACCTTTCGAATTACGGTACAGGGTGGGGTGGGAACCGCTACGGAACACAGGTTCCTCCAAGATCATTATGGCGTTGACGGTGTCGGCTGGGGCACCCCATTCCTGCTGGTACCGGAAGCCACCTGGATGGATGACCACAGCTTAAAAAAATCCCAGGAAGCCACCGACGACGATGTTTTCCTCAGCGATGCCTCCCCCCTGGGCGTACCGTTTTGGAGCTTAAGGGAATCTGCCAGTGAACAGGCCCGAAAGGCCCGAATCAAGGCGGGGAAACCCGGTTCAAAATGCCCCAAAGGCTTTGTCGGCTTTAGCACAGAGTTCACCAAGAGGCCGATATGTCTTGGCGCCCGGAGCTACATCAAACAGAAACTTGCGCTTCTAGAAAAAAGCGACCAGCCACCCGAGGTTCTCAGCATAATTAAGGAAAAGGTGCTGGCCAAGGGTTGCGTGTGCCATGATCTTGGCGGGAGCGCCACCATCCCCACCGGCATCGACCCCACTGCGACCACTGCCGTTTGTTCAGGGCCTGGCATTGTTGATTTTTCAAAAATTGCCACCCTTAACGAAATGGTCTCCCATATTTACGGCCGTCTCTCCATCCAGACATCCACCAACAGGCCCCATGTCTTTATTAAAGAACTTGGCCTTTATGTTGAGTATCTACGCAAGGAGATAGAGATGTTCCCCTTGGGGCTTGCCACAAACAATGCCTCATTTTTAAGCGGTATGCGGGAGAACCTGTTTAAGGGTATCGAGTATTATCAAGCCCTGGCCAGTCATCTGCAAGATGATAGCCAGAAGGCCTTTCTTGCTGGGTTGCAAAAAATGCAGACCGCCCTGGAACCATTGGTTGTGGATAAAGCAATCTAAACGAAGGGGGCCAGACTTCACTGGCCTTGGCAGGGTTTGCCTGTCACGCATTTGCCGAATTGAGACTGTAAACTAAAACAACCAGCCGTTGTTTCCGGCGCAGAAAAACTCATAAAATTAAAAGATGATGGCCTTATCTAGCGGAAATGTTTACTCTTAATATTCTTCTCTATACCATCTTGCCCTTAACCGGGACTAAGGAGTAGCAAAACACCAGCCAATGAGCCTTTTACTTCTCTATTTTGCCATTGCCATTACCATATCCTTTATCTGCTCTGTCCTTGAAGCCGTGTTACTATCGGTGAATATGCCCTATATTTCACTCCTTGAAGAGAAAAGGCCAAGGGCCAGTCAACTGCTCGCCAAACATAAAACACATATCGACAAGTCCATCGCCTCGATTCTTATTCTCAACACCATGGCCCACACCTTTGGCGCAGCCGGGGTGGGCGCCCAGGCCGAATTTATCTATGGCTCAAACGCCGTCTTTTACGTCTCGGTGGTGCTAACCCTTGCCATCCTCTTTCTCTCCGAGATCATCCCGAAAACCATCGGCACCTTGTATTGGAAAGAACTTGCCCCGGTTGCCAGTTACATCATTAACTTTTTTATCTGGCTCACCTACCCCATTATCGTGATCAGCCTCGTTATTACCAGTTGGATATCCAGGGGCAAGGACATCACCGGCAGCCTGAGCAAGGCTGAGCTTATCGCCTCCACCCTGCTCAGTGAAGATGAGGGTATTATTGATGAACATGAATCTGATGTTATCGAAAATGTCCTGTTACTCGATGATATCAAGGTGAAGGATATCTTAACCCCCCGCTCAGTGGTTTACGGTATTGAAGGCACCAAGACGATCAAAGACATCATTGCCCACGAGGACCTGTTTCAATTCTCCCGAATTCCGGTGTACAGCGAGTCCATCGATACCATCACTGGTATCGTCCTCACTAAAAGAATTTTCCAGCAGGCCATTAAAGACGATTCCATTGCCATCAATGATCTGCAAAATAAAATCTTCACCATAAACGAGAATATTCCCGTCTCTAAAGCCCTTAACCTGTTTATTAAAAAGAAGGAGCATATCTTTCTGGTGGTTGACAGCTACGATCAGACTGAAGGTATTATTACCCTTGAAGATTGTGTTGAAACCATCTTGGGTGTTGAAATCATGGACGAGAGTGATGCCATCGAAGATATGCGAGAATACGCAAAGTTAAAGATGAAGATGCGGCGCAAGAAGGCGCGTTCATAATTTCGCCACCCTAGGACCATGCTAGTTTGAAAGACATGCAACACTACGCCAACAAAAAGAAAGAAAGGCTCATGCGGTTGGCAACCTACGCCTCCGTTGCCACAGCATTAATCCTGATCCTGCTTAAGGCAGGGGCATGGTTCATTACAGGATCTCTGGCGATTCTCGCCTCCCTCGTTGATTCTCTTATGGACATGGCCGCCTCGGTAATTAACCTCATTGCCATCCACTACTCCTTAAAACGCCCGAATAAAGAGTTTAAATTCGGCTACGGTAAGGCCGAACCTCTGGCTGGTCTTATCCAGGCCTCATTTGTGGCAGGATCAGGTTTTTTCCTTATCTTCCAGGCCATTGAGCGGTTACGAAGTCCACAGCCAGTTAATGATATCGGCTCAGGAATATGGGTAATACTCTTTGCCATCGGTCTCACCGCCATCCTCATCCTCTTTCAGCGCATTGTAATCAAAGAAACCGGCTCAACCGCCATCAAGGCTGACTCTCTCCACTACACCACTGACCTCCTCACCAACACGGCAACACTTGTGGCCCTGTTTCTGATCGGCCAAGGCTACCATTTTATTGACACCATCTTTGCTCTCGGCATCGCGGTCTACATTCTCTATTCTGCTAAAAATATTGCCGCAGAGGCCATGCACCTCCTACTGGATCGGGAACTCTCCCCTGACATCCGATCCCGTATTATGGATATTGCCAGGGCCCCTGAACAGGTTTTGGGGGTGCATGACCTGCGCACCCGGCAATCAGGCCAAATCCGCTTAATCCAACTCCATCTTGAACTACCTGCCGACATGCAACTTGCCGAGGCTCACAGCCTTGCCAAAAAAGTGGAATTTAAAATCCACGATTTTCTTCCAGATGCCGATATTATCATCCACCAAGATCCTCACATCCCGGTGAAATAACAGTACCCCCAAAACCCAGCGATGTCTGGTTAGAGAATTGTGCGTAGCCATTAAACCGAGCCAAGAGGTTCTCTTTTCGCTTTCCTACGTGCCATTTCTTGATTTTCAAGACTCACTACCCCTCCAGAGAATAAGGCTGGACAAACTTTATCCTTGACGACAAACTTTCTTTCATGCTACATCTCTCAGAACCGAGTTCGCCCCGCCTAACTTGGCTCTGAGTTTTCCACAGTTGCCCGCCTGTTTTAAAGAATTTACTTGCAAGGCGTCGCTAGGAAAACATAGACTGAATAATCCACCATATGAACACTCAGCAAAGGAACCACGCATGCGCAACATTATACCTCTATGCCTCTTATGCCTCTCACTTGCAGCAACACCCGCCATGGCCACCGACCCTTATCTCCTTGGAGATTGGGGGGGAACACGATCCAGTCTTGAAGAGCGCGGCATAACCCTTGAAGCCGTTGTCACCCTGGATCTTATGCGCAACACCACGGGAGGCATTACCACCCATGGCACCATGCTCGGCAACCTAGACCTGACCATGTCCGTAGACACGCAGCAGGCCGGGCTGTGGCAAAACGGCACCTTTTCAATCTATTTCCTTGGCAACTCCGTAACCAACCGTCCCCTCACCGAAATAGTGGGCGATTTTCAGACCACCAGCAACATTGAGGCTGAAGAAACCTTCATCCTCTACGAGGCCTGGTATGAGCATCGTTTTACTCACGATACATCCTTTCTGGTGGGTCTTCATGACTATAACAGCGAATTTAATGTCCTTGAATTTGCCGGTTTATTCACCAACAGCTCCCCTGGGATTCAACCTACCATTTCTCAGGTTGGCCCATCAATATTTCCGCAGACAACAGCCATGACGGGCCGCCTTACCCTGCACCCCTCCGAAGATTCATACATTATGACTGCAGTCTATGACGGAATATCGGGTGACCCAAACCACACCACCCGCACCGCTGTTCGTTTTGATGATGGCGACCGTATCTTCGCCGGACTTGAAATGGGCCTGAATCAGGGTACACCGGGGGATAAGGAGTATTACAAGGTTGGCCTTGGCACCTGGGTGCATACCGCCAGGGTCGAACTTTTTGATGGTAGTACCAATGGCGAGAACAAAGGCTTTTATCTGATGGCTGAAAAAAACCTGTTCACCGAAAATGCTAACGGTGAAGGGCTCGGCGCCTTTGCTGAAATAGGCGTTGCCGACAAATCCCGCAACCAGGTGGGCTCCTACTGGAGCGTTGGGTTCCACTACGTTGGTCTTATTCCCAACCGTAGTAGCGACATCCTTGGCATCATGGTGGCTAACGCCAGAAACGGCTCCGACTATATGGCTTTTAGCAAAGCTGCCGGCGAGAGCGTTGATCACAGCGAAACGGCCATTGAACTTACCTACCGGGCTGAAGTCCTGCCCTGGCTCATTCTCCAGCCCGATGCCCAATATGTTATCAACCCCGGCATGGACCCTTCCCTGGACAATGCCCTTGTGGTCGGTGTCCGCGTGGAAGTAAGCCTTTAAGGCAGTAGCAACACAAAAGCTCCTCCACCACAAAGAAAGGGGCTAAACACGTTAAAAACGCATTTAGCCCCTTTCTTTACTGAGATCCAAAGAGATTAGTCTTCAGAAACCTCGATACAACCTTCAGGACAAACTTCAACGCAGGTCTCACAACCAAGACATTCGTCGATTTCTACTGGATCAGATTTACCGTCAACAAGCTCAAGAACTGAGGCAGGACAAGCATTAATACACTCTTCACAACCAGTACACTTATCTTTATCAACTTCTACATTCCACGCCATAACAATCTCCTCATATGTGAGCTGTAAGCCCTTTTTAAAAAAAACCACTACCTTTCACAAGTAGCCATTATCAACTTTTCATTGCTGAGGTTTTGCATAACGCAATTATAAGCATCTGCCAACAAAAGAATTACTCCCCGCCTGGAAAAAAACAATTTAGCCCCTTCAGCCTTTGTTAATTAACTAAATTCAAGCTCATGCTCGCCTTTATTAACCCCAACCTCAATGGTTGCCCCATCACTAAAACGTCCCTCCAGTAGCTCCAAAGCCAGACCGTCCAAAATATGTTTCTGCAGGGCCCGCTTCAAGGGGCGCGCGCCAAAAGCCGGATTGTAACCAGCCTCAAGCAAAAACGTTTTGGCATCATCACTCAAATTGATCATCAGGTTCTGGTCGGCCAACCGCTCTTGCAATAAACCAAACTGAATATCAAGGATATCAGCCAGATTACCTTTGGTTAAACCATGAAAGGTGATAATTTCATCAAGACGGTTTAAAAACTCAGGCTTAAAATGACCGTGGAGTAATTCGTCCAACTTTATCTGCATCTCATAACGACTCGTCTCGTGCAGATCCATAATAACCTGACTACCAAGGTTTGAGGTCATAATCAAAATGGTGTTCTTAAAGTCCACCGTCCGCCCCTGACCATCAGTCATCCGCCCATCATCCAGAATTTGCAGGAGAACATTAAATACCTCGGGATGGGCCTTTTCGATTTCATCAAATAAAATAACGGCATAGGGCTTTCTGCGAACCGCCTCGGTTAAATACCCCCCCTCCTCATAACCAACATAGCCAGGAGGGGCACCAATCAGGCGCGCCACTGAATGCTTCTCCATAAACTCCGACATATCAATGCGGATCATGGCCTGCTCACTATCAAAAAGGAAATCTGCCAAGGAACGGGCAAGTTCTGTTTTACCCACGCCTGTGGGGCCAAGAAAAATAAAAGAGCCAAGGGGCCGATTAGGATCCTGCAACCCGGCCCGCGCCCGGCGAATGGCGTTTGCCACCGCCACAATCGCCTCCCGCTGACCGATCACCCGTTTTGCGAGGTTACTTTCGGCACTGATCAGCTTATCCTTCTCGCCCTTAAGGAGTTTATCCACCGGAATTCCGGTCCACCGGGCCACAATCCCGGCAATATCGGCGTCGGTTACCTCCTCCTTCAGCATCTGGCGATCCTGCTGAATTTCGGCGAGATGCTTATTCTCGGCACTGAGTTGCGCTTGAAGTTCGGTGATTTCGCCGTACCTTATTTCTGCCACCCGACTCAGATCACCAGCACGTTCGGCTTGCTGCTCTTCCACCTTGGCCTCATCAATCGCCGTCTTGATCTGACGGAGTTTATGGATAATCCCCTTTTCAAGGTTCCAGTGGCCCTTCATTGAATTGAGCGTCTCGTTTAGATTAGCCAGTTTTTCTTCAAGAACCTGCAAACGTTCTTTGGACGCCGTATCCTTCTCACGTTTAAGCGCCTCCCGCTCGATCTCAAGTTTGATTCTCTGCCGGTCCAGCACATCAATCTCGGTGGGCATGGAGTCAATTTCAATCCGCAACTTTGAGGCCGCCTCATCAATGAGGTCAATGGCCTTATCCGGCAGAAAACGATCGGTAATGTAACGTTTGGACAGGGTCACCGCCGCCACAGTGGCGGCATCGTTAATAAGCACTCCATGGTGTACCTCATACTTATCCTTGATACCCCGGAGAATGGCAATGGTATCATCCTCAGTCGGCTCCTGCACCAGAACCTGCTGGAATCGCCGTTCAAGGGCCGAATCCTTTTCAATGGTGCGAAACTCCTTTAAGGTGGTGGCACCAACACAGTGCAACTCACCACGCGCCAGGGCAGGTTTAAGCATATTACCAGCATCCATCGAGCCTTCAGCAGCTCCGGCACCAACCAGGGTGTGGATCTCGTCAATAAAGAGAATAATCTCACCCTGACGCTCCTCAACCTCCTTGAGCACCGCTTTCAAACGCTCTTCAAACTCTCCCCGAAACTTGGCACCGGCAATAAGAGAACCCATATCCAGGGCTACCACCTGCTTATCCTGCAAGGTTTCCGGGATATCCCCCTCAACGATACGTTGGGCCAAACCTTCAACAATGGCAGTCTTACCAACCCCCGGCTCACCGATCAGAATCGGATTATTTTTGGTTCGACGACTGAGAACCTGCACCACCCGGCGCACTTCCTCATCACGACCAATAACCGGGTCAAGCTTACCGTTCTTGGCAAGATCAGTAAGATTCTGGCCGTATTTTTCCAGGGCCTGATACTTATCCTCAGGAGTTTGGTCGGTAACCCGGTGACTACCACGCACCTCGGCAAGGGCCTTCATAAAAACCTTTTTATCAAGCCCTGCCCCTTTAAGTGCCTTGGCCAAATCTGATTTTTCACTAATCAGAGCCAAGAAAAGATGCTCCTGACTAACAAATTCGTCACGCATGAGCGATGCTTCCTTAGAGGCCAGATCAAATATCTGTTGCAGACGCTGTGAGCCACTCACCTGGCCAAAACCGCTACCACTCACGCTTGGCTGTTTATCCAAATGGGCCTTAGCCAGTTGCTGCAGTTGCCCGGAGTTGACGCCTATCTTTTGCAGCACAGGCAGAATTACGCCATCTGTTTCGTTCAGTAAAACCGTGAGCAGATGTTCAGGTAAAATCTCCTGATGCCCCTTTTGGCTGGCAAGCCCCTGAGCCTCCTGCAAGGCCTCCTGGGATTTTATCGTAAATTTATCAAATTGCATATCCTGGTCTCCTTAGGTTCAGGGGCTTAGCTAAGCTTACTGAACCGCGATTAAACGAGGTTTCACAGCCTCCTGCTTGGGCAGAGTCAGATGGAGGATACCATCCTTAAGTTTGGCTGAAACCTCTGATAGTTCAATGGTCTCCGGAATTGAAAAGCTGTTGCGATACTCCACCGAACCAAACTCTTCAAAACATGACCCTTCGAGTACTGCCTCAAGGTGACGTACACCACTGAGCGACAGCACGTTATTTTCAAGATCGATGTTAATATCCTCCCTTTTCACTCCGGCCATTTCAGCCAACAGGAGAAACCCATCACTATTTTCGTAGATATTAACCACAGGACGCAAAACGGGGTACTTCCTGGTAACTGGTGCTGTGGTCTTCTTTTCGATTGCTGTAGTGGTCATAGCTCAATCCTCATCTTATCTTAAATTTATCTACTACCTCTTGCCTCTCACCCTGTCCTTACTGAATCAGAATCTGTTTCTTCTTCGCAGTAACCGCTTTAGGTAAAGTAATAGTGAGGATACCATCCTCCAGCGAACTCTTCACCTTGTCGGCATCAACCTCAACAGGTAGGGTGTAAAAGCGGACAAACTGGCCAGTTGCCATATCCTGACGATGCACATCATACCCGTCAGGAACCTCATGCTTGCGCTCACCCTTAATTTCCAAATGCTTGCCCTGCAATTGAATCGTCAGGTCACCCTTAGAAACCCCTGGCAATTCAGCCTGAAACAACAGCGAATCTCCATTGTCATAAATATTGGTTGTAGGTGTCGCCATCAACTCTCCAGCCTGACCCTGATAGGGTAAACCGGCCTTGAGAAAACGATCCAAGTTACGATTTAAAAGATTAAAGGTGCCAAACAACTGATCAACATCATGGACTCGGGTAAACATGGTTCTCCTCCTTGTAAGGTTAAATATTGATTAACAATAGTGCATTAGGTTAACACAAACAATAATTCCCAAAACGACATTGTCAACACCGCCGACATTACTTTTTTTATTTTTTTGACTTAGTAATGAAATAGCCTTATTGTAAACTATACGATAAAGTTTTAGGACTGGAGAACATGGTCATGACAGAGCTTTCCCTACATAGCCTACGGGGCAGACAATCGGTCCGGGTGACGTTTAAACTGACACCGGCAACGATTGATCTTCTCAGTGTAATGGCGTCACAACTTGGCATTAAACAGAAAACCCTATTCGATCACCTTATTGAAAGACAGGAATTACATCACCATCTTAATAAGGGCCAAAAGTATGGTGGAGAAGAACAATCTCGTAAACAAAAGACCTTTGTTCTCAGCCAGGAAAGCTTGGATACCTTGAACAGCCTCGCTGAGCAATACCACGCCCCCCGCAATCTCCTGGTGGAAATGGCCGTGCGCCGTCTCCTCCCTGTCCTAAACGAGGAGCAGAAAAAGCATGAGAAACGCAAGGTCATCCTTCAAGAATTAAACAAAGAACTCCAGCAGAATTATCGCTTGCTTGACCAGGCCGAAAAGATGCTCGGGGCAAAAGATCCTGTCTGCATTGAGCTGCGTGAGGCCAGCAAGGGCCTTGAACAGGCGTATCAAAATAGTGCAGCAATCATTGAACGGGGAAAGGAAATGGAAAATCTCTAACACCCGCCTGCAACATCTCGTTACCCTCTCTATCTTTAGAAGATTGTTGCCAAATTCCCCTTTATAGACTATAGGAATCCCACAAAGTGCGACATTTTGTCACTCCACCAGCCGCCAGCAATCGCCATTTATCGGGCCGCTAAAGTGGGGTAACAACTCAACATGCTCTGAGGGGGGGACATGTATCAATCGTCATCAAAACACAGACAAGGAATCCCGTTCATATTTTTAGTGACCATCGTTGCTGCCTTTTTATGTAGCGTGATCCGGGTCACTCCGGCTGTGGCCAAAATCAAGGGCAATTGCACCAATTGTCACACCATGCATAACAGCCAAAACAATATGCCGATGAATTATGACGGCTCATCTGCCCCCAACCCCTGTCTAACCAGAGGGACCTGTTTTGGTTGTCATGCCCAGGGTGGAGGTACCCCCACCGTCAATGTTGGAGGTTCAATTATCCCCCAGGTCATGCACAGCAGTGCAACTCATCTTGCCGGTGGGAATTTTGGTTATATTACCGGTCTTGCCGGTAGTGGCGCCGCTGACAACAAGGGACATAACATATCCGGCTTAACCGGTATCGACCAGACCCTTTACGCGCCTCCTGGTGGTATTTATAATGTGGGCGGCCCAAGCCATGTCCTTGGCAATACAGTGAACACCACCACCCTCACCTGTGCCGGAAACAACGGTTGTCATGGCTACAGACATTACGGCACTGGAGGAGACAGCACCTATAGGGTAAAAGGAATAAGCGAGGCGCACCATAATAATGTTGATGGTCAATTAAACCAACCAACCAAACCTGCCGATAGTTATCGTTTTCTTATGGCAGTGCAAGGCCTGGAAAGCCCTGATTGGGAAGAAAATGTCAGCATCAGCAACCATAATGAATACTACGCCCTGTCTGCCCCGGTGCAACTGGGCTGTTCGGCCCCTGCCATAAAATGCCATGTCGGGCCTGGAGGTTTAACCCAACCCCCGAATGGCAGTATGAGTCAATTCTGCGCCACCTGTCATGGTAATTTCCACACCCTCACCACCACTGAATCTGATGGGATCGGCAGTACGACTTTCTCGCCTTTTATCCGCCACCCAACCGACCTCTCCCTCCCAGCCTCCGGGGAGTACGCAGACTATACCATCTATAACGTCAACGCCCCTGTGGCCAGACTTACAGTGCCCGCCGCCTCAAGTAGCGTTGTCAGCCCAGGTAGTGATGCCGTGATGTGCCTCTCCTGCCACGTGGCCCATGCCAGTGACTACCCTGATATGCTCAGGTGGGACTATAACGCCATGAATGCCGGTAATGGAGGGGTAGCAAGTGGTACGGGGTGCTTTGTCTGTCATACGACTAAGGATTGACCTTTATTTAACAACCAACCTCCGCCCCAAAAGTACGACTGAAGTCGCACGTCCGCTGCTAGTCATGCCGCCACCAGGCGCGTATTTTTTTTTTGGGGGGGGGAGCCGGACGTGCGACTTTAGTCACGTCATACTACCCTACCATTGGCGGGATCGGGCAATCCAGAGAATCGGCAATGGCGCGCAGAAGCTCTATTTCTTCGCTGGTGATCTGCTCATCGGCAGAAACCACTGCCACGCAACCCTTGATTAGAGATGCCTTAAAACGGGGTTTGAGCTGGCAGAGATCATCGAGAGCCAAATCAAGATCATCCAGAGAATACTCACTCGACTCAAGAAAGCTCGAATCAAGCCAGGCAAGCTCCTTACTGGCAAAAATAAAGGCATCCTTGCCAGTCATACCGTCCTGTTTACTGGCCGAGGCGAGGAAGGAGAGAAGAATCGCGCTTGCCTGTTTGGTTCGTTTCAAATTTGGCTCCTTACCCTGACTACGCCCATTTTTTTCAAAAACCTCGGCCAAATGGTGGAGAATGATCTTCTGCACTGACCACTCGAAGGGGCTGAGCTTACCGTCACTGGCCACAAGTTCCTGGAGATTTCGTTTAAACCGCTGATACTGGGGCTCAGATAGTTGGCGCAGACTAGAGATAGCAAGATCAATCAAGGGCAGACAATACTCCCTAGATAAACCGGTGACCACCGGCGCCAGACGCGCCATCTCGGCGTAAACCCCGGTATCCGCTTGGCTTTGCAGATACTGGAGTTGCGGCATCCTCCCAGCCTCATCCCGGTCAAGCACCAGTAAATAGACCACCGCCCTGGCCCCATGGGGATTATGAACGGCCTGTTTCACCAAGGCCGGCAGTTTTGCTAAAAAATCCTTGGCATAGTCAAGATGGGCCATGGTGGGCTGCCCCACCAGACTGACCACGTTGTCCGCACTCAAAATAGCGGCTCCGGCCATACCCATGGCCTGTTTCTTCTTCTGATCGGATAGCCCTTTCTTTGCCGTCTTCTTCTTTGGTCTTGGGGAATTTGCCGAACCTGACAAGAACTCACCGTCCCAGTCGGGCAGAACCCGTTTGATTCGCTCGCTAAGGGGCGGGTGGGTGGCAAGGGCCGAACCAAAGGACGAGGTAACCCCCTCACAGAAGAAGGCATGGCTGATTTCGGCACTTGTGGGATTTTCCATAATTCCTGCTGTATCCTTGCCGCCAATCCGCATAAGCGCCCGGCCAATGCCATCCGGATTGCGGGTAAACTGGACGGCCGCAGCATCGGCCAAAAATTCCCGCTGGCGACTCACCGCAGCCTTAATAAGATTACCAAAAAAGGTCCCCGCATAACCGATGACAATAAGGCCGATCCCAAGCGCCAGAACACCACCACCATTCTTGGAATTGCGAGAACGAAAGACGGATCCCCGAAGAATAAAATAGCCAATCAGACCAAGGAGAAGAATACCATGCAACAGACCAATCAAGCGGATATTAAGCTTCATATCACCATTTAGGATATGACTGAACTCATGGGCAATCACCCCCTGCAGCTCGTCCCGCGACAGACGTTGAATCGCCCCCCTTGTAATACCAATCACGGCGTTACTGGGGGAGGTTCCGGCCGCAAAGGCATTAATCGCCTTTTCATCCATCAAGTAGATAGGCGGAACAGGGACACCTGAGGCAATAGCCATTTCCTCAACCACATTGAGAATCCGCTGTTTATCCGCGTCCCCGGTGTCATCAACAATGAGCTGACCATTCATCATTTCGGCCACCCGCGCCCCACCACCGGACAAACTGATGATCTTGTACAAACTACCAAGGGTCACCAGCAGAAGCACCCCGCACCCAACGGTGACAAAGATATCCCAGTTAAAAGACTGGATATTCATGGGCTCACCCGGCTGTGTCTCCAGATAGCCAAAGACAAACATCACCAGAACATTGGTGAGAACAATCATGGAGACCACCGCCATAATAAAAAATACCACAAGCTTTGTGGTATTCTGCCGGGCCACATCCTGGGACTGAAAAAAATCCATATTCGACCTATATGAAATGAGATTACGCTAAACCTCACGCGCACCGCAAACAATACGTTTTACGTTGCGGGCGCGGAGCTTAAATCAAAAAAGGTTCTGGCCCAAAGAAATAATCTGCACAGAACCGGGCATACTAGAAGGAAACCTTGGGGGCATCCTGCATCTTGGCACTATCAGCAAATTCAAGCAAACTTGCATCCTGACCATGACCGAACATCCCGGCAAAAATAACAGCAGGAAAGGTCTGCTTCGCGGTATTATAGGCCATAACCATATCATTAAAGGCCTGGCGGGAAAAGGCCACCTTGTTTTCAGTGGAGGTCATCTCTTCACTGAGCTGCATCATGTTCTCATTGGCCTTCAGATCAGGATACGCCTCCATCACCATGGAGAACTTGGCCATTGCTCCACCCAAGGCTCCTTCGGCCCCGGCAAGATTCGCGATGGCATCGGCATTACCCGGATCAGCAGCAACCGCAGATAGACCTTTTGACGCCTCATTCCGGGCGGCAATCACCGCCTCCAGGGTGTCGCGCTCATGCTTCATATAGCCTTTAGCTGTTTCCACCAGGTTGGGGATCAGGTCATAGCGCCGTTTGAGCTGCACCTCAATCTGGGCAAAACCATTTTTATAACGGTTTCGAAGCTGAACCAAATTATTATAGATAGATACAGCAAACAGGCCAACCACAGCCACAATAACTAATAGGACAATCAACGTAATCGACATAAATCCTGGCCTCATAAAAAGGGTAAAAAAAAGGTGGGGTCCCGAACACCTTGCAACATATCATTTCTTTAAGGAGACAGAGACGAAACAAAGATACAATCTTTCACTATTTTTAACAAAAGAATCAAGCAAAAAAGGGTCTCTTTTTACGATTATTTTTCCCATAGACAAAAAGGCCGGGGGGGGGCGCAAGATATGCTCCCCCATTTTTACAATTGTTCAGGTTGGCTTCGACCTGATCTGCCAGGCACCTGTCAGATTAAGGCCAAGCCACTACAAGCTATTTAAAACTCCAAAGCAAGCTGCATGGTTATACTATCTCCATCACTGCCGGTGCCACCGTCAGTTACCGAGTAGTCCTCATCATGAAAATATTCAAGCGCCAGAATCGTACTTGGCAGAACCTCCATTTTTACGGTACCAATATAACGATTCTCAGGCAAACCGAGATCAACCGCCTCAGCACTTCCCTGGTAACCAAGGGCAAAGGTCATTACCCGATTTACCACGTCCATGGTATAACCCACCTCAACATTATAGGTTTCAGGCTCTGCCCCCCTACCTTTAAAATCAACCTCGCCAAACTCAAAATCAACCAACGCCGCAAGATACTCACAGATCAGGGTAAAATTATTTGCCTCCAGAGAAACATGGGCCGCAAGACCGGCAACCTGATCACCGATAGTTCCTGATGTTGTGGCGATATGATCCACAAGACCATTTGAATCAGCAAGATTGTTTAACCAGTCAAGCCCCACCTCCAGGCTAAGGTTGTCCCGGCTCATGGTGTACCCGCCATTGACTCCGAAACTTCTAATCCCATCATCCTTGCCCGTCTCATCGGTATCGCCATTGAAGACATAAAGCGTAGAGTAAAAGCCATTCATCTCAGTGACAACCTGCAGCGCATCAACATTGGTCTCACCAAGTTCAAGAGTGAGGGGGTCACTGATCATATTGGAGTTATAACCACCAAAATGGATATACATTTTCCCGGCGATAAGCAGGACAGGAAACTCTGCCTGATTGCCAAGGGTGATAGTCCCCTCATCAACAAAAAAATCATCGTCATTCTCCCGCTCCTCATATTTTAAAAGCAAGTGAGCAGACGACCAGCTATTGATCCGCCCATGAATATCAAGCTCCACAGTGGCAAGGTCAATATCACTGGTCTCATCACCAGCAAAATCCTCGGAAGAGTACGCCTCAACCTCCATAAGGCCATTAAATTCAAGGCGATCAAAGAGAACCTGCAACGGTCTTTCCGGCCCCTCCCCCTTGACCTCAATCCGTTTCTGCAAATCCTGAAGCATCTCTGACTGCACCCTATTCTGGCGGGAAAGGCTTTGCACCTGCTCCTCCAGAGTTTCCTCGGCCTGCGCCTGTGATATCATAAGACCTGCAAAGACCATAGCCATTAAACATTTCCCGAAAAATTCCTGCATCCCTCTTCTCCCTTTTTACAGACTTTCATCCAAACCTGACGAGTAACACTTTTAAGAAAAACGTATTACCAATGGCCCGATTCAAAGTCAATCTCTTAAATTTATTAGGCGGAGCCGGGGAGATACCTTAAAAAAAGCAAAAAAAATCCCCGGACCAATTAAAATTGATCCGGGGATTCCCTGTTCTTGTCCACGAATAGCTAAAGCACGACCCCCTGTCCACGAAGGTTAACCTCTATCCCGCTGCGCCTTTTCTCTGGGGCAACGAGCCGCGGAAAGAAAAACAAGTCTCTTTCTCCCGCAGTATTTATAACAGACAGGTCTTCTGACTTCCGGCTCATCCTACTTGTTGCGCCTTCCCGTTTTCAACTTGAAAACAGTGACTTAATGCAACGTTCGTCCTCGGTTACAGCGGCGGGCCCGTCCCGGAGTTACACCGGATTCCCTATTAAGCTCCATATATGAGCATCTGTTAAATATGGCGAAAAATGTAGCGGAGAATAAAAGGGAAGTCAATAGGATTCCTAAAAAATACTTTCCAGTCATTATGTCTCATGACAGATGGCAACCTGTCATTTTACAGCCTCAATTGTCAGCCTTACCGCTACAAGCCCCACCAGCAGACTCCAAGGAACGTACGCACAACATAATCCCAGCCCCAACATCCCGCGCCCGATCACCTGTGCAGGAGATCTTTTGGTTTGCAACCTCCACTTCAATTTTAGGAGCCTTCCCCGTCAGTAATTTGGTCGCAAACACTCTCATCTTTGCAAGTTCTTCTAATTCGTAAGCGGTCATCACATCTTCTCCATTTTATTTTCCTGCTTTGCCAGCTTCAACACCATGGAAATCATAAAAGATCGGCACTTCAGCGGTCATGTCTGGCTGACAAATTTTAAAGCTTATTATTCATAAATTAATGGTCAAGTGGTACTATACTCGGCAGTGTCCGTCTATTCAACCAGCACTACTGGCCATGGTCAAAAGAGGCCATCACTCTGAAACATAGGGAAACAACATGAAAAAATGTCCATTTTGCGCTGAAGATATCCAGAACGATGCCATTAAATGTAAACATTGCCATGAGGTTTTAAAAAAGGGATCAACCCTTGAGCAGCAAACGTTGCCCTGGTATTTTCGAACATCAATCATCCTCGCCAGTTTCATCTGCGTTGGCCCGCTGGCCTTGCCACAAATCTGGTTCCACCCAAAGATCAACAGGGCATGGAAGATCGGTATTACGATAATCACCGGCATCGTCAGCTATTACCTCTATCTCGCCACCATGAAATCCATTCATATCATCAGTGAACAGTACCAGGCACTTTCGGAGTTATAACATTACCTAAAAGATCCTTCGCAAATCTTACCAGAGGTTTACAAATGCTCAAGAAACTCATTTTCTCTTTCACCATTATCGCTCTTACCACTGCCCTTGCTACCCCTATAATTTTAGCCCAAGGCAACAACTCCCCCTTTCTAATCACTGGAAAGCTAGCGCATCTCACAAAATTACTGATGCAGCAGTGGGACAATCCTGAACTAAATTTAAGCACAGGGCAAAAGGACAAACTCATTGTCATCCGCAAGAAAACAATCTCTGGAGTCAGAACCCTAAGCCCTAGTATTCTGGCTTTACAAAAACAGATTACAAACGAAATTCTAAGTGGCAAAGACCCAAAAGAACTGGAGCCCAAAGTCAAGAAACTTGCCAACATGAAGGCCGAGGCCACCATGATCCACCTTGAGTGTATATATATGACCAACGCCATCCTGGATAAAGACCAGCTAGCTTTATTGACAAACAGGCAAGCATCTCCATCCAAATAAACCACATTACCCTTGAAAAATTTGCAAAGCAGCAGGAGATTCAAGTACAATCACAACCAGATATGTAGGTAACCCGCTGGGAGACCATTAACGGCCCAGACAACCCCCAAAGCCACCGAAAAAACATGAGCAAATTACCCAGTTATTGTATCGTTCTCCTGGCTATTCTGCTCAGCCCCTTCTTCACCGGCAAAGCCTTAGCCGGTGAATCGCTACACCCTGCCAACCCTGAAATATACACCTTTCATACCGCCCTCCAGTCACCGATAAAGGAAATACTTGAGGGGCGTATCAAGGAGGCATTCAGACGTCTTGGCCTCAAGGCCGAAGTGCAGGTCAGCTCCTCCGCTCAACGTGCCCTGTTTCTTGCCAACGAGGAAGGAGATGGGGATGCTGGCCGGGTCACTCGTATCAAAAGCATAGCTCCGAAGAACACCGGCAACCTCATCCAGGTTCCGGAACCTATCATGAACCTCGTCCTCACGGTATATACCAAAGACAAGTCGTTCCCGGTGACCGGCTGGCAATCTTTACAAAACTATCATAACGGGGCCCGGATCGGGGCCAAGATCCTGGAGAAGAATATCCCCGGCAAACGCACATTTATGCCAACCACCCTGCAACTCGTCCGGATGCTGGACTCGGGCCGGATAGATACCATGGTGGAGTGGAATCTGATAGCCGACCACGCCATTAAAGAGCTTGGAGTAAAAATAAAGAAGCTGTCCCCCCCAATCCTTGTTCAACCTTTTCACCTCTACCTGCATAAAAAATATCAGCACCTTGTCCCAAAACTAAATTCCATCCTGCGCCAGATGAAGGAGGAAGGGGCCTTTGATCAGACCTGCACCGATTTTGTCTTTTACACAGGCGCACAGTCCCCTATGAAGGAACTCCTTGAAAAGCGCCTGCAGGAGGCCTTTAGGCGGGCTGGAGGTTTTAGCCTTAAACTGATCAACCCCGGCTCTGCCCAACGGGCCCTGGTTCTTGCCAATGAGGATGGCGATGGTGATGCCAACCGTGTCCTCAATATAAAGGAGCTTCATCCGGAAAACACCGAAAATCTGCTCATTATCCCGGAACCCTTAAATACCGCAAGTTTCCGGGTCTACACGAACGGAACCGTCACCGCCATCAAGGACTACAACTCCCTTAGCCCCTTTAGGAACGGTTTCCGGGTGGGGGTGAAAATTCTGGAAACAAACGTCCCAGGCACACGCATTATGCTGCCGGACGCCACACGGTTGTTGCAGATGTTAAACGATGGCAGGCTTGACACCGTGATCGAGTGGCCATCTATTGCCGACAGGATCATCCAGGAAAACAACTATACCAATATAACAAAAGGTACCACCACCCTTATACATCTTGATCTCTATGCCTATATCCATAGGAAACATTATAGCCTAGTACCAAAAATCACCCAGGCCCTACGGGAAATGAAAGAGCAAGGAAGCTTCGCGCCCAGTCCAATAGAAAACAAACACCACACTAACCCCTAAAAGGCCAAGACACCCATGCAAACAAGTATCAGACAGGCTCTAAGTACGCGTATAGGACTGGTGATTATCTGCGTCAATATCGTTATTGGCACCTGCTATTACTCCTATTCCGTCCGGCTCCATAATAATAACTTTCTATCATCCGCACAGTCTCAGGCGGAGCATATTGCCGACACCTTCTCCCTGCAACTATGGCTCTACGATCTTAGCACAACCCGAAAGCTCTGCAATCTCTTCCTAGAATCACCCGAGATTAAGGGCTTATACTTACTAGACCATAATAAGCAAATTATTTTCAGCAAAGACGTAACAACCACAAAGACCATCCTCATAGAGAAAGATCTCGTCCACGAATCAGGTAGGCTAGTGGGGTATCTAAAGATACGTTTCAAAGACACCTCATGGGAAAACCAGCGAAAAGATATGCTGCTCAGCAGCCTGTTTATGATGCTTGGAACGCTACTTGCCTCCATGCTTTTCATCAACATACTACTCACCCGCCACCTCTCCAAACCACTGGCAGACCTGCAACAAGACATGAAACTTCTGGCAGAGGGCAATTTTAAAGAGTCAAACCTTGTGGGACAAAAAGCTGAAATCCAAAATATAATCGACAGTTTCAACACACTTGTCGTTAGCCTCAATGACCGCGACAAGGCCCTGTACGAGGCCAACAAAATTATTAATCGCAGTCCTGCCGTCGCCTTCAGCTGGAAATATGAGGAGGGCTGGCCTGTCAACTTTACCTCCCATAACGTTGTCGACTTAACCGGTTACAGCCATACTGACTTTACGACTAAAAAAATCACTTTTCCAGAACTTGTCCACCCCAACGATCTCCAGAAACTCACCCAGGAAATCACCACCGCCTGCAAAGAAGGGCAGCCCCAAAGGTTTACCCCAAGCCCCTACCGCCTCATCACCAAAAAGGGTGACATCAAGTGGGTTAAGGGGGTCGGTGATATCTGCCGGGATCCAAAGGGCACCATCAGCCATCTTGAAGGAATTCTGTACGACATAAGCGAAGAGGTCCAACTTGAAAAACAGTTACAACAGGCCCAGAAGATGGAGGCCATTGGCACCATGGCTGGCGGCATAGCCCACGACTTTAACAACCTCCTCAGTGTTATTCTCGGCTACACGGAACTGGCGCAGGAAGATGCTCCACCTAAATCCAAATATTCTGATGACCTCGACAAGGTCCTCACCGCTGGTCATCGGGCCAAGGAACTGGTCGCCCAGATCCTTGCCTTTAGTCGTAAAGACAAGATTAAGCGTATCCCTATACAGATTCAAAGTCTCATCAAGGAGACCTTGAAAATGTTACGACTAACCATCCCATCAACCATTAAGATAGAGGATGAAATTGACCCGGAATGTGGCATTGTCATTGTTGACCCTACCCAGATCAACCAAATACTAATAAACCTCTGCACCAATGCCAGCCAGGCTATGGAAATGACAGGTGGCCTGTTAAAAATCAGCCTAAATAACACCAGGGTAACAAGCTCAAACACCCCTTTGGGCACATCCCTTAAAGGAGGGCAATATGTTGAGTTAATTGTTAGCGATACCGGAACCGGCATCCACCCCTCACATATAAATAAAATTTTTGACCCCTATTTCACCACCAAGGGTATTGGCAAGGGCACAGGTCTGGGGCTGGCCATTATCCACGGTATCATCGGCAGTTATGGTGGGGTAATCACGGTTGACAGCAAGCCAGGGAATGGTACGACCTTTCATGTTTATTTTCCTGTGGTCGCAGAGGAGGAGCAACCTCAACCACCAGAACCAGAACCAGAGACCACCACCCTCGGCACAGGCAACATCCTTTTTGTCGATGATGAGGAAATGCTAGCTGAAATGGGCAAAGAGATGCTTGAACGGCTCGGCTACCATGTAACCATGTGCCAATCAAGCCTTGAGGCCCTGACCACCTTTCAAAATAACCCGCAGGATTTTGATGTTGTTATAACCGATCAAACCATGCCGGACATGACGGGCTTTGATCTGGCCCGGCGGATACTGCAAATCCGGCCAGACATCCCGATCATCCTCTGCACCGGATATAGCAATATCGTCGATGAGAAATCGGCAAAGGTACTTGGCATCAAAGAGTTTGCCATTAAACCCCTAACCAAAACCACCATTGCCGGATTGCTCAAAAAAGTGCTCAAAAATTCCCCGCAAACCTAGGAGATTGTCCGAGAATAGGAAGCCGACTACCCATTCCATGCCACGCCAAATTGTAACCACCATAATTACCACCCCCTTGGGCCAACTCGTTGCAGGTGCCACATCCCGGGGCATCTGCCTGCTGGAATTTGCCATAGCCACTCGCCTGCAACAGCAAGTCAAGATCCTTGAAAAATATTTTGGTACGACTCCAATAGCCGGCAAAAGCCCATTTTTTGGGGTTCTTCGCCAGGAGCTTAAAGAATATTTCAGCCGTAAGAGCCAAACCTTCAGCCTGCCCCTTGATATTTGTGGTACAACCTTTCAGCAAAAGGTGTGGACAAGTCTCCTTGCCATTCCCTACGGTGCAACGACATCCTACAGCGAACAGGCCTTGAGTCTTGGCACCCCCAAAGCGGTTCGCGCCGTGGCTTACGCCAACAGAAATAACAAAATTGCCATTCTCATCCCCTGCCACCGGGTTATCGGTAAAGATGGCGCCATGACAGGTTATGGTGGCGAAATTTGGCGAAAGGAATACCTTATTAGCCTTGAGCAGACCCGGAACATGGAGATGCCAGCATAAACGCTCTTTGAGAAAAAGGTTTATTCACTCCAGAGACACAAAGATTTTTCCCGGTGCAACTACTCAAAATATTTATTTTAAAGAAAAACCTTATGAAACTTCTTAGAAACATGAGCTTGGCCTTTACGGGTGGCGCCATTGGTGCATTTATCGACAGTGTAAATATCTGGCTTATGGGTACCAGTGGTATTTCTGACCTTATCGGTATCAGCATGAAACCTGCCCTCACCACCCCCTGGCTGTATAAGCGCATGATCTGGGGTGGCATCTGGATGCTGCTTCTCATGTTGCCGCTTATGAAAAACCGTATCTGTCTGCGGGGAATGCTTGCAAGCCTTGCCCCCTCTGCCATGATGATCCTTGTGGTCCTTCCCGCCATGAAGCCGGGTGATTTCGGCACCGGTTTTGGCCTGCTGATGCCCGGCGTGGTCATTATCCTGAACTTTATCTATGGCATGGTGGCATCGTCGTGGTATACGTTGGGAAAACGCTAAGACAGGACATGACCATGAGTGAAAACATCCCAGACGACATCAAACGAGATCTTCACCAAGCCGCCGCCCTCCACGAGCGCACCTCGGCAGATTATCAAAAATGCCTGGAGTTCAGTAAACTCGTATCCGGTATTCTGGCCCGCCTTGAAGATGAGGGCCATGACCGTATGGCCGATAAAATCATGGGCATCCTCCTTGACTGCAACCCCAGAGAGGGCGCCCATTGCGACAACAGTATGCAGGTTGGTCAGCGGATAAAAAAAATTGTCGAGCTGCTTGATTTATAGAGGAGTATTACCTAGAAGTCTGTCAAAACGTCCCAAGACCCTTTAATATAAGCAAAAACTATGCTCAAAAAAATCCTCCGCATTAAACTCCATTACCAGATCCTTATCGCCCTTATTCTTGCCGTTCTTGCCGGGTCGTTAAGCGGGACGGAGGGTTCACTGCTTGGCATAAAGCTGTATGGCGCCTATGATTTTATCGGTCAGCTTTTCTTAAACGGTTTGAAGATGCTTATCGTCCCCCTGGTGGTTTCCTCTATTATTGTCGGCATGATGGGGATTGGCACCGGAGAGGCGGTGGGTCGCCTTGGCGGTAAGACCCTGGTCTACTATGCCACCACCAGTCTCCTTGCTATTCTGGTGGGACTCTTTATGGTCAACCTCACCAGCCCCGGTATTATTGATGGCAAACCGGCCCGGGAACTGATTGGTCTTGGGGAGTTGCCCACCCACCTGGCTCAACATATTGCAGATAAGGGAAGTGGCGATCTTATTGGTATTTTTTTGCGGATGGTTCCGGCCAATATCATTGAGGCCGGGGCCAAGGGCCAGATGCTGGGGCTAATCTTCTTCAGCCTCCTCTTTGGCTTCTTTCTTACCAGGGTCAAGGGCAGTGGTGGTGACAGCCTGCGGCATTTCT
>JAJRUT010000040.1 GCA_024277655.1 Deltaproteobacteria bacterium | reverse complement strand
GCCATAGGTCATCGGCAATATTAAAATCACAGGCCACCTTATCCCCATGCAGAACAAATTTTGCAGAATCTTCAATCACCTCCTTG
Organism: Deltaproteobacteria bacterium; assembly: GCA_024277655.1. Lineage (GTDB taxonomy): Bacteria > Desulfobacterota > Desulfobulbia > Desulfobulbales > SURF-16 > JAJRUT01. Next base: position 4,576 of record JAJRUT010000040.1, on the reverse strand, counting down.
AGAGAGGCCAACTCCTTAATCGGCTCCCCCCCTTTAGAAAAAGTCAGGAGCTGCATGGTTAAGCCCTTGGCCCGGAGGCACGCCTTTTCAGCCGAAGCCAGAAAATCTCGCGTTTTACCCTGAACAGAAGTATCAATAAGGGAGAGATTAATATTCCCCAAAATTGCCGCCAGAATATTATTAAAATCATGGGCGATGCCACCCGCCAATACACCAACCGATTTAAGTTTGGCATTTTTTAAAAGTTCCATCTCCATTTTGACATGTTCGGTCATATCCCTAAAAACCAGAACCAAACCAACCGTTTGGTGCTTAGTATCAAAGATAGGAGCCCCACTGCCCGCGACAACCAACTCTCGCTTGTCGCGGGTGAATAAAAGCTGCTCTCTGAACTCTTGGGTTTTGCCCTTCACCACCACATCATGAACGGAAAAAAATGCCGCCTCACCATCCTCTACCACGCCAGAGGGGAAAATCAGTTCAAGGGGTTGCCCCAGCGCCTCGTCATTGGCCCAGCCAAGAATCTCCTTTGCGGCATTATTGACAAAAACAACATTGCCACTCACATCGGTGGTAATCACTCCGTCAGCAATACTCTGCAAGGTAACCGATAGACGCTCTTTCTCAGTGGCAAGAGCCACTTCGGCCTCTTTTCTTTGTTTATTTTCCGTCTCAAGCTCCTGAATCTTCTCGCGGATATGATTCCGCATATGATAAAAACTCTGGGCCAGCCTCCCCACCTCCCCAGAGCAGCTCCTGTCAATGGGCTGATCCAGGTCACCACTTGCCATCTGGGTGGCAACCTCTGTCAAAACACAAATAGGTTTAATAAACGTAGCCACAACAAGGGATAAACAGACCAGAACAAGGAGGGCTATACCAGCCATAATATAGGCCAAAGAGACTTGAAACTCCCTGGCATCCTCATACTTTATATCCAAAGGAACCGCATAACCAACAACCCAGTCCCATTCAGGAAAGTCCTTGACCCAACACCATTTTCCACCCCCTGGTAGGTGTAATATTCACCGCCAGAACTGTGTTTTTTTTGCAAACTAGCCATTAGACCTTCTGAATGAGCTAAGGAAAGATCCCCCTTTTCAAGCACAGGGTGCATCACCACCACACCAGCAGTTGTCAGAATAAACGGGTAAATCCTCTGCCCCCGCCCCTGTCGGTAGTGAAGATCCCGGAGCATTTTCAGGCTCGACCCCTGAAAATCCTTGATATACGCCTCCGGCATCCCTGTTTGCTCCAGGCGCTGATTGCTCCGTTGCAAAAGACCAATCATCCCCTCAACCTTCTCCTGGTACAACGCATTCTGGCTCTCATCGATAATCCCGGAGAGCTGTTTGCCAGCCATATAAAGCACACTCACCGTGGTCACCACAAAGGCCAGACCAATAACCGACAACAGCCTGATGGTAAGAGAGTTGCATTTCATTGCTCACCACCCCTGCCTGATACCACTTTAACAAAAATAGCCTTTTCGATGAGTTGCATGGGGAATTTAATCCCAAGTTGCTTGGCCATTTCCATATTCAAATACAGCCTTGAACCCTTATTTTGGGTCACCGGAATATCGGCAGGGTGTGTGCCAGCGAGTATCCGCAGTACCGTATTTCCCACCCACCAGCCCTGCTCCTCAGCAAGTTTAACCTTCCCCAGCAGAGTATACCTAACCTGATGGGCGGAGCTAGTCCCCACCGGTATCCTGGTATTGGCAAGGACAAAGGCATAGCCCCGTTGTTCATTCCAACCCTCAATCCCCAGGGGGGTAAACCATAGAAGCATATCAACCTCATTCTGCAGACGCTTATACTCCTCCTGCCACTGAGCAAGACTTAAGGTTAAGACTCCATCCGTAAAACGAATGCCAAGCTTACGACTGTAAGTATTTAACATTTTACGATTGGAAAGATTATCTGCACCAATATAACCAAGACGACTCCCCTTGGCATATTGACGCAACAGGGAAAGGGTTTCAACAACAGGCTCCACCTCAACCATGCCGGTCATGTTGGGTGTAGGAAAACCATACACCGAGGCCCCCCTGTTCAGACCGCAAAAGACGATGGGAATCGTACTGTTTTTATAAAATGGCTCGATCAGAAACTTGGCCGCATTATCATCACTCACCACAAGAATATCAGGGCGCCAACGATCAATCTCCGCCTTTGCAGCACGGGCGCGAGCCCTGATATAGGCCGGATCTGTTTTGAGTTTGCTATTCATTCTAAAAATTTTAAGATCTACATCACTGTCACTGGTATCCAAGACTCCACCCGCAAGAGGATGAATTGCCAATGCCCGCAGAAGGCCTTTCTCGATACCATCACTCCACCGATACCCCTTGTGGTAGGAGTTAACATAAAAGACCTTAGAGCGTTTGGCGCTAATCAGAGTCGCATTCTCAATAAGTTCCATGGGAAATTTGATCCCCATGGTCTTGGCAACCTTCATGTTGAGATAGATTTTTGCCTCTTTGTTATAAACAACGGGGATCTGGGCAGGAGGGGTTCCTGCCCAGAATTTCAAGGGCCGTATTGGCCGCATAACGCCCCTGCTCCTCACCAGACTTGGCGTAGGTCAGCAGCACATATTTTTTCATAAATTGATGGACACTACCTGTTGGCACCTTTGTATTTTTATTTACAAATCTGACCATTTCACCATGTTTAAACCCTTGTACAGATTGGCTCTCCTGAATAAGAACCATGTCGCAAGTATCCTGCAACTGAATAAACATCTGTTGCCACTCAGCGAAAGTACGGGCAAAACGTGACTCAATCACCCCTGTGATATTCGCAAATTCTTTCCGTTCAGTGAGAGTATCTGAGGCCAAGAAGCCAAGACGATCCCCCTTGGCAAAGGTGCGCAATGTCCGTAACAGAGGCTCAGCCAATGACACCTCCACCATACCGGTGATATTTTTGGTGGGGAACCCGTACACCGAGGCGTCCCAATTAAGTCCACAAAAGACAAAAGGCAGATCAGAATCTTTAAAATAGGGGGCGATAAGATATTTTGAGGCGTTATCATCCGAGGCAATAACAATATCGGGCTTCCAGGCCTCGATAAGGGCCTTGGCCTTTAAGGCAGCCTGCTGTTTATACTCCTCAGACTTGTTGCGTTTGGTATCCATCCGCAAGATTTTGAGTTCCACATCAGGGAGATCTGCCAACACCGACAGGACACCAGCAGTGATCTTGCGACTCCACTCGTAGGAAGGATGATAGGAATCAATATAGAGAATTTTTTTCTGCCCTGACGCCTGAACAGACGAGCACAAAAGAATAGAAACAACAAAGAGAACAAATATCGTTTTTTTGGGAAATATAGTTTTAGCCAAGTCCATGCCCACAATTAAAGAATATCAGATAGCGCTACTCTTCATTGTAGGCACAGACAGGCCGAAAAGTCAAAGACCATCACCGCCCGGGGCATATGGGGAATTACGTCCACCAAATTGAGCGTTGGGGCGGGTTGCCATTCTTTTCAAAAATATCACCTGACTCCTTGATAATGGCACTTAACTCCTCTTCGTTGAAGATGTAACCATCCTCAGCGGCAAGGGCAATAAACTCTTCCTTTGTCCCAGGCAAATTATACTTTGCCCGTACATGCTTGTCTTCGCCGCCAGCAATAAGTAATTTTTCAATATCTTCACGCGCCATAATCTAAATCCTCTTTTTTTATTTTTAACAAAATTCCAACTGTATATTCTCTTCCCCATCCAGAGATGGGGCAAGGCGATACTGTTTGCCCATGCTAAACACAAGGCCAAGCTCAGTGCCTTTATTTTGCAAAAGATGTATTGCCCCTGCCATATCAGTGTCCCGCGCCTCCACATTGGTGTGGATGAGCATCTCCCGCTGCCAATCTGTAAATTGGAGCAAAAAACCGTTATGACCGACAAAAACTAGATCCTCATAGGCATAGGATACATCCATCCCGGCCCCATTAAGTGCTTCCCGCACCAAACCAAGTTCCCTGGTGATCATACCCTCACCTCACCAATTTGCCCGTACACCACATCCTGCAGTTGCGAGGCAAGGTTCAGCATACCAGGAATCTCGGTGGAATCAGGCGGGATTATGTTGTAATGATCAATGTCGCAAATCTCCTGGTATTTATCCAGATTTAACAAGTCCTCGCGAATATCGACAAGGGACTCCGGAAACACGTCGTCCATGGCTTCGACCAGATCATACATGGTATGATTATAGGGAAGCTGCCCCTGCTTCATCAGGGTTGCCATCACCAGCTTTTCAATGGCCATGGCGATGATATTGTAGAGGATCTCCGGCGTGAAAGCCGCACGGGACTTAGCATAAGCCCCGTGGCCTGTTTTAAGATAGGCATCGCCCTCTTGCAAAAACTCCTCCCAGCCCGTAATGGCTGGCATCGGTTTAATATCACCAAAACCAACCAGGGACGGGGATTTAAATGCTGTCTCCATGTCTTACCTCTCAGTGTTCCAGCTTGGGTTATACAACTTGATTATCGTCGTTTTGAGCTATTACCTGAATTCCGCAATCTGAATCCTGAATTCTGAATTCTGAATTCTGAATTC
>JAJRUT010000039.1 GCA_024277655.1 Deltaproteobacteria bacterium | reverse complement strand
TTTTGGTCAGGTGGTATTTTCCAATATTTGCTTAGGTGAGGCTTAAGTTCATTTTTTTTAAAGTATTACATATTGTCATTGGGGAAACGGTTTCCACTATTTTCAATTCGATTAGTTTCTCGGCCAACAAACGCACCGTCCACCGGACTTTTCCTTTTGGAGCTTCCGAACAAGCCAACGCTAAGAGGTGGGCTTCAAATTCTCCTCCAAAGAGAATTTCTCCGGCTTTGGAGCCGGCTTCCTATTTTCGGACTAGCTACTAGGGGTCTGGCTGAATTGGCGCAGTTGCACAGGTTTGTTATAACCATTCTTTCAGGATGGCCTGTTGTCGCAACTTATGAAAAAGGGTACACTGGGATTCTCTAAGTCCGACATACTCCTCATTTTTTAGGTAGCAACTTCTTGCACCACATATGCAAATATGAGAAAAACTTTTTGAAGTGAGTAAGATTGCCTATTTAGCTATAAGGGGCTTGTTGCAGTTATTGAATTTAGGTTTTAGCGAGTTGGTTTCATGACGAAAATGAAAAAGAGAATAGCAGTCGCCATGAGCGGGGGGGTTGACTCCACGGTCACGGCAAAATTACTCCTTAATGATGGGGCCGATGTTCATGGTCTGTTTATGAACCTTGGCCAGCCTGATTTTACGAAGCAACTGGCAAAATTACGAATAATCTGCCAGAAACTCGGAGTTCCGCTTACGGTGGTAGATGTCAGGGATGTCTTTCAAAAGGCCGTAATTGATTACTTCTGTGACTCTTATTTTGCCGGGCGTACCCCCAATCCGTGTGTGATGTGTAATCCGTTTGTTAAGTGTGGTGAGTTGATTAAACAGGCCATGCTTGAGAGGTGTGAAGCCTTGGCCACGGGTCATTACGTCCGGAGGGTGCAAACGGGTGATGGTTGGGTCTTGGCCAAAGGTGTCGATAGTACAAAGGATCAGTCTTATTTCCTCTGCGGACTACGTCAGGAGCAGATAGCCTTTCTACGGTTTCCCTTGGGAGAAACGGTAAAAGAAAAGGTGTATGAGATGGCTGAGGGCTTTGGTTTTCATGATTTTCGGGGTCAGGAAAGTCAGGATGTCTGTTTCTTGCAGAATTGGACGGTGCAGGGATTTCTGGCGGATCGTGCCAAAACCAGAGGGGCTCCTGGGCAGATTGTTGATACAAAGGGCGCGGTTCTTGGTGAGCATCGGGGTATTGAAAATTATACCATTGGTCAGCGAAAGGGTTTGGGGATTTCAGCCTCTCACCCCTTATATGTGGTGCGTCTTAAGCCAGACAGTCGGCAAGTGGTGGTGGGACAGCCCGACGAGTTGTTCCAGCAATCTTTACAGGTTGGCACCATGAACTGGCTTGTCGGTAAGGAGCCTGTTTTGCCTGAGCAGTATCTGGTTAAAATTCGTTATCGCCATGATGGTTCGCTTGCCCGGGTTGAAAAAACCGATAGCGGCTACCTTATTTCCTTTGCCGAGCCTCAGCGGGCCGTTACTCCTGGGCAGTTTGTGGCACTCTATGCTGGAGAGTTACTTATTGGTGGGGGCGAAATTCTTTAGCTGTGCCGGGTAAAGTTTTAAGTATCATCAACCTCTTTTAAGGAGACGTCTTGTGGCCTTTTTACTGCAACCTGTATTTGTCTGGTTTATTCTTGCTGTTGCCTTTCTGGTGGCTGAGCTTATGGCCCCCGGTTTCGTCGCTATATTTTTCACCCTTGGCTGTCTGGCGGCTTCTTTTACCGCAGGTCTGTTTGGTGTAGATCTTCAGACGCAGCTTGTTGTTTTTGTAGTTGTTTCCATCGGATCTTTGGTGCTGTTTCGCCGGATGCTCAGGTCAATATTTCGGGGTCAGCAGGGGCAGGGTGGTGACGATGATTATTTTAATGAACGAATTGGCAAGACGGTTGTCGTTACAGAACCAATCGTCCCAAATCGTCAGGGAAAGGTAAAACTTGATGGCTCTTTTTGGATTGCGGTGGCTGATTATACCATGCAAGAAGGAGATATTGGGGTTGTTGAAAGTGTCGATAGCGAAAATACACTGATTGTTAAAGTGAAACCTGTCGAATCATAAAGGAGAAGTGATATGTCCGAATCTGTTGTTGTCGTTGCTATTATTGCCGTACTGGTCATTGTTGTTATTGTCAAAACAGCTGTGGTGGTGCCCCAGCGTTCAGAATTTGTTATTGAGCGCCTGGGTAAATATTCAAAAACTATTATGGCAGGATTTCATATTCTGATGCCGTTTATTGATACCATTGCCTACAGGCGGTCACTCAAGGAAGAGGTGATCGATGTCCCCTCTCAGAGCTGTATTACAGCCGATAATATTACCCTGGAGGTTGACGGGGTGTTGTATTTGCAGGTACTAAACAGCAAGCAATCTGCTTATGGAATTGATAATTATCACATTGCCTGTGTTCAGCTTGCCCAGACCTCTCTGCGTTCTGCCATCGGTAAAATGGAGCTTGACCGCACCTTTGAGGAGCGGGAAACCATCAATGCCGAGATCGTCAAAGCCATTGATGAGGCGGCGGCAAACTGGGGGGTAAAGGTGCTCCGGTATGAAATTTCCGATATCACCCCACCCCAATCGGTTATGGCCTCCATGGAAAAACAGATGCAGGCTGAGCGGGAGAAGCGGGCTGCTATTGCAACCTCTGAGGGTGATCGTCAGGCGCGGATTAACCGGGCCGAGGGTTTGAAGACCGAGGCCATTGAGATTTCTGAAGGTGAGAAGCAGAGACGAATCAATGAGGCGGAAGGTCAGTCGGCTGAAATTAGACTGGTTGCTGAGGCAACAGCCCTGGGTATTGCTCAGGTTGCCAAGGCGTTGCAACGGGAGGGGGGTGGTGTGGCCGCAAACCTGCGAGTAGCAGAACAGTTTGTTGCCGAGTGGGGCAGACTTGCCAAGTCTAGTAACACCATGATTATTCCGGCCAACATGGGGGATATCGGTGGTATGGTTGCCACGGCGATGACGGTACTGGATAGGACAAAAGACCAGATGCCATCGGTTAAACTGTAGGGTGCCAGTGAAAAACAGGTTGTTTTGTCCAGCATTGTTAACCACAGTGAAGGCGCAAAGAGTATTTTTTCTTTGTGTCTTCCGGGGTGAGTATCAGTTGAAGGGATAATCCGCAGTATAAACGCGATTTTCTTCGCGAAAAAAGCACATTCCGTGTAGTTCTAAGTGAGCCATTATTAATAAGCCACGAAGAATCTTCATGTCCAGTCTGCAAAAAAATATAAAAATAGCCATTACCACCCTTGGTTGTAAAGTTAACCAGTATGAGTCAGCCTCCTTTTCCTCGTCTTTTATAGAGCGGGGAGCGGAGGTGGTGTCGTTTAGCAAAACGGCAGATGTGTATGTGATTAATACTTGCGCCGTTACCAATCATGGCGGGGTTCAGTCCCGTAAAGCCATTCGTCAGGCGATCAAAAAAAATCCGAAAGCCCGTATTGTTGTGACCGGTTGCTATTCCCAGATTGCCGGTCTTGAACTTATTGAAATGATGGGCCAGCCCCTGTGTCTGGTGGGGAATGGCCATAAACACCGGCTGGTGGATATTGCTCTGAATCCGGATTATTGTGATCTGGAAATGCATATGACTGATATTGGTACGATCAGGGAAGCTCAGCACCTTCCCGTGATTTTGGCAAAGGAGTCCGGTGGGCCTGGCGCTAAGAAACATAATGGTCGTACCAGGGCGCATTTGAAAATACAGGACGGCTGTAATAATTTTTGCTCCTACTGCATTGTACCCTTTGCCCGGGGGCGTAGTCGCAGTATCCTGCCGGAATTGGCACATGGGCAGGTACAGATGTTTATTCAGGCTGGCTATAATGAGATTGTCCTTACCGGTATTCATATTGGCATGTACGGCAAGGATCTGGATCTGGATGTTGATCTTGGTCTTTTTATTGATCAGGTTACGGCCCTGAATTCTGATACCCGGTTTCGCCTGAGTTCCATTGAGCCAAAAGAGCTTACGGATGAAATTCTTAGCCTCTTTGTCAGCCGGGATAACCTCCTTAATCACCTGCATATTCCTCTGCAATCAGGGGACAGTGAAATTCTAAAGCGTATGGCGCGCACCTACACGGCGGAAGAGTTTGAAACGATTATCTTAAAAGCCCATGAGCGGCTACCGGATGCGGCGCTTGGTATTGATGTTCTGGTGGGTTTTCCCGGAGAAACTGAGGCCCAGTTTGACAATACATATGAACTTCTCAAACGATTGCCGGTTACCTATTTGCATATTTTCCCCTACTCCAAAAGGCCTGGGACACGGGCGGCTGAAATGACTGGCCAGCTTTCGGGTGAGGTGAAGCGGCAACGGGTGCAGAAGCTGCGCAAACTTGATTTTATGAAGAAGGAAAAGTTTTACCAACGGTTTGTCGGGACAAAGCACCGAGTTCTGGCTGAAAGTAAGACAAAACAGGGGTTTATGCGTGGTTTTAGCGAAAATTATATCCCTGTTCTGTTTGAGGCACCAGCCTCATTAAAGCACACTGTTATTGATGTGGAGATTGAGCGGGTGGCGGGTGATGAGGTGTATGGACGGATGGTGACAATATGAACGGTGAGATTCTTGCTATCGGAGATGAACTGACCTCCGGGCGTATTATCAACTCAACCAGTTATTTTGCCGCAAGCCATCTCTTTGCCGCAGGCCATAAGGTAACGGCCATGGCCACGGTGGGTGATGATCCTAAGCGCATCGGTGGAGCCCTGGTCAAGGCCATTGGTCGGGCTGATTTTGTTGTGGTGACTGGCGGGCTTGGCTCGACAACCGATGATATCACTTCCGAGGCCGTCTCCGAGGCCCTTGGTTTACCCCAGACCCTCTATCCGGAATTGCTTGAGCTTATTAAGGACTGTGAAGCATTTGCCAAGATGCCTGCCATGGAAAAAATGGCATGGCTGCCCTCCGGGGCTGAGGTTTTAAAGCCCGGGGCCAAAATGGCCGGTTTTATGCTGGTTTACGCCAAGAAACCCATTTTCTTTCTGCCCGGAGTGCCCCAGCAGATGCGAGAGCTTATGCTTGACCGGGTGATTCCGCGCCTTGCCACTTGGCAGGAGAATTCGTTCTCGCTGGTGCGGCAAAAGGTGTTTAAGGTCTTTGGGTTGGAGGAGGCCATTATTAATGATCGTCTGGCCAGCCTTGAAGAGGAGGGTGATCGGATTCGCATTGGTTATTATCCCATGGGGGCTGAGGTGCATGTCAGCCTAACGGTTCGGGGTGAAACGGCGAAAGAGGCCGATGGTCTGTTTGGTGAAAAAGCAGAGAAGATAGTGTCAGCCTTGGCTGATGTTATTTATGGTGAGGATGACGAGACCATGGCCTCGGTTACCGGGGGGTTGCTTGGTCAAAAAGGATATTCTCTCGCCTGCGCTGAATCATGCACAGGTGGCCTTATGTCACATATGGTCACCGGGGTTGCTGGGAGCTCTGCTTATTTCCGCGGTGGAGTGGTGGCCTACGCCAATGGTGTAAAAGAAGATGTGCTTGGTGTGGCCGAGCAAACATTGCTTGAGCATGGGGCGGTAAGTGAAGAAACAGCACGGCAAATGGCCCAAGGGGTACGAGCCATAACCGGGGCTGATCTTGGAGTTTCCATAACAGGGATAGCCGGCCCCGGTGGTGGTACAGAGAAGAAACCTGTGGGGACAGTTTGTTTTGCTCTGGCATCCGCAGAGATGGTGCAGGGTTGTACCTTTAAGTTTGGTGGAAATCGCGCCATGGTGCAGGGGCGTGCCGCGACCATGGGGCTTGATCTCCTCAGGCGTTATCTTTTAATTTTGCCCCATTGATATATTGATTGCCGGGCCGGAAACGAGTATGGTGACTCCTCCGTGCTGAATTGTGGTGTAATAATGGGGATGTTTTTTGCCCATTTGTGAAATCTGACAGCTTCTACTTCCAACAATCTCAAACAAAACGACATAATGTATTTTCAAGACATCATCTTTGAACTGAATAAATATTGGGCCGAGCAGGGCTGTGTGATTATGCAGCCCTACGATATGGAAGTTGGGGCCGGCACCTTTCATCCGGCAACCTTGCTCCGCGCCCTTGGCTCTAAACCCTGGAAGGCGGCCTATGTCCAGCCATCTCGGCGTCCCACCGATGGTCGGTATGGCGAGAACCCCAATCGTCTCCAGCATTATTACCAGTATCAGGTGGTGATGAAGCCCTCGCCAGCAAACTCGCAGGAGTTGTATCTTGGTAGCCTGGAACGATTTAATCTAGATCTGCTCAGCCACGATATTCGTTTTGTTGAGGATGACTGGGAATCGCCGACCCTTGGGGCCAGTGGCCTTGGTTGGGAGGTGTGGCTTGATGGCATGGAAATCACCCAGTTTACCTATTTTCAGATGGCCGGTTCCCAAGAGTTAAAGCCGGTAACCGTAGAGATCACCTATGGCCTTGAGCGTATTGCCATGTACCTGCAAGGGGTGGATTCGGTCTACGACTTGGCCTGGAATGAACATACCAAATACGGTGATATTTTTCTGGAAAATGAGAAACAGTTTTCGGCCTTTAACTTTGAACATGCCAACGTGGAATTTTTAAGTAATTATTTCGACTCATGTGAGGCTGAGGCCCATAAACTGGTTGAGGTGAACCTGCCACTACCGGCCTATGACTATTGTTTGAAATGTTCCCACACCTTTAACCTGCTTGATGCCAGAAAGGCGATTTCTGTGGCGGAACGGACGCGGTATATTGGTCGAATTCGTGCCATTGCTCGCAGTGTGGCTAAGGCCATCGTAAACCAGGAAAATGCTGAGGACGCGTGATCGGTTTAATGGGTTTGATTACTTGAAGGCATAAGTCTGGAGGGTGATCGTGGCGGAAGTGCATGGGAATCGAACCCACCTACCAGGCTACTAACCCGGTACTTCAGATTTGAAATCTGAGGGGGCCACCAGTGCCCCTACCACTTCCATGAGATTGTCCTAGAGTGGGACAAGATAGTTTTAATTGGCCTTTGAGGCAACTTTTTTTTACGGGTTTTCAGGAAACTCCGTGAATTTTCGTTCCCAATGCTGTAAGTAGATGCGCTGGTGTATTTTTTGGTGCTTATTTTTTGAACAAATTAAGAGTAGAGGGTGCGTAGGTCAGCTATGGAATGTAAACGTTTAAATAGAATGATTCGTGATTGGTATGTGCAGGTACAGGGTGAAACCTTGGCTCCTGCGCGGATGGTTGAGTTTATGCATGATCATGCTGAAACCTGTGATACCTGTTTTGTCGATCCGAATATCCAGGAGGAAATTAAGAAAATCACGGCGATTGTTCTTCCTCCTTCTAAGATGACCAAAAAACCAAAGAAAAAAGAGGCTCCCCTGGAGCCAACGGCTGCGGCGCTTGCAGCCATCGAGGCAGGGGGGGCTGATACTCCACAAGATTCGGATGCTGATCCTGCTGATGACGATGATCTTGATGATGAGATTGAAGTCGGTGACGACGACGATGATGATGCTGAAGATAAGGTAGAAGATACGGTGGTAGAAGATCCCTCTTTGCCGGATGCTGATTTGGGATAGATTCTTTGTGGAAATGGTATAGCAAAAGGGGTTACGAAAACCATTCGTAACCCCTTTTTTTATCTGGTTACCACCCAACTGCCATTTTTAATTTGAGAAAATACAAGACACGTAACACATAAAAACCAACCGCAAAGAGCGTAAAGTGTCTGTGGTAAAACTAAAAAAACATTTTTTACATTGAAATTTTACGAGGCTGAAGATTCGGTGGTAATCATGTTTTTTATCTATATGGGTAAGATATGTACCTCTTTCTTCAAGGGATGTTTCCCCTTCATAAAAAGACCCTTGCGGCCATCGACTGAGATCCAGTCGCCAAAATTGATGGTGTGGTTGTTTATTTTACATTTTTGCTGGGATTCTAGAACCTGCATGGTGTGACATCCCACCACGCAGGTCTTTTGCAGACGCAGGGCGATCACCGAGGCGTGGGAGGTCTGCCCGCCCCTTGCCGTGAGCAAGCCGTCGGCGGCTGAAATTTCTTTTATGTCTTCCGGTACGGTGTCCTGGCGAATCAGGATAAGCGGTGTCTCTGGGTCGGATTCCCGCAGTTCATGGATGTTGTCGATGGTAAAGACGGCGCGTCCGCTAAGGGCCGATCCTCCGACCCCGATACCCTTGCCAAGCAGGGATTTGTGGAAGTTGTCACTCTCTAAAAAGACGTTGAACTGCTCACGTTTTTTTATGGTGATCATGTCGCGGGTCTGGAGAATATGCAGATCCTCTTTTTTCACACCCTCGAAGGTAAATTCAATCTCCTGTGGGTTCCACTGTTTGTCATATACCAGGTTTCTGGAGATATTTAGAAGCTCGCCGTACACCTCCGGTGCTTTCAGCTGGAGGCAGGACTCCACCGGTCTACCGTCCAGTTCGGCCTGTTCTATTGAGATAGGAAAGGTTGCCACCAGGCCACTGACGATGTCCTCCCCCTGGTCGCCACTGGCGTAATCACCCCAGAGTGCCACCCGCCGCACCTGGCGATAGGGGTGGGCGGTGAAGACGACGCCACTGCCTGAGTCTTGGCATCTGTTACCGTACACCATGGCTTGCACCGTAACAGCCGTGCCCCAGTAGTCAGAGACCCCCATAAGATTGCGATAATCCTTGGTCTTGGTCTGATGCCACGAGGAGAACACCATGTCTATTGCGGCAATGAGCTGGAGCCATGGGTCGTCCGGGATGCCGATACCCAAACTGCGGATTTTCTGTTGATAAAGAAGGGCAAGTTCCTGCATCTGATCAGGGGTAAATTGCGCTTTGCGGGAGATATTATACTTGGCCTTGCACGCATTCATCAGCCCCTGAAATTCTTCCCTGTCCACATCGCAGCACATGGCCCAGGACTGGAGAAAACGCCTGTAGTTGTCCCATACGAGAAATCGTTGATCCTTATTTTTCCCCATGGTCATGACGATTTCTTCACTCAGGCCAATATTATGAATGGTCGCCATCATCCCAGGCATGGAGATTGAGGCCCCGCTACGCACCGAGACGAGAAGGGAATTGGTAGTGGAGCCATAGGTCTTACCACTCTCCTCTTCAAGTTGAGCAAGGGCCTGTTTGATTCGGTTATGGTAGTTGTCTTTGGCCTGGGGAAAGGCCTGAATAACCGACCAGCAGCGAAAAACCTCGGTGGTGAGGATGAAACCCGGTGGTACGGGCTTGTTGTCCCCTTTGAGCAGGGTCAGGTTGAAGCCCTTGTTGCCCAGGAGTACAAGGTTGTTTGCGGTGGCAGTAGCCTGACCGATATGGTGGAGAACCTTGTCGGTGTTGTAGGTCATCAGGAGGTCGAGCTGTTCCTCCGAAAGTAGCTCCCGTTGCCGCTCAAGGGTTTGGTAGACGTTGGTGATGAAATTATCCAGGTGCTGCAGGCCGAAGGTGGTGGCGATAAGGTCTCGCATAAATGCTTCTGATAGCTGGTGGATGTTGTTTGGCTCACTTGTGTCTTCACTGGCGCCGAGCATATTGCGATATTTAGCCAGCAGGCTTGGACTCTTGATCTGGGGGATGATGATGGAGAGATTGTTTTGGTGGATATTGGTGTAATTGGCATAAATAATATCCTTTACTCCTTCTGAAAGGCCCTTGAATATATCTAGATACTGGGTGTATGAGAAGCGTTCAAGACCGAGGGAGTTTGATAAGAGGGATACATATGTTTCAAGTTTTCGGCTTATGATGCCATCCACGTGCAGGGCGCGAATGTAAAGGCGCAGACATTTCACCACCCGGATAAAGGTGGCTTTAGTGATGAAGTTGTACTGGATCGTTAAAGGGAGTTTCTCCAGATAGATATTGGCGAGGTTCTCCAGTCTGAAGGTGAGACTTAGGGCATCAAATTTCTTTTCCCGGTAGCGCCCGTACACCGAAGGAATATCCACGGCGATATGGCGTTTATGGAAGATATCTTCCCGGGCCTCAAATTTCTCGTCACTTAGAATGATACTCTTTAATTTCTCCAGATGGACAAGGAGCGAGTTGAGGCACTGGAAGGTGTCACATAGGGTCAGATCCTCAAGCAGTGGTTCAAGTTCCGGGAACCCCCCCGCCACGGCCTCCTGGAGTTGGTGGCGGATCTCCTGAAAGCCAAGGTTGTACTTCTGGTCTAACAGTTTGTACATCTCCATCAGCAGAGCAAAGCGGTTACGCTCGCCCTCGTGAAGATCCACCTGCAGGTTGAGGAAGTGTTGCAAGCGTTTCTGGTCGATTAAAAGCAGATCTTCTTCCTTTTCCACCTTGGCCAGCTTAAAGATTCGTTTGGTAATAAGATGGAGGTGGTCGACAAATGGCCCACTGGTGTGGATTTGACTTAGTATCTCGTCCGGCAGATATTCAGCAAGGTGAGATTTGTCCCTGGTGTGCCAGAAACGGACAATGGCGCGGATAAAGTCAACGATGAGGTTTGAGCTTTCCACATGGGATTGTTTACGCAGAAAATGAATGAGAATATCTTTGCGTTTATGGGTCTCGTCAAGATCAGTGGAGACATCCCGTAGTTTGCCTTCAGCCCCAATTTCATTGAAGAATACAGGCATAAGCTTGGTGAATTGCTTGACCAGGTTATACACCGGCTCAATGGGGTAGTTGAGCAGGGTTGTGATGTCGCGCTGGAAGAGGTCGGTGTCTTTAACACAGGTACCGGTGAGGTTAAGGTTAATGATCAGGGCCGAAAAGAGGGTGGCGCACCATTTGGGTTCCTGGCCGATCAAATGGAGCCAGGCCCTGATATTTGTCAGGTGAGCCGGGTTGGTTATGGGCTGCCATTCCTCGTCAACTCCGGATACATTGGCGTACTGAAAGCCAAAACGTACTGCCTCCCACAGGAAGGTCTCAGCAAGGCGTGAGGAACCCCTGGTGAAAATTTCCGAACCAAGTACCTGGATACATTGCAGGGAGGTGTGGGGGTAACGCCGGACGTTCTCCTTTAAGAGCTGCATGGTGGTAAGGAGAAATGACTCGATCTCCTCATAAGGTTGTTTTTGAATCAGGCTGACCAAGGAGCGATTAATCTCCCGCAGGGATTCTTCATGGATCAGGTACAGGCCTGATGTTTCCATGGTTCGGAAGAGAAAGATCAGTTTACGTGTTCCCACATAGCGGTCTTCCTCCGGCGTTTGGTTGGAGCCAAGCCCGCTTACCAACTGGTCTGGGATGTCTTTGTAGAGGCGGACGATATCCATGTGGGCTGGTAAATCCAGCATGATTTGCAGGGCGTTTTTATCCTTAACATCGATATCTTTTACGCAGGTCAGGTGGCTGTTTATCTCTGCGTGGGAAATGGCAGAAAACAGCGCCCCAGCCTGCCAGTCCGCGCAGCGGTCGCCACATTCCTTTGTGAACCAGGGAAGGGGATCCTCTTCCCTAAGCCAGTATGTATAGTTTAGGGTCAGTATTCTTTGGAAGAGGCTGGTACTTGAGGTAAGGTCAAAGTCGGGATTGTTTTCACTGTAGCGCAGAAGGGTTTGCGCCATTTTTTTCATGGGATGATGGCCCTGAACCATGAACATAATGATCCTGTCATCCAGTGCTTCCAGGGCTGCAAAGAACTGATCCAGCACCTCTTGGAAAGAGCTTAGCTTATCCTCCGCTGTGGCGAGAAATTTCTGGACGTAGGCCAGCAATGATTCCATGCCAAGGCCTACGAGCTGGTCATTTTTTTCGACCTCAGCGGTGGCCTGCAAGAAGATAGAGGTGAAGAGGTCAAAACCCTCGGCCGCCTGCTCATGTTTCGCGTAGAGTTGACTGTTTTTCAGGACAAAGGCCCGTAACTTGGGGAGGAGGATGGTCCAGTTGCGAAAGGGGTGGCAGATTTCAAGCAGAAGGTCTTCGATGTTACGGTGGATACCGCGATAGTCATTAACCATTTCGCAGAGTAAAGTAAGCTCCGGTTTAATGGCAACATCGGTAACTGCTGTTTCCTGGAGATTGGCCCTGAGGGCGTCGGATGTGTGTTCTAGAGACATTTTTTTGATGAAGGTCCGTAATACTGTAAGGTCTAAGGCGTAAAGGCAAAGGGTGAAAATGGGGTGTCCGCCCTTTGCCTGGGTTTAACTTTTTAAATCATTTTCTGGCTGTCCATCAGAATAATCAGGTCAAGGACACGGTTTGAGTAGCCCCACTCGTTGTCATACCAGGAGAGAACCTTCACCATGTTGCCGATGACTTTGGTGGACTGAGCGTCAACGATGGATGAGTGGGGATTGCCCTGATAATCGATGGAAACAAGCGGCTCATCGGAGTAGCCGAGATAGCGGTTGGCAGCCTCTTTTAGGGCGGCATTTACCTCGGATACAGATGTCTCCTTCTCCACCTCCATGACCGCATCGACAATGGAGACATTGGGGGTAGGAACGCGAACGGCAAGGCCGTCAAATTTACCTTTAAGTTCTGGCAGTACCAATGATACCGCAGCCGCAGCTCCGGTACTGGTCGGAATCATGGACAGGGCGGCGGCTCTGGCCCGGCGCAGGTCACCATGGGGGAAATCCAGCAATCTTTGGTCACCGGTGTAGGCATGGACCGTGGTCATGAGTCCTTTTTTGATGCCGAATTTGTCGAGAATAACCTTGGCAAAGGGGGCTAGGCAGTTGGTGGTACAGGAGGCATTGGAAACTACATGGTCGGTGGCAGGGTCGTACTCATGGTCATTGACCCCCATAACGATGGTGCGCAGGTTGCCTTTGGCTGGAGCAGAAATGACTACCTTTTTGGCGCCACCCTCCAGGTGGGCACCAGCCTTTTCATCGGTGCAGAATAAGCCGGTGGATTCAACGACGTATTCTGCGGCAACAGAACCCCAGGGGATATCTGCCGGATTGCGGTGGTTGCTGATACTTATCTCCCTGCCGTCAACACTGATTCCCTTGTCAGTGGCAATTACCTCCTTGTCGTAGACCCCCATGACCGAATCATACTTTAACAGGTGAGCCGTGGTCTTGTTGTCGGTGAGATCATTGATGGCTACCACTTCAATATCCTTAAAGAGAGGGTCGAGATCAATAGCCCGAAAAATATTGCGGCCAATACGTCCAAAACCGTTAATGCCAATTTTGATAGTCATGTGAGTCTCCTTGTTGCATGTGAAAGGGGGAAAGGTTAAAGGGCGAAGGGGTATGCGCTTCACCGTCAAATCGGTCACTTATGCTGAAAAGTTTATCATACCTGTTTTGGGATAGTGTGATTTTTTGGAAAATAAATGATTTGGCCTATGGTGCTTGGGGGCGAAGGGCTAAAGATCCTAGATCTTTCAACATGGCCCTGATGACAGAGACTTGTTTGCGGGGCTCGGAGAGGTTGTTGTTGATGTTGAGGCTTATCTCGTAGCATTGCAGGGCTTCTTTGAGCCACTGGCCCATAAAGTAGCTCTTGCCCGCCTGCATGTATCCCGCTTCAGGTTGGTCTGGAAACATCTCTGTGAAAAGGCTAAGGGTGGATTGGTTCCACAGGGTATGGGTCATCTCTTCGTCTTCGATGATGAGGCGAAGGAGGAGGTCGTTTGCGGTATGTTCGCAAAGCATGAGGCGTAAGAGGTCGCGGCCGTTATCGAGCAGGAGGCCTAAGGATTTGTTTAGGTTATCTATCTCCTCATTAATGGCGGCAATGAAGGCGGTGTGGCCCGGATCGTTCTGCCCTGGCTGCTGCTGGTGTTGTTGATGGAAGGTCACCATTCTTAGATTAGCCTGGAGTTTTATGCTGCTATTAAATAGGGCCTGCACTGCCCAGTGAAAATGAAATCCGTAGGGTTCCTCCGGATTACCATCTGCAAAGAGATTTTGGCAGAGATCCTGCAATTCATAAAGATTACCCCTGGTACTATGATCGAGAAGTGGGGCCAGGGTTCCCAAGTTTTTTGCCTGGGGGGTAAGGCTAGTGTAAACAGCATAAAACAGACGGTAGAGCTTACGGATATGGGTGTTGCGTCTTGTTGTAAACCATCTATTTGCTAGGGGTGTGTTTTGGGAGGGAGGCAGGGTTAGTCGTTGCACAACGCGGCCTGGTAGAGTTTGAGGTATTGATCTTTCACCTTGGCCCAGGTGTATTTTCTGGCAATGGTCTGCACAGCCTGGCGTTGCATTTTTCTAATTATTTCAGGTTGTTCCCTGTAGATGGTAAGGGCTTTCTTGATGGTTTTGAGGAGTGGGGTGGCATGATGCTCCTTGTAGCTGAATCCTGTTTTGCCGTCAACGACCTTTACCAATCCTCCGGTTGCATGGACGATGGGCAGGTTGCCATAAAGTTGGGCCATAAAATCTGTAAGACCACAGGGCTCAAACCGGGAGGGGATGATGAAAAAATCACCGGCGGCAAAAATCTGGTTGGCAAGAACCGGGTCGTACCCCTGGATCAGGCAGATGCGCCCGGCATATTTACTCTCTTTGGTGAGACTGATAAGACCTTGAGCAATCTGGGGGTCACCTGAACCGAGGATAAGTACCTGCACCCCTTTGTCGGTTGGCAGAAGCTGGTGCAAGACCTGGGTTAGCTTGTCCATACCTTTTTGGCTACTGAACCTGCCTATGGAGGTGAGGAGTGGGGCGTTTTTAAGCTGGTCCAGGTTGCCGAACTGAGTCACCTTAGTCAGATTTTTTTGGCGTAAATTGTCGATCAGTGCCTGCCTGCAGATTTTTTTACCCCGGAGATCGCCTTTTGTTACAGAGTAGGGGGCGGCAATTCCCAGTTCCTCTGCCTTTGTGGTGTCAAAATCCTGGGGGTTGATACCGTTTGTGATGCCGTGAATTTTAATTCCGCGACTCATAAGGAAATGTCCCAACCAACCAGTGAGCTCGTCATCATTGGTTTCCCGTAATTCCCTGGCGTAATTTTCGCTTACGGTGTTGAGAACGGAATGGGGTGATGCGGCAATAAAGGGGTCGAATTTTCCATCCAGAAGATTCTTACTAACAAAGCTGCGGGGCAGACCGGTTATGGCCCTGGCAAAGGGCAGATCGTTGATTTCCTGGTGGTAGCCAATCCCTCCATTGTGGATGGTGGTGACAAAGCCGGTGCGTTTAAAGAAGTGGCGGAACCCGTCAATTTCCCTTGCCATAGCAGGTACCAGGGCTGTGTGGCCATCATGGCAGTGGATGATGGCTGGGCGTGTGTTGCGGTGAATAAGGGCGGCCAGGGCCCCCTTTTGCAGGAGGGTGTTCATGGCAAAATAATCGTAATGGCCTTGATCTGCCTTGTTGAAGGGGTTTTTTTTCTCTTCCTCGCGGGTGTAACTGTACACGTCCAATTTTTCTTTGAAGCGGTCAGAGTCCAGCAGGAAAATGGTGACCTTGCCCCGGCCTTTTTCCTGGGTCGTCTTGCCCCAGATGGTGATTTCCTCGTTTCGGTCTCGGTCGGGATAATTCATGGCAACAGTAAATGAACCACGATTGGTAAACCCCAATATCTTTGGGGCAATAAAGCCGTAGCAGGGCATAATAACCGAAACATTGATGGGGGGGGTGCGTTGTTTGCCATGGGCCAGTGCTTCGGCAAGCTGGCGGCAGACGTCTTTCACTCCGCCTGCACCGGCTAGGCCATCGTATTCACGGGTAATAAAACAAACGGATTTAATCTGTTTTGTTGCCATTGTATTATCCTTATGTCTCTGACTGAAAAGTCTCAGGCAGAGTCTTGGTTGTCATCCGGTAAAAATAACTCTCCGGCCTGTTGGCGCATGAAATGATCGGCCAAGGTCAGGCAGACCATGGCCTCGCAAACCGGGTTGATGCGGGGGATTGCCGCAATATCGTGGCGACCGCCAATGCGGATTTCTGTGGGTTCATTGTCCAGATTTACGGTCTGCTGGGGTTTATTTATGGAAGGGATGGGTTTCACTGCCACCCTGGCAATAATGGGGTCGCCATTGGAGATGCCGGCCAGGATACCACCGGAATTATTCGAGCTGAAACCTTCTGGGGTAAGGGGGTCGTTATTTTCAGAGCCACGCATAAGGGCGGCTGAAAAACCGGCACCAATCTCAACACCTTTGACTGCTCCGATGGACATGAGCGCCCCGGCCAGATCACCATCTAGTTTATTGAATACCGGCTCGCCAAGTCCAGCAGGGCAACCGGTGGCCATGACCTCAACGATCCCACCCAGGGTGTCACCATCCTTGCGAATCTCTTTGATTAACGCTTCCATTCTCTCGGCGGCCTCTTTGTCGGGGCAACGTAAACGGTTTTCTTCGATGGCCGCAAAGCTGAAATTTTCGACCATGATTGGCCCAAGGCCAAGGGTGTAGGCCAGCACTTTAATGTCGTAAAGAGCCAGAAATTTTCGTGCCACAGCGCCAGCGGCTACCCGGGCGGCGGTTTCTCGGGCAGAGGCACGGCCACCGCCACGGTGGTCACGGATGCCGTATTTGCAGAAATAGGAAAAATCACCATGGCCTGGCCGAAATATGTTTTCGAGGTTTGAGTATGATTTTGAGTGGGCATCCTTATTGACGATCATAAGGGTGATGGGGGTGCCCGTGGTGAGCCCCTCAAAGGTTCCCGACAAAATCTCAACCTGATCCGGCTCCTTGCGCGGGCTGGTAGCTCCACCCGTGCCGGGCTTGCGCCGGTCAAGATCCACCTGGATATCTTCCGCTGTAAGGGGGATACCAGCCGGGCAACCGTCAATGGTGGCGCCGATTGCCGTGCCATGGGACTCTCCCCATGTTGTCACTCTGAAAACTTGTCCGAATGTGTTTCCTGCCATTGGTTCTAGTCCTTGTCGGTAGGTGTTATTTTTGGTGGATGGCTTGTAATGCTTTTTTGACAATATCCTCCACCGAGTCGCTGGCGTCAAGGCTCAGGTGGCAACTGGCTTTATAAAGTGGGCGACGCTTGTTGAGGACGGAGGTTATTTCAGCCTGAATGTCTGAGCCGGTGAGGGAGGGGCGTTGGCTTTGTGAGACATTGCGGTCAGCGGCCAGTCTCTGGCAAATGGTGTCAATGTCGGCTTTAAACCAGATTACAAGGTTGTTTTGTTTTATCTCAGGCCAGATGTCCTTATGCAAAATGGCTCCGCCACCCGTGGCAATGACGTGGTTTTTTTTATGCGCTAGACGTTTGAGCATGTCTTTTTCTTTTTTTCGGAAAAAACTCCAGCCATGCTGGGCCACCATGTCACTGATACATGACCCCTCTTCTTCCTCTATGGTCTGGTCGGTATCAATAAAAGAAAAACCAAGCTGTTGGGCGAGAAGCCTGCCCACCGTGGTTTTGCCGGTTGCCCGGTAGCCAATGAGGATAATGGATGGTCGTGCTTTAGGCATGGATATTGTCGTCGTTGTAGTAGGTTGTTGGTGTTTTGTGATGTTTCGTTGTTTTTATCATAAAAACAGACCATCTTAAAGGAGGGAATTTGTTTTCTAATCTTCCCTGCTTGCTGTTATACTCCTTCATACTGCCACCTGGGCTGTGATGTCCTTAATAAACTGTTTTAAAATGAGAGTAAGTGTGGTTTAAATGTTGTTAGGTTTGATAATAACGATTTTTCCATAGATGTGATTTGTTATGATGCATAAAAAATATAGTTTTCGCCAGTCTATTTCCTTTGAAGAGCTCCTGCGGGATGATGAATACATCCTTATTGTTGATGATGATCTGATGATCAGGGAGCCCTTGGCTGAATTTTTGGAGGAGAGTGGCTTTAAGGTGTGTGAGGCTGAGGATGCTGAAACTCTACGGCATGTCCTAGAATCAAAGCACGTTGGGCTGGTTCTCCTTGATATCGGTCTGCCAGATGCCGATGGTAGTTCTCTTATTCCCGAACTTCTTGCCGGGTATCCGGGTACGGCTATTATCATGTTGTCCGGAGTGGCTGACCTGCATGTGGCCATCGAGTGTATCCGCAATGGCGCAGACGATTATCTGGCCAAGCCGGTTAAGTTTAATGAGATTTTAATTGTTGTCAAAAAGGTGCTTGAGCGTAGGTGCCTGGTTTTTGACAATATGCAGCACCAGGAGGAGTTGGAGCAGGCGAATTTCCGCTTCAAATTACTCCATCAGCTCTCCCTGAAAATTAACTCGGTCCATCTTACTACCTCTGAACTAGATAAGGTTCTCTATGCTATTTTGGTAGGGATCACAGCCAATGAGGGCTTAAGGTTCAACCGGGCTTTTTTGGCCCTGTTTGATGATGATGATGTGTTATGTGGGCGTCTTGCCATCGGCCCGTCGTGTCGTGAAGAGGCCACCAGGATCTGGACTGAACTCCAGGGTGTTGAGGTTAACTTTCTGGATATGGTGGAATCCATGCATGCCTGTACGGATCGGGATGCTGCGGTTCGGGGTATTGTTGAGCGCTTACATATCCCCGTTGACGATGTCGGTCATCTCCTTATCCGCTCAGCCATGGAGAGAAAAAGTTATCTGGTGCAGGGAGGAAAGGCTGAGGTGGAGGTGCCCCTTGATTTGCTCAACCTTTTGGATCAGCAGGACTTTGTTGTGGTGCCGTTATTCTCCTCCAGGCGGCCCCTGGGTGTTATTATTGCCGATAATTATGTCATGCAAAATCCGATCTTGCCAGGCGATGTCAAGATGCTTGAGTTGTTTGCCAGCCAGGTAAGTCTGGCCATTGAACACAGTAAATTGCATCTGGAAATGCGTAGCAAGATTATCCAGCTTGAAGCTGTGACCCATGAACTTGATAAAAATAAGGACTTACTCGTTGAGGCGGAGCGTTTTTCCGCCCTCGGTCAGATGGCGGCGCAGATGGTTCATGTCCTACGTAATCCCATCACCTCCATCGGTGGGGTGTGTCGTATCCTGTCCCGCAAGATTGATGGGGAGGAGTGGGGGCGCTACCTGGATGTCATGATTAAGGAGACTGGACGCCTTGAAGGGACATTGAGTGATTTGTTTGATTTCGTCAGTCGGGCCGAGCCTCAGAAAACGCTGGCCCCTCTCTACCCTGTTCTCCAAAAAACCTTGATGCTGGTGCAGCCCACAATGTTAAAGCAGGGTGTGGAATGGGAACTTGATGTGGATGAGGCGAACCCCATGGTCAATATGGATGTACGTCAGGTCAGGCAGATGTTTTTACATATCGTCAGGAATAGTCTGGATGCTATGGAGGGCGTAGGGGGGACATTAACGATTACCGGGCGCTTGCAGGGTGAGCAGGTCTGTGTTTCGGTAAAAGATACAGGCTTTGGTATGTCGGACGCCAATATTGATCGGGCCAAGGAGCCTTTTTTCACCACAAAAACCTACGGCAGCGGCATGGGTTTAACCATGGTGGAGCGGATTGTTGGCAGTCATGATGGTACATTTATCCTTAAACGCAGTGATCAGGGGGTCGAGGCCCTGGTGACCTTGCCTGTTGTTTCGGAGTCTCCATGAGCGTCCTTTTAAAAATTTCTGTTTAGGAAGTAGTCTTTTTTTTCGATACATATAAAAGAACTTGGGTTACCGGCAAATCTTCAGCCTCATTTTATATGCTATTATTTCACCCCAGGGGCGCAGATAATCGTTAGACTTAGAAGTTTTTAACCATATCCCCTGCGTACTTAGCACTGGTCTCTATTTTCTTTATCTTCTCTTTCTTGTTACAGTGAACGGTTACGCGTTGTTTTTGTTTTAGGAAAAGGATCTTTGCCAATGAAAGTTACTGATATCTTCACCCTCTATCATCGGGAAAATCTACCGCCTCCGGCGGGTAAGGAGTCAGGGGTTCGGCCCGTGCCTGAGGTTGAAAGGATATCCCTGCAACCGGGGCAGCTTTTCCGGGGTGAGGTGTTGGGTGATGATGGTAAGGGACATATCCTGTTAAAGATAGGTGACGATATAATTACCACCGGCGGTCTGCTGTCCATGGAGACTGGCCAAAAGGTGTGGGTGGAAGTTACGGAAGTTGGTGATTCTCCGCTGTTTGCTTTGGCAGAAGCAAAGGGCGCGATCCATGAGCTGTTGAGAAATATTATGGAGATCAGGCCTGCGGTTCTTTCCCAGGAAAAGGGTGGCACCGTTGTTCCTCCTGCCTTTCAAGATCCCCTCACGCCGCCGGCTGTGTCTTTTGTGCCAAAGCTGGCCCCCATCCAGCCGGATGGGGGTCTGCCCCGCGAAACACTGCAACTTTTTAAAGCACTGCTTGCCTTGCCCAAGGCGGATATCCCCCCCCTCCCTGAGGTTAAACTGCAACAGTTGGCCCCTTTTCTCTCGGAGGAGAGCGGGCGGGTTGATTTACGCCAGGTTGTCAGTGTGCTGAGCCGGACAGGGCGAATTGAGCCGATTCTGCGGGAACTTGCGCCCCTGCGTCCCCTCTTTGTCTTTGCTTCCGGTAGTAAACAGCCGGGGGGGGCAGTGTTGCCATCGAGGGAAGGTCAATCACCTATGCCAGAGGGTGATGGGGCTATTACGGGCGTGACCGGCGGGGAAATCTCAGGCAAGCAGGGGGCCCCCGCGACTTCCGTGCCGTTTATTACGGCAGAGGGCCAGGTGGTTGCCCATGTGGTGCAGGTGGTGCGGGGCTTGGTCGATGCGGTGCCTCTTCTTCCGCAACTTGTCGACAGGCAGGAACAGACTTCCATGGAGCAGTTGACGAAAGGGTTTACTGATCTGTTAAAAACGATTCTCACTGCAGGCAAGATTCCGGAACCCCTTCGTAATCTTGAGCCGGTACGCCAACTCTTTGAAACAGGTGCACCACAATTTGCCGGAGGTAATGCCACTATTCAGGCGGTGACCGCTGTTGAGCTTGTTGAGGGTTTTGCTAAGACAGCAATTCCTGGGACACCGCTATCGCCTCTGGATCATAATGAAACTGTGGCAAAAATTTTAAGCAGCATGCAGGGGACTGAGCCTAAGCCTGAGTTGTTGCGGGTCTTAAAACAACTTCTTTCGGCGTCACAGGGATTGGCCCTGGCAGAAGATGAAGGTGGCTCTGCCAGCAGAGATCATCACGCGGCAAAGGTGAATGAGACTCTAGTCGGTCTGGCTTCAGCCTCATCTTTCTTTAAGGCCCAGGCCCTTGTCAGTCATGAGGTTGCCCAGGTGACGCGGGGCGATTTTGTTCTGGTTCCATGTTTCTTCGCTGGTCAGTCCGGTTGGGGGGAATGGCTCTGGTCCCACGAAAAAGGTGGAGAGGAGGGCCAGAAGGACAACCACGAAAAGCTGGCTTTCTTTCTGGAGATGTCAAATCTTGGACCGGTGTCCATTCAGGCGATCCTAGCAGAAAAAACGCTTTCGGCCCAATTTCGGGTGGCAGACGACGCGGCTTATAGGGCAATTGTCATGGCCCTGCCGCAACTGGAAGAACGACTAAAGATCCTGGGCTATAAGGCCAACATCACCTGTCAGCAGAAGCCGGTTGCGGTGATGCAGGAAATTAAAGATACTCTGGAAAGCCGGACAAATGGGGGAATCCCATCGTCCCTGGTGGATGTTCAGGCCTGAGACAGACAGGTCTTACGTATGGGGATATT
>JAJRUT010000038.1 GCA_024277655.1 Deltaproteobacteria bacterium | reverse complement strand
CTTTGCGCGACTCAGGCACCTGCGACTCAGCAACACCCGCATTAAAATTAGTAAACCCTTCAGCTACTGCCTGTACCACCCCCCCGGCATCCTTGCCAGACTTGATGACATTCCTTGCCTTGCGCTTACTCTTCGGCAAGGCCGCCGGGATCTTCACCTTAACCAGAGGCACACCCTGCATAACCAGATTTTGAGCGAACTGCTTCAGGCCAACATCCACCCTCTTCCGCCCAGACATCACCTCTTCCAGAGTCTGACCATAATAGGCCGACAAATTAAGGCCCTTCATCCCAGGAAAGGCCCGATCAACGGTCCGCGTCACTTTAAGCAAAACATCGGTACATAAAATCTCTCCGGCCCCACCGAGCGTCACATACTTATTTTTGATGAGTTGCTGGAATACCGAGATAATTTCCTTCTCATCAGCAAACCCCATCTCCCGCATATCCTCACATAAAGATGCGATCTGGTAATGACCCATGGCCTGGGGCTTAAGCTGCCTAGGCAATGCCACTGTCAGCCTGACAGATTCTCCCGCCGTAAACAGATCTGCCGAGACGTCACTGAACACCATCTCGTAACCATGTTTAAACACGGCAAGAAAACCATCCCGCTCAAGCGTTAAAACATTAAACTGAATACGCTTGCCATCCTCCTCAAACATGACTCGCCGATCACAGGCAACGGCGTCAGTCAGCTGACTGGCCACAGACCGCGACCAAATTAGCTCATAAATATGCTGTAAACCCTCTCCAAACGCCACCTTATCAGGCCTAAGGGCAGGATCAATCGGCAAAATAACCCCGTCAGCAAAGCCATTTTTGAGATCAGCTGCATCCCCATACATATCCACCACAAACTGCCCTAGGGCCGTAAACACAGGTTGCATATTCTGGGCTGAAACACCATGGGGAGAGGTAATAAGTCCGACCTTACCCTGACCCGTATCAACCCCGACAAATAACCTATCTAGCCCCGCCAGAACATCACCCGGCAGAATCTTGTAAAACCTGTAGGCATCGTAAATGAGATCAGGCAAGGTGTAGAGGGATGGGCACGGAAAAACGATATCTCCGGCAGAACGATCACCAAGACAAAACTCCACATCCTTAACACTCCTCGCAACCTCCTTTGCCTCCTCACCCGTGCCAAGAGTACCATCCGAAGAGACACCGTATATTTCCGTCAAACGACCCGCAGTCTCTTTACCATCCTCCTCAAAGCGAACCTCAACCTCCCACCTCTGCCTGCGGACAATCTGAGCCAGCGAATGATGTTTTTCAACCAACAGGGACAACAAGGTCAAGGTTGCAATGGAGAGTTCAACACCACCCGGCCCCCTTGTTGTCCCGAGTAAGCGGCCAAGATGGGAAAAGAACACCTTATGAAACAGATTATCCTGAAGATGGCGCACACACCGCGTCTCTCCCAAAGGCTCGGGCAAGGCCATACTGCTCCTTAGGATATCTTCCGTAAAGCCGACGACATGCAACCGGTGCCGCTGAATGTTAGTGGTGGTTGCTAAAAGAAGTTGATCAATGAGATAACTGGTATACTCACCGTCCATACTGGTATCAAAACAGTAATACACCTCGTTACAAGCAGATATTCGCTGAAGTACTGGTGACCAGACAGAGGTAATGGGCTGAAATGAGAAAACAGAACCCCTGTCTTGGCCCTGGGAGTTAAGCGCATACGTTGCCGGCTCTTGCGCCACAACCATGGCCGCAATTTGCCCCCCGGCAAGCGCCATTACCATCTCCGCCTTTTCACTATTATCAACAAGAAATAACACTTCCGCCATGACCACCTCTCCCTAAGGGCATTGATGCCCCAAAACTACTATTTTCAGCCAGTAATGTCCGGTTAGAAACTTGCGGTTCACCCAAAGGACTGGTTCAAGGTCTACACAAGTCCGCTTGAACTTGCAATTGCTTGATTTTTCAAGAATACCGCTCCCTTGTGTAGACCTTGAGCTGTGGACAGTAATAATCGGACGTTACTGTTTTTCCCCTCACCATAAAAAGCCAAGTTATTCGAGTTTATTGTAGCTAAGCCCACCACTAAAATCAAATGAACCAGCCCAATTCCCCCCTTTACTCCCTTGCCTTTTCTGCGCTAAGCTAAGGCGCAAGCTATCAGAGTCTTGCCCCTTACAAATATAGAGAATACCACACACACTGACCCCAAGCCCTAAACCGAGATATACATGGCACTTTTCACCCTAGATGGCATAGACCAGGCCATTGACAGTCTCAACTGTCAACAAGCCACCCTGCGCGCAAAACTGATTACGCGCATCCGCTCATTTTATATCACCACTGAAGACCTTGGCACCCTCACCACTATTCCCGCAGCAGATCTTATCGAAGAGTTATGGGACGTTCATTCTCCTGAGGAAATAAAACTCAAACGGAGGAATTTAAGTGGCCTAAAATCAAGCCTCAATAAGGCCTTAAAAACAGCTATTGACGGCGGAGGGAATCCAGAAGGAATCATCATCAACAAGGACAACGTCTTCACCGTCTCTGAAGAGAAGAAAAACAGTCTTATTGAAAAACTAGGCCTTCTCGGCGGCAAAGACTCCATTGCCGACATCCTTAACGCCGTCCAGGAGCTGATCAAAGATTCTGTAAGCAATAAACACACATCAGACATAGAAAGCCTTATCCAGCAACTCGATAGTACAAAGGCAATGCTGACAGATCTTGGAGGAGACGGCGGAGGAGCAAAGGATGGCGAAAAGACTGGGGGAGATGGAAAAGATGAAGGAGAAGACGGGGACAATTTCGAGATAAGGGACGAGATTGAGGAGATTGATGATGAGGAATTAATCGAGGTTGAAGAGGAGGAGGCTGGAGACGGGGGAGCGGAGGATGGTGAGGTTGCAGGGGCAGATAACGAAGAAGACCGGGATAATTTCGAGGTAGAGAACGAGATT
>JAJRUT010000037.1 GCA_024277655.1 Deltaproteobacteria bacterium | reverse complement strand
TCCGTCACCGGCATTGATAATGGACGCATTTGTATGTTTTGCCAAGAGCTCCGGAGAGCCGGAATGGGAGTGGCGGACAATAATAATATCCGGGTTCATTGCCGCAAGGTTCAAGGCGGTATCAATAAGGGTTTCACCCTTAGTGCGACTGCTGGTGGAGGGGGCAATATTGAAGGTGTCAGCACTCATTCGTTTGGCGGCAACTTCAAAAGACAGACGTGTTCTGGTAGATGGTTCAAAAAATAGGTTAATAATGGTGCGGCCGCGCAGGGCAGGGACTTTTTTGATTTTCCGGCAAGAAATTTCTTTAAAAGAGAGGGCTGACCTGAGGAGAAAGTCGATATCAACAGGATCAAGATCGTCTAAACCCAGGATATGTTTGTGGGTAAAATGGTAGTTGGTTTGTTGTTCCAGTGTGTTTTTCATATCATGCCTGACGTTTGGTTCTGTGAATGTGGAAAAGAACTACTCAATCAATGATATTTCCAAAACGACTCCAGCGAATCGTGGCAAAGCGTTTAAATGAAAAATTGGGATATTTATCAAGATCCCACGACCAGTACACGATAAACGCCTTGCCTTTAACAAGCTTGTAATTTACAAATCCCCAAAAACGACTATCCCGGCTGTTGTCACGATTATCACCCATCACAAAGAGCGAATTAGCAGGAACGGTAACAGGCCCATAGTTGTCCCTATTGGATTGAACAATGTTATTGGCCTGGTAGACAGCTTGTTCTGTTTTATACAGCTTGTCATTTATGTAAACTTTCTTGTCTTTGATTTCGATCCGGTCTCCGGCAACACCAACAACACGTTTGATATAGTCAATCTTGGGGTTCACGGGATACTTAAAGACGATAATGTCTTCCTGCTTAGGGGGCGAGAATGAAATAATATTTTCGTCGGAAAAGGGGTTTTTAATACCGTAGGCAAACTTGGAAACAAGGATGTGGTCACCAATTTGTAATGTTGGCAACATGGAGCCCGAGGGGATCTTGAAGGCCTGGACAACAAATGTTCGGATAAAAACGGCGAGAATCAAGGCGATGATAAGGGCTTCAGCATATTCTCGGAAGATAGATTTTTTCATATATGGGCCAATTGGGAAAGGAGCGATGATGGGCTATTTAATGTAGGCAAGGTGTACTGTATTTTTGTGAAAAGTACAACAGAAGACAATATCCTATGTGTGTCTGTTTATGCCTATTTTAAAAAAAATGACTGGAAATATTGTTTTTGGTCAAATAACTGTATTACACTGATTAGTTGCTGGGATCTGTTTTCATTGATGCCTATATGTAGTATCTTTGTGTTTAGAAACCTACCATATGTCATTAGTGACATAAACTTAATAGTTTATGTTAGAAAAGCTGGTAACTGTTTTGGAACTGCTACCAGGAGTCGGGGTGAAAATTGGCTGTTACGCTGTATCTGGGGTGCAGGTGGGTTGTGTACCACAAAATGTAGCCTGTGGTGGATTGCCAATCTGCCCATGTGGTGTGGAACATCCCGAGTTTCCAGGGAAATTATACGTTTTCGCTTGCCTAGCTTGTCTTGACATTGAAAAAAAAGTGTGTGTAAGTGAATAGAATTAGAGTGTTATCTCCAGGTTAAGTTTTCACGTACCGCTTCTATGCCTTTAGCGGGTAGGCTGGTAAGGCTTAAAAATAGCACGTAGTCTTTTTACATAGGGAAAAGAATTCCAATGCTTTCATTTTTATCAAAACAAAAATTAACAATTGGCCTTGATATTGGCTCCCACTCCATCAAGATCTGTGAGCTTGCCGAGGTTGGGAAGAAGATGAAGTTGGTCTCCCTTGGAACGGCCCAACTCCCCGCCGGTGTTGTTGAGGATGGTGAGCTGAAGGATGCCGAGGCCGTTGCCGAAATTATTAAAAAACTTATTAAGAACCTGGGGATAAAGAGCCGGAAGGTAGCAATCTCTATCTCAGGTTACTCTGTCATCATGAAAAAGATTAATCTTGCCGTTATGACAGATGATGAATTGCAACACCATATTCAGGCAGAGGCCGAGCAGTATATCCCCTTTGATATTGACGAGGTTTATATTGATTATCAGGATCTGCAGACAAACGAAGAAGGTGAAGAACGTACCGATGTTATGCTTGTTGCTGCCAAGAAGGATGTGGTGAACACATACATTGATATGCTCAATTCTATTGGTCTTAACGTGGTGGTCGTGGATGTCGATGCCTTTGCCCTGGAGAATTCATACGAGTTAAGCATGGGCCAAGAGGGTAATGTTATTTTGGTTGATATTGGTTCTTCCAAGATGAATATTAATATTATTTCGGAAGGGGCCTCGGTCTTTGCCCGGGATGTTTTTCTGGGTTCAAGGCAATTGACGGAACAAATTCAGTCTCGGCTTGGTATCAGCTTTGAAGAGGCTGAAGATCTAAAGATTTGTGCCCAGGATCCCGGTGGCCAAGTCGGCGGATTGGAAGAGACCTTTGCCAGTGCCTGTACGCAGTGGGTGCTTGAGATCAAGAAGGCCTTGGATTTTTATGCATCAAATTACCCGGATGCCCCGATAGACAGGATGGTTCTCAGCGGTGGCGGCGTACACATAAGGGGTTTAAGTGAATTTTTTAGTGCTGAAGCAAATTTGGATGTAGATGTTTTTAATCCATTTGTTGCAACAACATTTGATGCGAAGAAGATTGATAGAGATTATGTGGCCTATCTTGGCCCCGAAATGGCAATTTCCACAGGACTTGCAACCCGTAAGGTTCCTTTTTAGCATGCGGCTCTTATGGCATTGCTGATAACAATATCAATATACTAAACAAGCTATGATACTCATAAACCTACTGCCTGTAAGGCGGCTTAAAAAAAGAGCAAAGACGCGAACGGAAGTTTTCGTCGTGGGATCTGCTTTCGTTGTTCTGTGTACCGTCCTCTTGGGTGCGACGTTCCTCATGAGTATGAATGTTAAGCAGACCATAAACGAAGTGACGCGACTTGAGGCCAAAAAGAAATCCTATGATTCGACCTTGAGAGAGATTAAGCGGCTTGAAAAACAAAAAGAACAGTTGTTTGTCAAGATTGAGGCAATCAAGAAGTTAAAGTCTCAATCGCAGGTTTCTGTTCACCTCCTTGATGAGATTGCCAAGGTTACTCCAGCAAATAGTCTCTGGTTAAACTCTTTAAAGCAGGCGGGGACAACAATTTCTCTTGATGGGGTGGCGCTGGATAATACCACTGTGGCTGAATATATGAAGAAAATTGAAGCATCACCCTTTTTGCAGGCGCCAATTTTAGTGAATTCGTCCCAAAAGGTTGTTGCCACCCGGAATCTCCAGGCGTTTAGCATGACGATGGGGGTTGTTGTTGGTTCAGTTGCCGATGGCAAGGAAGGTGGTACAAAATGAAACTAAACAAGCTTCAGGAGACACTCGATACCTTCCTCGACGATAAGGTTACAGATATTGATGCCAATGTTAAGATTATTGGTATTATTGCCCTGGTTTTAATACCGCTGATTGCTTTTTATCTTCTTGTGTACAGCCCTAAAACGGCGAAATTAAAACAACTGGAACAGAAAAAAGTCACTTTATTACAGACCATCCGCAAGGTTGAGCGCAACGCCAAGGATATTGGCAAGCGCCGAGCAGAGATGCAGGAAGCTCAGGTTATGTTTCAGAAGGCCTCAAGCCTCCTGCCGCAAAAACAGGAAATTCCCACCTTGCTG
Organism: Deltaproteobacteria bacterium; assembly: GCA_024277655.1. Lineage (GTDB taxonomy): Bacteria > Desulfobacterota > Desulfobulbia > Desulfobulbales > SURF-16 > JAJRUT01. The sequence goes on along the minus strand of JAJRUT010000037.1, from coordinate 5,595 downwards.
GAGGGGATCTCCGCCCTGGGTCGCAGTGCCGGGTTGAATATTATCTCGTTTAAGCCAGGGCAGGAAAAAGCATTGGAGTTCTATGCCGAGATCCCCGTCTCAATAGAGCTTACCGGCCCTTATCATAATGTGGGTGTTTTTCTGGATCAGATCAGCAAGATGTCAAGGATTGTAACGGTGGCCAGTTTGGCCATATCAAGTCCGAAGAAGGTTGAAGGTGAGATGATTCTTAAATCATCGGTGCAACTGAAAACATTCAGGTTTATAGATACCCCGAAGTCAGTGGACAAGAAGGGTAAGAAGGGTAAAAAGAGAAAGTAACATAATAAATACTGGGTTGAGATTGAATGAGAGTGGTTAGAAAATGGTTCATCTAAAATTACAACATATGGTTAAACAATGCGTGGCTATTGGCATAGCCCTCAGTTTAATGATCTTTGTTTCCCCCTTGCCTTCTACTGCTAAAAAAGCAAGTAGTGAAGAGGTTAAGGACACAGAGACGGGTGTTGTTAGCGAAGAAGAGTATTCCCAGAACGTCAAGGATTTGATGCATTTTCTTGAGGGGAGAGGCGGTGACTACACCTACAGGAGAGATGGGCGGTCCGATCCTTTTATGCCTTTTCTAAGGGAGAAAATTGTTGATCAGGAGCTTGATCCTGTTGCTTCCGGGGAACTTGTTGGCATGCAAAAATTTGAGCCTGGGCAATTGCTTGTGGTTGGTATTATTCAGAGTGCGAGTGGGCCCATTGCCATGGTGCAGGACTCCACCGGCAAGGGGTATATCATTGCTCCTGGCATTAAACTTGGACGTAGTGGTATCGTTGATGAGATTACAGAAAATATGATTTTAATTAAACAGCAGTACCTGATGACCTCTGGTGCCATGCGCCATAGAATGGTTAAGATGATATTGAAAAATGAGGGAGAATAAAGAGATGTCCTCAAATTGTAAAAAAGCACATATGGTCGCAATTATAGCACTGGTTCTGAGCTTCTGCGTAGCTCCTGTTGGGGTGTCTGCTCAGGTTGGGACAAATGTCATCAATAAAATTGCCTGGAATCAGGAGAGCGAAACGGGGAATTTTGTCCTGCATATTTCAGGATCTGAGTCTCCCGTCTACGCGATGTATGAGTTGTTTAATCCGCAACGTATCGTTCTTGATATTGCCTCTGGCTCTTTTGGTCCAGAGCTGAGTCTGCCATTGACTCCTGACCGTGGCCCTGTGGTAACGATAACTGGGATAATGGTGCCTGGGGAGATGACTGTCGCCCGTTTGGAGCTGGGATTAACAGAAGACTCTGTATATGAGGTGAGGCAAGATGGTTTAGATGTTATCGTAACCTTCTCTGCTGCTGATTCGGCAACGGTTCCGGTTGTGGAATCCAAGGTTGGATCTGTTGTCACAGACGTTCAGGTTGATGCCATTAGTCCTGAAAAGGCCAGTGTGGTAATTTACAGTTCCGGGCCCATTGGTATCTTTAACGTGGTTGAAGAGTCCAAGAGTGAGATGCACTCAGCACGGCTTATTATCGATCTGCCAGCGGTTGAGGTTGAGGATAAGGTAATTCCTGTTGCCCTTGATTCGCCAATTGCCCTTGTCCAGTCCAAGCAGGTTGCCGGCTCTTCTGGGGCAAGATTTATATTTGATTCTGCCGATAACGATCTGTTCACCTATGATATTCAATCCCAGGGCAATTATCTGGAGTTATCTGTTGTCGCTAAGGCCACAGGCTCCAAGGATGATGCCGAGATGGTCGCGCTACTTACAGGGTATGGGGCTGAGGGAAGTCGTGATGAGGAGTTCCTCGCCTTTGCGGAGGAATCTCCGGGAATGGCTACCATGGCTTTTAATGATGTCGATGACCTTACTTCCCCTGCGCCTCGGGCAGATATTTCAAATGTGAATTTTGCCGGATACGGTGAACAGAAAATCTCGGTTGATTTTTATAAAATAGATCTGCATAATGTCTTTCGTCTCATTGGTGAGATCAGCAATCGCAACATTGTTGTGGATGAGTCTGTGAGTGGTTCATTGACCTTATCCATGAAGAATGTACCCTGGGATTTTCTTCTGGATGTGGTCTTGAATTTGAAAGACCTCTCCAAGGAAGAACGATTTAACACCATTGTTATTTCTCCCAAGAGTGAAGGGTTTAGCTGGCCTGAAAATGTGACGACCCAACTTGAAATTTCAGTTGAGCCAATCACCGTAACCAAACGCCTACAGACGACAAAGGAAAAGATTGAAGCGAAGAAGCTAATCCACCAGGCTGGGAAGTTTGAAGAGAAGGGGGATACGCTTGGTGCTATGGCGCTGTATGAAAAGGCATTTCTTTTGTGGCCCGAAAATGGTGATCTGGCCAACCGCATCGCCGTCATTTCTCTGGCAAAATTGGGCCAGAATGCCAAGGCGGCTCACTACGCAAAAATCGCTGTCCAGGAGAATCCTGAGGATTACAAGGCGGCTCTGATTGCCGGAATGAGTCTTGCTAATATGGAGCAGATCCAGGAGGCCAAGGAATATTTCGATCTTGCGGTAAGCGGTATGCGCCCATCCAAACACGCCATAGCGAGCTATGCGGCCTTTAGTGAACAAAATGGTAGTTATGATGCGGCCCTTGCCCTCCTCGACCAATATTCCCAAGTATATGGCAATACCCTTGAGACCATGATCAGTCGGGCTCGGATTTACGATAGTATGGGGTCTGCTGAGCAAGCGGATGCTGAATATAAGGCAATTCTCCTGTCCGGGTATGAACTCCCCGCAGATTTAAAAACCTATGTAACCAATCGGGTTAATGGAAGATAGTGATGGATTATTTCAACCGAGTGAAACCAATGATGAAAACAAAGATGAAATTGAAGTTCTCCCTCTATGCTGCGCTTATGTGTCTGATGCTTTTTACGGCGTCGTGTACCACAAGTCCATATGACAATAGACAGCAGGCCGAGAATTTTCTGGATAAGCATACGGCCGATGCGGTTTCTGCTGAGACAAAGATTGTTGCCGAAATGGAGCGGGGCACGGGGGAACTCCCCAAACGCTTCCAAAACCCATCATTTTTACTGGAAGAGTCAGGCTCCTTTGCCAGTGATAAAACGTTTACCGTACCCGTTGGTGCCGATATCTCTTCGAATCGTGGACCGGTCACCCTACGGGATATTTTAAAGCGACTGGCTGTCCTTCGGCAGATGAACGTCAGTTGGGCCGATGATGTTGACCAAAAGGCCCTGGTGGATGTCGATATTCGGGCTGAAGATGATTATTATAAGGCCATTGAGAATATCCTGCGGCAACTGGATTATTTTTATGAAATTAAGGGTAACTCAATTATTGTGAAGTATCGTGATACCCGGACCTTTCATATTGCCATGCCATTTTTAAGGCAAACTTACACCTCCGGTGTTGGTGGTGATGTCCTTGGTTCCAGTGAAAATAAGCATAAGATGAAGGGCTTGATTGACCTTGTCTCAGAGGGTTCAACGGAAGATAGCTTTGATATCTGGGCTAATGTTGAGACCAACCTCGATGCCTTGATGCAAATTTATACTGAGACAGAGGTTGAAGATTCCGTTGATATCAATGATCCCCTTCTCGCTCCCCCGCAACCTAATGCTGAGGGAAATGGTGAAGGTGGGGCTGTGGCGACAACTGAGAAGAGGACGAAGACCCAGGGTGCATTAGGCTATTACATGATTGATAAGCCTGTTGGCCTGGTTACCGTTACTGCGCCCCGGACTCTACTTACCCGGGTTGACAATTATATTGAGAGTCTGAAGAAGGTTATTTATCGCCAGGTCTCTATTGAGGCCAAGATTGTTGAGGTAACACTTTCCGGCGATACCCGCACCGGTATAGACTGGTCTAGTTTACTCAATGGGAAATCAATTAGTGGTTTTATTGACTGGCAGCATAATACGACGGGCTACCGGAAGGGTGATGATTATGAGCAATTCTTATCCTTTGGTAATGTTTCTTTTAGCATCTTACTTGATGCCATGAAGGAGCAGGGTCATGTTGAAGTTCTGGCCAATCCACGTATCAGCGTGATGAATGGTCAACCTGCCCTGATCAGTGTTGGCGAGGATATTCGTTATGTTGAGTCCATTGATGCCAAGGTTCAGGATTTTGTTGTGACCTTGAGTGCCTCAACAAGTTCGGTGGTGTCGGGCCTTGGGTTGTCGGTTGTGGCAACGATAATGGATAATGATACTGTTATTATGCATTTAACCCCTGTAACCTCTGAACTAACCGAGAAAATTGAGTATCGGGCCATTGGTAACGATGGTGCGGAGGTTGGTTTACCTAAGGTCGCGATTCGTGAGATGAGCACCACTGTAAGGGTTAAGAGTGGCGAGATGCTTGTGGTGGGCGGTTTGATTGATTCAAATAATAAATATTCGGGTAATTATGTCTCTGGGGTTGGCGAAGTGCCACTACTGGATAAGGTGTTTGGCACCAGTGGCAATGAATATATGAAAAAGGAAATGGTGATTATGTTGAGGCCTGTGATTATCAACTGATCTATCAATAGTTTACAATAAAAAAAGGCCTATGGAATTTATTCCATAGGCCTTTTTTTATTGGTTTAATCCTGGCTTCAGCTAATTAGTTCTTTTTTTCCGGCTGTTGCTTTTTGGCATTCTCAAACATTCCGAGAAAGTTCATGGGCTCAAGCAGGAATGGGATAAAGCCACCATCAATTGAGGCCTGACTGATGATCTGCCGGGTGAAGGGCAGAAGCATGGTGGGGCAATCCACCGCGAGTACCATCTGCAGATGTTCTTCGGGGATGTTTTTAAGGAGAAAAACAGCGCCATGCTCAAGCTCAATGATAAACAGGGTCTTCTTGGCGTCATCGTTGCCGCTTACTGTGGCAGTAATGGTTAAGCTCACTTCCCAGTGGTCATCTTTAAGCTTTTGATTTTTTATGCCCAGATTCACTTCAACCTTTGGTTCGGGTTGTTTACCCAGGAAAATTTCAGGGGCATTGGGGTTTTCAAAAGATAGATCTTTGATATACATTTTTTGCAGACGAAATACGGGTGCTGTTGGTGCGGTGTTTTCTTCGGTCATGGGGAAAATCCTGTTTCTTCAGTTTTCGGGTTGTTCTTTTTCAGTCTCAACAACCAATGAGCAGGAGGGGTTACTCCTGTTTTCTTTTATTAAACACTCTAAGGTGTTTACTCTTGTGGTAATAATCCTGCAAGCCAATAAGGGGTTATGGAAGTAAGACTTTCTGAAGATATTGACCGGTGTATGATTCTTTTTTACGGGCTACCTGTTCAGGAGTCCCTCTGGCAACAATTCTGCCACCTTTTTCGCCCCCTTCCGGGCCAATATCGATGATGTGGTCAGCGGTTTTGATCACATCAAGATTATGCTCTATGATAATAACACTGTTGCCGGTGTCAACCAGACGGCTAAGAACCGCTAAAAGATGTTTAATATCAGCAGGATGCAAACCGGTTGTCGGCTCATCCAGGATGTATAATGTTTTGCCGGTGGAGCGTTTTTGCAGTTCCCTGGCAAGCTTGATCCGCTGCGCCTCTCCTCCGGACAGGGTGACCGAGGACTGGCCGAGAGAGATATA
>JAJRUT010000036.1 GCA_024277655.1 Deltaproteobacteria bacterium | reverse complement strand
TCAACCTTCTGATTCTGGTTTTTTGGAAACGTATCCATATACATAAAAACAACCGGAATCATATAGGCTGGTAACTTTTCGGCTAGATATGCACGAAGTTCCCTGGAGTCGAGAGGTTGTGTAGCCTTGTAGTAGGCAATGATCCTCTTGTCCATTTCAGAATAGGTCAGAACCGTGCAGCAACAATCGATAATATCAGGGTGGCTTGAGAATTGAGCCTCAATTTCGCCAAGCTCTATGCGGTAGCCTCTTATTTTTACCTGGGAATCGGCCCTGCCCAGACACCTGAACTCACCAGCAGATGTTAATTGCACCAAATCGCCCGTTTTGTAGATCAGTTTGGGTATTGTCTCGTCCGCAACAGCCAGTTCAACAAATGCTTTTTCAGTTAAAGACTCGCGTTTATTATAGCCTGGCGATAAGCCAATGCCACTGATGGCAAGCTCCCCGACAATACCAGGGGGCAAGATATTGCCATATTCATCCAGGACATAATACCCAGTATTTGCCATGGGACGACCGATAAAAGGCTCTGTCTCGGGGGTATCTATTTTGAAGTAGGACGACATGATCGTCGTTTCGGTGGTGCCATAACCATTCCAGACCTCGGCACCTGCTTTGAGCATCTTGCCTATGAGATTTTCAGATAAGGCGTCCCCGGCAGAAAGTATCTTCAGGTCATGTTTACCCTGCCAACCCGATTCAAATAAAATAGACCATGTGACAGGAGTGGCCAGCATATAGGTCACATTAGCTTTAGCCAGAAGCTGTGCCAGCGAACTGCCATCCTGGACATCGTTATACGTGCCAATTGCCAGGGATGCACCGCTTACAAGTGGTAGTAACAGCTCCGGCAAAGAAATATCAAAGGCCATTGAGCCTAAAGCAACAACAACATCAGCACTGGTTATTCCAGGAGTCTCAGACGTTGTTAAAAGAAAATTTGCCAAAGATTCATGGTGGATTGGTACCCCCTTTGGGCGTCCTGTTGAACCGGATGTGTAAATCATGTAGGCCAAATCAGTCGCTTTGGGGGCGGTGGTGGTAAGTGGCCCATCTTCATGATTAAGCAAGCTGTTTACGTTGACATGAATGGGGGTAAGTTCTGTCGCCCGGAGGAGTTCACTGTCTGCCGTTGTTTCATCCACAATGAGATATTTCAGGCCGGAGTCTTTTATAATGTATTGCAGGCGTTCAATCGGCGCACTTGGGTCCAGGGGGACATAGATGCCACCACCTTTCATAATGCCAATAAGGGCGATAAGGCTTTCAAGGCCACGGGAAACTAAAACACCGATAAATTGACCTTGGCGGGTGCCGTGATCGCTTAAAAGAGATGCGAGCACATCTGAGGTTTGGTTTAATTCCTGGTAGGTAAGTTGTTTATCGTTAAAGTAAACGGCTTCTTTTTCTGGATTTATTGCAACGCCTTGAGCAAATAATTCCAGAAAAGTTTGGTTTAAAAAATCCTGACGTTTCGTGTCGTTTATCTGCTGGATCAGGGCTAAATCTGTCTTGCTAAGAAACGTTAAATTGTCCAGTCTAGAGTCTTTATTGGTTAAGATCCATTCCAGGAGTTTAATAAAATGATCGCGGATAGCTTGAATTTCGGGGGAGGTGAAAAGATCGACTGAAAATAGGAAGGTACAGTGAAATTGACTTGTGCCCCAGGTGTGCAATGACAGATCGATGGCCTGGTTCTTATAAGTTGCCTGCTTATTACCGGATTCATACTTGACGACACCATCCTCAACATGTTGATACGAAAACTGAAATAGGGGGTGGACATTTCTGATGGGCTGAAAATCGATAGCCTTAATAATACTGTCTAGGCTGGTGGTACTGTGCTTCTCGCTCTCCTGAAATGAAGTGCTGATCTGTGAGAACCATTGTGATATACGGGTCTCTCCGTTTACTGTGTTTTGGCAAGGGGTAAGTTCTTTGTCCTCGGTTTGGCTGTTTTTATGTGGCACTCCAACGGATACAATATGTTGACCCGAATATTTCCACAAAAGTAATTTAAAGCTTCCAAGGAAAAAAATGTTTGGTTGGATTTTAAGTTGAGCGCAAAACTGCTGCACCGAAGATGATAAATGGGCGGGAAGTGTAAAGGTTTCGGGCACGGTTTTTCCAGACAACGTTGCCGGTCGTGGCAGATTGGCTGGAAATTGTAGTCGTACGGGAGTACTCTTCAGGTATTCTTGCCAAAAAGATAGGTCGTTGGCGGTGGGTGGGGCAATGTTGGTAGGGTTTTGGGGCATGTCCGTGAAATTGCTATTGTTTTATATTTGTATTGTCGTGCTTGATATAGCCCAGAAACTGAGGGTAAAAGCTCTTGATGAAATCTATGGCCTGTTTGCGTCCATCTTGGGCGCCACCAGAAGACGATACGGTTATTCTGACAAACCCATGCTCCTCTCTGTTTTGGGTAAGTTTGCTGTAGAGGGTACTTATCTTATTGGCAAAAATATGAGGGGAGGTTGAGTTAGAAGATTGATACCAGTAGAGGATAAGATCGGTTTGCTCTTGGTTAAAAGCTGTTGTTTCCGCGTAATGGATGACACTGCCCCCAACAGTGATTTGTCCCATTTTAGGTTCATCAACATCCCAGCCTTGGCTTGGCAAGCAAACCAAAGGTGAATGAGCCGCAGACATCTTGGCCACTGAAAAATAATAACCAATATAGAGATTCACAGATTCGTTTTCACCCTTGTAGTTAGCGAAAATGTAATCATCCAGATCCAGGGTTTCCTGAATTTCTTGGCTTAAAGGAACAGTGTTGGTCAGCTTATAACCTGAAATCTTATCGAGAGATTCTTGCAGGGAGCGTTTTTTTTCTACTGTTTTGGTCTCAGGAGTCTTGTATACCGCAAAGCAGCAAAGCAAAAAAATGATTGCTAGAGTTAGTATCTTCTTATCTATTAATTTTCCCAAAATTCTAATATCCTTTGCGCTGCGAGCAAGAGTCCTAGACCTGATAAAAACAAGACCATACCTAAGGTTGTATGTTCGGTGCCGATAGTAAGGTCGAGCCTAAAAAAATGAAAGGCGACAACAAGAATAAACACCCTTAGTATGTTTATCAAAAAAGCAATGGGTATACTCAGACCAAAAAGAACGCATTTTAGCCAGTTTCTGTGCAATGTAAAATATCCAAAGACCAGGCTAAGTGTTGTTAGGGAAATTAAGGAGCGCAAGCCGCTACATGCTTCTACTACCTCAAATGATTTCCCTGGAATTTGTAAGATATTTCCTTCTCTGTAAATTGGTATTCCTAGTAATTGTATGAGGATTTCGTTTACTTGAGTGACTTTTAGTTGCAAGGGCAGGGTGATCATCGAGTATATCTGGTTAGGTATTGGGATAATCATAAAAATAAGAACTATAGGTATAATAAGTTTTCTTAAGGTCTGCGTACCACCCATATAAATTAATACGCTTGTTATCGTTAGGGCTATTGCCAGAAAAATAACGGTAGGGATTTGGGTCTGCAAAGCGATGATGTAGAATATAACGGATAAAATGACTAGAAGTAGGCCGATATAACCTTTATTCTCATTGTTTTCGAAAAGGTATCTTTTGTCCCAAATCATATAGGCAACGATTGGCACAATTAAAAAAGAGTGGGCGTAGTCATCAGATGCGGACCATTTCCCGACAAGCAGTTTGATTGCGGGGTAATAGCCAACTATGAAGATGACTGCGGCTAGAAGCAGAAGAATGGTTGTCTTTTTGTTTGGCATAGTGAGGGTCACAGGTGAAACAGGTTGCGGGGAAAGGATTGGAGTTTTTTTATGTAATCCTTTCCCTGGTCTTCGTTATATCCCAGGTGGCTGTGTTCGGCAATAAAATAAGGCATTAGTTTGAAATGATTTAGTTTGTCTTCTTGCAATAGCAAATGGTTTTAGCGCTAGCGGACTATTTGCGAGGTTTGGCTAAATGTTACATGACGTTGTTGGGCTATGGTGGTAGTATCGTCCCCGGATTTTTAGTGTTTTTACTTTTACTATCAATTGTCACCATAACGGGAATAGTTTCATGTCAAAATCAGCAAATGTCGTTCTTCATAAAGCCGCTGTGACTCGTCCACGGCGGGAAACGTTAAATGGCCATCGAAGTGTGAATCTGTGGTTTACGGGGCTGTCTGGTTCCGGCAAATCTACCCTGGCCCACGCCGTTGAGGAGCGCTTGCACCTGATGGGGTGCCGGACCTATGTGTTTGACGGGGATAATGTCAGGCACGGGCTATGTGGTGATCTGGATTTCAGTATTGCGGGGCGGAGTGAGAATATGCGCCGAATTGCTGAGATGGTTAAGCTCTTTGTTGATGGCGGGGTCTTGTCGTTAACTGCGTTTATTTCGCCACTACAAAAGGATCGGCAAAAGGTGAGGGATATTATTGGCGCTGAATTTGTGATCGAGGTGTACTGCAACTGCTCCCTTGAGATTTGTGAGCAGCGTGATGTGAAGGGGTTGTATAAAAAGGCGCGGGCCGGTGAGATTAAAAACTATACCGGAATCTCCTCGCCCTATGAACCTCCTGAAAACCCCGACATTGAACTTGATACTGGTAATACCCCACTGCTTGATTGTGTCAATCGCATTGTCGATGAGCTTCGGCGGCGCGGTATTATCTTGAATTGAGAACATGTCCGCCTAGGTTCGGGAGGGTTAGTCCTGCTTTTTTTCCTTTAACGCCAAATTAATCGTGTTGCTAAGTTCAGTAAGGTCAAAGGGCTTGATTACGGCTCCACAGAAACCATAGTCTTTGTAGTGGGCCATGACCGGATCATTGGAGTAGCCGCTGGCAACGATGATTTTGGCCGCAGGGTCAATGGCCAGGAGTTTTTTGGCAGCTTCCTGCCCGCCCATGCCGCCGGGGATGGTGAGATCCATAATCACCAGATCCACCGGGTTGCCGCTGTCCTGCAGTTCCTGATATTTATTGATAGCCTGTTCACCGTCAACGGCAAGGATGGCCTCGTGGCCAAGGTTGCTAAGTTGGCTTTGCACCAGGGTTCGGATCATTTGTTCGTCATCCATCAGCATGATTCTGGCGGCTTTACTCGCCCGTTGGATTTGTGGCTCCGGGTTTGGCTTTTTCACCGTGTTGCCAGAGGTTGTGGCGGGTAGATAGATACTGATTTGAGTGCCTTTGCCGGGGCTTGAGTCTGCTGTAAGGTAACCATCGTGCTTGTTAATGATGGAATGGCAGATGGCAAGGCCAAGGCCACTTCCTGACTGTTTAGTGGTGAAGTATGGGTCGAAAATCTTGCTGATAATTTCCCTGGGGATACCCACGCCGGTGTCATGAACTGTGATACGGATATAGTTACCCTTGTCAACACTGAGAAGTGCTTCGGTGGCCGGATCTTCAATGTTGTCGCATTGAATCACCACCGTGCCGCCCTCTGGTAGGGCATGTTTGGCATTAATAACTATGTTCTGGATGACCTGACTGATCTGCCCACTATCCACATCAACGGTCCAGAGATTATCCGGCAGGACATACTCACACACCACCTTGCTACCGTGGATTACAAAGTCTGCCGATTCGGTGATCAGATTCTTAAGGGCTGTTTCTTCCTTGATGGGGTCACCACCTTTTGAAAAGGTGAGGAGTTGGCCTGTGAGTTTGGTTGCCCGTTTAGTGGCCTGCTTGGCATTACGAAGAAGGGCGGCTGTTTCAAGATCCTCTTTGCTTATACGATAACCGGCAAGCTCGATATTGCCGAGGATGGCGGCGAGGATATTGTTAAAGTCGTGGGCAATTCCCCCGGCCAGAACGCCTACTGACTCAAGTTTTCTTATTTTCAGGAGTTCCTCGGTCATTTTCTGCTCGTGGGTGACATCACGGAAAACGATGACCACGCCGATGATCTTGCTGTCCATGTCACGGATCGGCGCGCCACTGTCAGCGATGGAGCGGATAGAGCCGTCCTTGGCGATGAGGGCAGTGTGGTTGGCAAGGCCAATTATCCGGCCAAGGTCGATAACCCGTTGTACTGGGCTTACACATTTCACCCCTGTTTTTTCGTTAATAATATTGAATACTTCGGTGGATAGCTTGCCGGATGCCTCTTCTGAACTCCAACCGCAGAGTTCTTCGGCCACCTTGTTTAGGAAGACGACCCTGCCGTTAATGTCGGTGGTGATCACTCCGTCGCCGATGGAGCGCAGGGTAACTGATAACCGCTCCTTTTCTGTCGCTAGATCCTCTTCCGCCTGCTTGCGTTGGGTGATGTCACGGGCAACCGATAGAATTAATGGTTCTTCTCCCTCCTGCTCGATGATATTGGCATTAATCTCAACTGGGATCTCCTCTCCTGATTTTGTGATGTGGATGGATTCAAAAACCAGTTGTTTGTCCTTGTGCAGTTTGCTCAAGGCGTTTGGCCCGTACAGTTTTTCGATGGCGGTTTCTTTGGTGATGTCGGGGACGGAGAGTTGTAGGAGTTCTTCTCTGCTGTAGCCGTAGCGCGTGCAGGCCACCGGATTCACCTCCGTAAATAATGCAAGCCCATCCGTTTTAGCGGGGTGAATAAAGACAGCGTCATTGATGGAGTTGAAGAAGGTTTTGAAATTGTTTTCGCTCTTTTGCAGGAGTTTGTGTTGCTCGCGCCTACGTTTATCTGAGCGTATCATGGTGACGCAGGTCAGGGTCGCAAGCACGAAACTGAGCGTTAGTAGAAGTATTAGAGTTATCTTAAAACTGTAAAGATTTCGTGCAACTACTTCTTTCAGGACGTGTTCAACCTTGTTTGATTGGGCAAAGAGGTCCAGAAAAATTATGTCTAAATGTTGTTTGCTTACCGTGCTGCCCCCCGAAATACTCATGTCTTCCAGGCGTTGTCTGGCAATAACTTCAAATTCAGTAATCTTTTGAATAATCTTCCGGGTTTCTATGGCGAGTTCGTCATCGTTAAGGGGGGTGAGGGTGCCTGTTGGAGAGGTTCCGCCCTGGATAAGCATATTAGCGTGGGCCATGGCCTTATGCAGATGCTCCGAGGCCTTACTCCTGTCCTCCGTCTTGGTGTTATTGTCAACTTTCTCAAGCCAGAGGTGGCTTAGAGCAGTTTCTAATTTAATTTCCATGGCGATATCTATCAGCTGCGCATGCTGGCGGATCATTTTGGTTGAAGATACAATGGAGTAGGTCATGGCTGTCAGAATTAGCACCATGACAACCATAATCCACGTTACAATGTTATATTGTACGCGGTTGTTTTGAGGAGTCTTGTTCTTCATACTGATCCTGACCTGTTTTCGGGAGGCGCTCTTTCCCCTTAGAGGGGTAACGCCTTGGGTTTGCAGGGTTACCGTTTATTTAAGTAAGCCCTTAGTGGATGTAGTTTATCCTGTAATGCATTGAAATGCTAGAGGTAATAATACGAATGGCTAGGGGCTTGTCCTAGAATAGGAAGCCGGCTACAAAGCCGGAGAAATTGGCCCATTTTTCCGCTAATTTGCCACCTTTTCACTTCGCCTTATATTCTCGGACAAGTTCCTAGGGGTCTGTCGTGCAGAATTAAAAAAATGAGAATCGGCAAGACAGTCAATCCTCTGGCTGTGTGTCTTTTTAGTTGTCAGGGTTGGGCATCTTTGGCTTTTTCTAACCAGCCTTCAATTTCTGCTAGGGTGGGCATCTTGCCCTGGCAGAGTATTTTGCCGTTTATCATTAGGGCTGGGGTGGAGAGGACGCCGTGCCGCCATATTTCATCCATGTCAAATATCTTTTCGATGTCGGCCATCAGATTTAATTTGCCCAGGGTGTCAAAGATTTGGCTGGCAAGTTTGTCGCAGGTCACACAACCACTGCCAAAAACTCGGATCTCAAGGGTGTCACGGCTTACGTCATCACCGGAAAGGCGACGGTTGTACTCTTTTAAGATAGCCTCTTTGTAGCGCGTGGTGGCATTTGCCGGCACATAGTTATGTTTAGTTACGGCCTTGAATATAAAATCAACAGCCTTGTTCGGGTCGAGATCGTTATCAAGGCAATGCCCCATAGCTGGGTCAAAGCCTATTAGGCCGATGCTTGTTTTACCGATTTTCAAGAGGCGCTGGTTTGGGGTATCCATAATATTAGGGGGCGGCAGGGCGGAGATTTGTTTGTTTTGACTTTTTGATAAAGCGTAAGTAAGTTCTCTTACCCTAATGGAAAAAGGGAAAAATCTAAATACTATTTCGGCACAAAAAAATAAAGCGTAACAGGTGATAGGGTATGGCGGAAGATATTGATGTTTTGATTATGGGGGCAGGCCCTGCAGGACTCCAGGCTGCGGTACATGCGGTACGCAAAAAGACCTCGGTGGTTATTGTCGGGAAACCTGAAAACTCAGCGATTTACCGCGCCCATGTGGAGAATTATCTCTGCGTGGATGGCGTGGTTGATGGTAGCGAAATGATCAAGGTTGGCATCGATCAGGCCACCCGTTTCGGGGCTACGCTTGTTCATGAGGATATTCTCCATGTTGAGGCCGTTGCGGGTGGCTTTCTGGTGCGCTCTGAGACCAAAGAGTTCAAGGCGCTCAGTGTGGTGATTGCCATTGGTACCTCCAAGAAAAAATTAAATGTGCCCGGCGAAAAGGCGCTTCTTGGCAAGGGTGTGTCTTACTGCGTTGATTGTGATTGTAATTTCTATCGTAATGCCAAGGTGGCTGTGGTGGGTAACGGCTCGGCTGCGGTCGATGGTGCCATTACGCTTACCAATTACGCCTCGGATGTGACTTTGGTTGCCAGGGAGTTAGAGGTGAGTGAGGCCATGAAGACCCGCCTTGCCGAGAGTTCGGTGGTTGTAAAAGACGGGGTATGGGCCAAGGAGATTGCTGGAGATATGGCGGTGACAGGCCTTGTTCTTGATGATGACTCTACCCTTGAGGTGGAAGGTGTTTTTGTCGAGCTTGGTGCCAAGGGCCCCATGGAGCTTGCTACCTCGATTGGCGTGGCCCTTGATATGGAAACTTTTAGCTATATTGATACCAATAAGAAGATGGAAACCAATATCGAAGGGGTCTACGCGGCTGGAGATATCGCAGGGCAACCGTTCCAGATGGCCAAAGCCGTGGGGGATGGTTGTACGGCTGGCTGGTTTGCCGCAAACTACGTTAAGAAACTGAAACGTAAGGGGTAGGGCACCCTAAAATAAGGAACATGATCTTCTCACCATGACCCAACATAACGATACTCATTATATGGAGATTGCCCTCGCTGAGGCAGGGGCCGCCGCCGACCTTGGTGAGGTTCCCATTGGTGCGGTTCTTGTGGGCGGAGATGGCCTAGTCATTGCTGCCTGTGGCAACCGTTCTATCACAGCCAACGATCCCACGGCCCATGCCGAAATCACTACCCTGCGCAGGGCGGGTGAGTTTATGGCTAATTATCGTTTCCCGAGTGCAACCATGTATGTGACTCTTGAGCCCTGCGTTATGTGTGCCGGAGCCTTGGTGCTCGCCAGGGTAGGGCGCGTGGTCTATGGTGCGGTCGATCCTAAGGCGGGTGGTCTGATCTCAAAATACACAGTTGGCTGTGACGGTCTGCTGAATCATGGCTTTCAGGTGACAGGTGGGGTGATGGCTAAGGAATGCGGTCAGGTCTTGAAAGATTTTTTTAAAGCCAGAAGGGGGTGAGTAGTTGGGGAGCTGAGAGCTTAGCAAAATAAAAACACGGGCGGGCGGCTTTAGCCGCGCCAAAATGCGAAACGGCAAAAAAAACACAGTTTGGCAAATACGACGAAGAAAAAGAAACAACCGCTTCTCCGCAAATTTTCAACTCCTTCTCTCTTCTTAAAAAATTCCTTTGAAAAGAATCGTAAAGCGTGTATGTTGGCCTCCTCCATGAAAATGGTGGAAGAAACACGTTGTGTTTGACCTGGTTAAACAGGCCAAATGAACGAGTGCGGAGAGGTGACCGAGTGGCTGAAGGTGCACGCCTGGAAAGCGTGTGTGCAGCAATGTACCGGGGGTTCGAATCCCCCCCTCTCCGCCAGTTTTTTTGATATTCAAAGAAACTTATGTTTAATTTCATAAAAAATAAGGCAGAGTTTTACTCTGTTCTTGTTGATATAGATCCGATATTCAGGTTTAATGCTTTTTGTGACTCATTATTTGCTCTTCTGGGGTAAAGTGGTGGTGACAATAAGAAAAACCTGCAATCAGTTTTGATAGCCGGGTCCTGTGCAATAAAGACTCACGAACTCCGTCAGGTCCGGAAGGAAGCAGCGGTAGTGATTTATCTTTATGTGCCGCAGGGGTGCCTGGCTATCTTTTTTTGTACTGATGTCTGTTGCCCAAATACTGGCTTCTCAATTCTGAAGCCTCAATTCTCAAGAAAAAATGTCCTATCTCGTTCTCGCCCGAAAATATCGCCCGCAAACCTTCCACGATGTGGTGGGGCAGGAGCCTGTGGTGCGTACCCTGCGTAATGGTCTTAGGCGTAATCGTGTGGCTCATGCCATGCTGTTTTCCGGTGTGCGTGGGGTTGGCAAGACCACCATTGCCAGGATTATGGCCAAGGCAATTAACTGTGAGGCTGAGGGCGATGATGTTCCCTGCGATAGTTGTAAGTCCTGCCTTGAGGTACGCAACGGTTCTGCGGTTGATCTAAAAGAGATAGATGGTGCCTCGAATCGTGGTATTCAGGAAATTAGGGAGTTAAAGGAGAATATCCGTTTCTTCCCCACCCGCTGTAAATTCAAAATTGTTATTATTGATGAAGTTCACATGCTCACCCCTGAGGCATTTAATGCTCTGCTGAAAACCCTTGAAGAGCCACCGGCCCATGTCTACTTCATGTTCGCCACCACCGAAATTCATAAGGTTCCTGTTACCATCCTGTCGCGTTGTCAGCGTTATGAACTTAAGCGGGTCGGTTTTGATGTGCTCTCCGGGTTTTTCGCCAAAATTGCCACAGCAGAAGAGGTAGAGATCTCGGAAAGTGGAATTGAAATGATTGTCCGGGAGGCGGATGGCTCGGTGCGTGATGGCTTAAGTCTCCTTGACCAGATGTTTGCCTTTGCCGGGGAGGGTGATGATGGCAAGGTTGTCGTGCAAGATGCCGATGTGGTGCAGGTGCTCGGCCTTGTTGATAGTCAGGTCTTTGTAAAACTTGCAACAGCAGTGCTTGAAGCTGATCTTGCCACCTGCCTGCAGCTTCTTGAAGAGGTATATCAACTAGGTGTTGATCTCAAACGCTTTGCCGCTGATATGCTTTCCTGCTTTAGGGGGCTAATGGTGTGTAAGACGGTGGATGATCCGGCCCTGTTACTTGCAGGTTCCGGTCTAGACTTAAAGGTTTTGGCTGGTCTTGCTGGAGCATATTCACAAGAAACACTGTATCAACTCTTTCAGATCTTTATGAAGGGTGTTGGTGAGTTACAGTACGCCAGCCGACCAAGGCTCGCCATTGAGATGATCTTTGTCCGAGCAACCCAGGTGGGCCAGGTTGTTCCCGCCCAGGATATTGCCGCAAAGCTTGCAGGGTTCCTTGAAAAAAATGGTGGTGTGGTTCCGGTAAATTCCATTTCACCTCAAAAAAAAACAGTTCCGCCTGAGCCGGTCGTGAAAAAAGAAGTTGCCGAGTCCCAGTCGTCATCTCGTCAATCGGAACCTCATTCCCCATCGCCGGAGCCTCCACTTTCTCCTGATCCTGTAAATCCGCCCAAACCGGTGGTTGTCGAACCAAAAAAACGGGATGTGACTCGGGACTGGCAGGATTTTGTCACCTACGTCAAGGAGCGAAAGGCCTGGATGGCGCAGACTCTGCGTCTCTGTGATAACCCCCGTTTGGAAGGGGATAAGTTGTTGATTCGTTTTGATAATCCTGCGGATTGCACCGTGTTGTCCGAGCGGGATAACCTTCAGGCCCTTACCACCTATTCCCAGGATTTTTTCCAGGCAGAAATGGTGGTGGATGTCTGTGCTCTTGGAACCCATTCGGATGATGGCGAGGGTACAAGTCCCAGGGAGGAACGCCGGGCATTGGCCAGTGACCCGCTGGTGGAATTGGTCACGGATATCTTTGACGGCAAGGTTGTGGGGATTCGCACCGGACCTAAGTTTAGGTAGGCCAGGGTGTAAACTCTTCCCCTTACTAGAGAACCAACGGACGTGCGGCTTTAACCGCGCACAAAAAACACAAAAAAATAAAAAGTAAACGTGGTCATTAAAACACCAGAAAAAAGAGGGATAAGCTTATGGATATGTCGAAAATTATGGAACAGGCTCAGCAGTTCCAACATAAAATGACAGAGATGCAGGCCGAAGTCGCCAAGAAAACCGTAACCGCCACCGTGGGTGGTGGCATGGTTACCGCTGTGGTGAATGGTAAGCACGATGTGGTAAGTCTCACTATTGATAAAGAGGTAATCAACCCCGATGATCCGGGAATGTTACAGGATCTTGTGGTTGCTGCCGTCAATGAGGCCATGGGCCAGGCCAAAGAGATGATTCAGGCCGAGATGGGCAAACTCACTGGTGGTATGGGGCTTGATATTCCCAATATGTTTGGTTGATTTTTGAGAAGTTGAGATCGGGGATTGATAAGAAATAACCAGTAAAGTTATGCTCGAGGAACCGGACGTACGGCTTTAGCCGTGCAAAAAACGAGAATGCCCGGTATTTTTTTAAGTAAACAACTTAACCGTAAACCGCTCACACCATGTCCATCAATGTCGTACCGCAAGCCCTGGAAAAACTGATCGAAAGCTTGAGAAAGCTCCCTGGCATCGGCCAAAAAACAGCAACCCGTCTGGCTCTGCACCTTTTGCGCAAACCGGTGGCTGAGGCCCGTGGTTTGGCCCGGGATATTCAAGGTCTGCATGAGTCTATCAGGCTCTGCTCCAATTGCTTTGCCTTTTCCGAGCAGGATCCGTGCGCCATCTGTGCCGATACCCGGCGCGACCCCAAGCAGGTCTGTGTGGTGGAGGAGCCCGGTGATCTTATGGCCATAGAGAAGACAGGGACATATAAGGGGAAGTACCATATCCTGCACGGTGTTTTATCCCCCATGGATGGTATCGGGCCCGGTGAAATCAAGGTTGATGCGCTGGTTACCAGGGTGCGTAATCAGGAGGTTGAAGAGGTGCTGATTGCCACAAGTTCAACTGTTCCTGGGGAGGCCACTGCGTCCTATTTGGTGAACCGCTTGCAGTCCACCGGCGTTAAAGTGACCCGTCTTGCCTGTGGGATTCCCATGGGCATGGATATTAAGTATGCGGATGAGTTGACCTTGGCCAGTGCGATACGGAGTCGGCAAAAGGCATGATACATAGGGTGTTTGCCGGATCAATGCCTGACCTTTTCCGTTGACAGTTTTTTTCTTTGTTGGTATCTAGATTCCCTTTGATTTTAAGTGAATTCCTTTTTATAAGGTATGATCATAAATTTAATGATTTCCTGAATAACTGTTTTCAGGACGTACATATAGACTCGTAGCTCAGTGGGAGAGCACTACACTGACACTGTAGGGGTCGGCGGTTCAATCCCGCCCGGGTCTACCAAAAAATTAAAACTTCGTGATGCCCAAAGGGGGTTGCGGAGTTTTTTGTATAAGTGATACGTGGATTGACATGGCTCAAATCGAAATTTCCATCGCTGGTAAAACCGCATCCTTTGATTCAGGCGTGACCGCCCTTGAGGTGGTGAAGGATATCTGTTCCTCCAAGGAGAGGAAAAAGACCCTTGCCGTTCAGGATGGAGAGGTAATGCTTGATTTATCTACCCCTTTAACGGCAGATGTCTCCCTTGAGCTGGTCGTGAAAGACAGCGATGCAGGGCTTGCTCTGTTGCGTCATTCTGCTGCCCATATCATGGCCCAGGCCGTGGTTGAGCTTTTCGGGGATGAGGTTAAGGTCGCCATTGGCCCAGCCACTGCTGATGGATTTTATTACGATTTTGATAAACAGGAGCCCTTTACTCCCGATGACTTTGAGGCCATTGAGAAAAAGGTGCAGCAGATCGTCGGTGGTAATATTCCTTTCGAGCGCAAGACCATGGAGCGTGATGAGGCCATCGCCTATTTCAAGGAGCGTAATCAGGAATATAAGGTTGAGCTGCTTGAGGAATTGCCAGATGGTGAAGAGATCAGTTTCTACACTCAGGGCAGTTTTATTGACCTCTGTCGCGGGCCGCATATTCCCCATACGGGGCTGATGCGGGCCTTTAAAATAATGCGTCTGGCCGGGGCTTACTGGCGAGGGGATGAAAAACGTCCCATGCTCCAGCGTCTGTACGGCACGGCCTTCTTCAACCCCAAAGAGTTGAAGAAATATTTAAATATGCTTGAAGAGGCCAAGAAACGGGATCACCGTAAACTTGGGCGCGAGCTTGAACTGTTCACCATTGATGATCGGATCGGTTCAGGTTTTGCCCTGTGGTTGCCCAAAGGTGCCCTGATTCGACGTCTCATTGAAGATTTCTGGCGGGAAGAGCATTATAAAAATGACTATGAACTGCTGTACACCCCCCATATCGCCAAGCGCGATCTGTGGGCCACCAGTGGTCATCTTGATTTTTATGCAGATGATATGTTCTCCCCCATGGATGTTGATGGGGTTGAGTATCAGTTAAAACCGATGAACTGCCCGTTTCATATCGCTATTTATCAGGCCAAGAAACGCAGTTATCGGGAATTTCCGATTCGTTGGTGTGAGCTTGGTAACGTCTATCGTTATGAGCGGACCGGAGCCTTGCAGGGGCTTATGCGGGTGCGCGGGTTTACCCAGGATGATGCCCACATCTTTGTTTTACCCCGTCAGCTGGATGACGAGATTTATAATATCCTTGATTTGAACCTGCAAATCCTTGAAACCTTTGGTTTCACTGAGTTTGAGGTGTATCTCTCCACCCGGCCTGAAAAATCGGTGGGTAGTGACGAGAACTGGGACAAGGCCACTGAGGCATTGAAGTCGGCCCTTGACAAGAAGGGGTTATCCTACGAGGTTGATCCTGGAGAGGGCGTTTTTTATGGGCCAAAGATTGATATCAAGATTAAAGATGTAATTGGCCGATCCTGGCAATGTTCCACCATCCAGGTGGATTTTAACCTGCCTGAACGCTTTAAAATAAGCTACACTGCTGAGGATGGCAAAGAGCATCAGCCCATCATGATTCACCGGGCGTTAATGGGTTCCCTGGAGCGTTTCTTTGGGGTACTCATTGAGCATTATGCCGGGGCCTTTCCCCTGTGGCTTGCTCCTGTACAGGCCATGATCCTAAACATCACCGATAGTCAGCTAGACTATACTGACTCGGTCTACAAGGCTCTGCGAAAGGCCGGTGTACGGGTTAAAAAAGATGTGCGTAACGAAAAACTTAACTTCAAGATTCGTGAAGCGCAGATGGAAAAGATTCCATATATGGTTATTATTGGTGATAAGGAAGTGGAGAATCAGACGGTTACGGTGCGTCTGCGTTCTGGTAAGAATTTGGATCCCATGAGTGTCACGGAGTTCACGGAATTGATCAATCGTGAGTCGGATAAGAGCATGGGAAAGCAGGAAATTGTGAAGTTGTGAATTGAGAAGGGAGAGGGGAGAGGTTGATACCGTGTAAGGCGGCAGATCGGCTGAACTTCTTTTTGTTCTTTGTTCTCTTTTATTCTTGCGTCTTTGACATGAGACGTAAAATTAAAAAATATCAGAGGTGTAGGCATTAAAAGAAGAAAGAGTGTTAAACAGACACGGGAAGTACGAGCAAGAATTAATAGTCAGATCCGTGTACGTGAAGTCAGGGTGATTGATGCAGACGGTGAACAGGTTGGTGTTCTTGATACCCGTGAGGCGCTCGCCAAAGCTGAAGAGTCAGGTCTTGACTTGGTGGAAGTGTCGGCCAATGCCAAGCCTCCTGTCTGTCGCATTATGGATTATGGTAAGTATCGGTACGAGCAATCCAAAAAGGCAGCTGAGGCCAAGAAAAAGCAATCTGTTGTTGAAGTAAAAGAGATTAAACTTCGGCCAAAAACGGAAAAGCATGATCTTGACTTCAAGGTCAAGAACATCAAAAAATTCCTCGGCAGGAACAACAAGGTTAAGGTCACCTTGCGTTTCCGTGGCCGTGAGATTGTTTATGCCCAGACCATTGGTCGTGCTGTCCTTGATAAGGTAGTCAAAGAGATTGGTGACGATGGTGTTGTGATTCAGCCTCCAGGTATGGAAGGTCGGCAGATGGTCATGATGGTAGCGCCCAACAAGAAGTAAGGGCGCTCGTGTCAATTGTAGGTGACCGTTTGTTTCAGCATTAATTACTCTGAGATTTTTTCCTCCCTGTGTTTTTTGTAGCTTCGGGGGAATGTTTTTTTATTCTTTTGAACACATCTCTTCCCTCATTTTCGAAAATGTGTTAGAGGATATCTCTGTTTTTTTTAGACCATAGTTTTTCTGTGGTGTTTTACGTTTTAAATTTGATGATGCACTTAACAATATAGAGGAGGCTTTCATGCCTAAGATGAAAACCAAAAGAGGCGCCGCCAAACGTTTTAAGGCGACCGGTTCTGGTAAAATTAAAAGAGCAAAGGCGTATACGAGCCATATCTTGACCAAGAAATCCACCAAGCGTAAGAGAAATCTTCGTAAGGCCGGTCTGGTTGACGCATCAAGCGTTAAAGCTGTAAAGCAGATGCTTCCGTATATGTAATTGACGGAGGGAGATCCTTTCGTTGATTGTTTTTAAATGGATGGTTCATTCTTTTAATGAGCATCCATTTGTTTTTTTGATCCCGTAAAGTCGGGATCTTCCTGAGTCTGTCAAAGTTCAGTTAAGCCTGGTTAAGGAGATTACCATGCCTAGAGTTGCCCGCGGTTTTAAAGCACGCCGCAGAAGAAATAGAGTGTTGAAGCTCGCCAAAGGTTATCGTGGCGGTCGTTCGAGATTATTCCGTTCAGCCACCGAAGCGGTTGATAAAGCATTACAATATGCCTATCGCGATCGGAGTACCAAGAAAAGAGATTTTCGTCGTCTGTGGATTGCCCGTATTTCAGCGGCAGCCAAATTAAACGGCACCAACTATTCCCGTCTGATGGGTGGCCTGAAGAAAGTTGAGGTTGATCTTGATCGTAAGTCGTTATCCAATATGGCTATTCTTGATCCTAACGCCTTTGCCGCCGTTGTTAAGCTTGCGACCAATTAAGTTCTAATGGAAGAAGCATTACAACAGCTGAAAGGTGATGCCTTAGCTGATCTTGACGTCCTGAAAAACGCCGATGATATCGAGCAATTCCGGATCAAATACTTTGGTCGTAAAAGTCCGTTTTCAGGTCTCATGCGTGAACTTGGCAAGGTTGCCAAGGATGATCGCCCGCGGCTTGGTCAGTTGGCTAACAGTATTAAAAAGGATCTTCAGGATCTTTTTGATGAGAAGAGACGATCCCTTGTTGCCGCCCACAGTGGTGACGGGGATGGTGTCGATCTCTCTCTTCCCGGTAGAACCCAGGCGAATGGTAAGCTCCATCCGGTAACCCAGATCATGGAAGAGGTCTGCGGGATCTTTGAAGGTTTGGGTTTCACCGTGGCCGAAGGGCCGGATATTGAGACAGACTTCTATAATTTTGAAGCCCTCAACATTCCGCCCCATCATCCTGCCCGGGATATGCATGATACCTTTTATGTGGATGATTCCATCCTCCTTCGCACCCACACCTCACCCATGCAGGCGCGGGTCATGGAGACGCAGGAACCACCGCTGAAGGTCATCGCGCCGGGCAAGGTCTATCGTTGCGATTCTGATATCACCCACACCCCCATGTTTCATCAGGTTGAAGGTTTTCTGGTTGATAAGAAGGTCTCCTTTGCTGATCTGAAAGGTGTGCTGTCGGTTTTTATCGCCAAGATGTTTGACGATTCCATCCCCATTCGTTTTCGCCCCTCATTTTTTCCTTTCACCGAACCCTCTGCCGAGGTGGATATCGGTTGTGTGATGTGTGGAAGTAAAGGTTGCCGGGTATGTAAACAGACCGGTTGGCTTGAGATTCTTGGGGCTGGTATGATTGATCCCGAGGTGTTTAAAAAGGTCAATTATGATCCTGATGTGTACTCTGGCTTTGCCTTTGGTTTGGGGATCGAACGGATCGCCATGCTAAAATACGGGATTAATGATATCCGTCTGTACTACGAGAATGACCTGCGATTTTTAAGACAGTTTTAATGTCTAACTGTTAAAAGGTTCGAATGAACCACAGGTACGCGTAGACACCGAAGGCACGAAGGACACGAAGATGTAAAGCAGAGCTACTTCGTGTCCTTCGTGCCTTCGTGGTTTAAAAAGATGTTGTACTCCTTATCTCACCTCTGCCCCTCATTATAAAAAATGAAATTCACTGTCGATTGGCTCAAACAATATATTGATTTCGATTACATCCCTCAGGATCTGGCTGATCGCTTGACCATGGCCGGTCTCGAAGTGGATGCCGTTACCGAACTTTTCACTGATCTTAAAGACGTAAAGATTGCCAAAATTCTCAGTGCAAACCCGCACCCTGATGCCGATCGCTTGCAGGTCTGTGAGGTTGAGGTGGGGGATGAGGTCAAGACGATTGTTTGTGGCGCGCCTAATGCCAGAGCGGGGCTTGTGACCGCGGTGGCTCTGCCAGGCTGTGTGTTGCCGGGAAATTTCAAGATTAAAAAGGGTAAGATTCGGGGTCAGGTTTCCGAAGGGATGCTCTGTTCCACCAAAGAATTACAGCTTGCTGATGATGCGGATGGCATTATCGAGCTTGAGGATGGCCTGGTTTCCGGCACTTCGTTTAACGAGGCCATGGGTCTTGCTGATACCTTGATCGAGGTTGACCTTACCCCGAATCGTCCAGATTGCGCTTCGGTGATTGGTACGGCTCGTGAGGTTGCCGGGATGTGTGGCGCTAAGCTTAAGCATCCTGTTGATCCTGGACAATTACCGGAATTAACCGCGAGCGATGCCTTTTCGGTGCAGGTTGTCGATGATGTTCTCTGTCCGCGCTATGTGGCGCGCAGAATGACTGGCGTTACGGTTGCCCCGTCTCCCTGGTGGTTGCAAAAACGTCTGCTTGGCGTGGGCCTCAGGCCAATAAACAACGTTGTCGATGCCACAAATTTTGTGATGTATGAATATGGTCAGCCCATGCACGGCTTTGATCTTGGCAAACTTGCCGGGCAGAAGATTATTGTCAGACCGGCACAGGAGGGTGAGACCATTACCACCCTTGATGGTGGTGAACGTGAGCTTAACCCGTCCATGCTGGTTATTGCTGATGCAAAAAAAGCAGTTGCTGTGGCTGGGGTAATGGGCGGGAGCAATTCCGAGATTGATGATGCCACCACCGAGATACTCCTTGAATCAGCCTGTTTTAACGCCGTATCTGTCCGCAAAACTGCGCGGAATCTTAATATCGGCACCGATGCCTCATATCGTTTTGAACGGGGGGTTGATCCTGAGCTTGCGCCAATCGCCATGCAGCGTCTGGTTGCAATACTTGAGGACATTAGCGGTGGCACGGTTGATGCCGGAGGTATTGATCTTGCGTCTGGTGTATCTGACCCTGGTGAATATAGCCTGCGGGTTGGGCGCACCAATGAGATCCTTGGCACGTCCTTAAGCCTTGAGGCAATGCGGGATTATCTCCTTGGTATAGAGATGACGGTGCGCGAGATTGACGGGGATACCCTGGGCGTTACTCCACCATCCTTTCGGATTGATATTGAACGTGAGGCCGATCTGGTGGAAGAAATTGCCCGCCTCTTTGGTTATAACGAGGTGGGTACGACCCTGCCAGTGGTTCCTATGTCCTTTGCCTCCCAGGATCCAAAACGTATCCTGAAAAAGAAGGTGACCGATGTGTTGATCAGCCAGAGTTGTTATGAGGCTATCAATTACTCCTTTGTTTCACCGCTCCATGCCGACTATCTCGGCTTGCCAGAGGATCACGAGTGGCGCAAGCAGGTGGCGCTGTTAAATCCGCTCACCGAGGAACAGTCTGTGATGCGGTGTTCCCTGCTGCCGGGGTTGCTTGAGAATGTACGCCGGAACATCAATCATCAAAATACGGATATTCGCCTGTTTGAAACGGGTAAGGTTTTTCGCCCAAAGGCCAGTGGTCAACAACCGGCTGAAGAGTTGCGCCTTGCTGTGGTTTTGTCCGGCAAACGCTTCGGTCATGCCACGCCGCTTTATTTTGGCCAGGATTCACTGGACATCTTTGATGCCAAGGGTATCGCACAATCTGTTCTTTCCGAGTTGCGCCTTGAGCAGGTTGTTGAAGTAATTGGTGATCAGGGTGAAGCGTACAATGGCAGTCAACATATTCGTCTTGAGGCGGATGGCGCATTAGTTGGTACGGTGTCTCATTTTAATCCTGAATGTCTTAAGCGGTTCGGTATTAAGCAGGATGTCTATTATGTCGATCTCAGCCTTGATGTCCTGGTGAGCCTGACAGGTTCTGCCAAACAATTCACGTCTCTACCGAAATATCCTTCTGTACAGCGGGATATTGCCATTGTTGTGGCTAAGAGTGTTGCCAGTGCTGACGTTGTGGCGTTGATCCGTGAGCGGAAAGAGAAAAATATGCAGTCGGTGGAATTATTTGACGTGTATGAGGGGGAAATGTTGCTGAAGGGTTTAAATCTGTGGCGATATCTGTTACCTACAGGTCTGAGAAACAAACATTAAAAGAAAAGGCTGTGACCAAAATTCACAACCGTATTACTGACGCAGTCTTGTCTCGTTTTGACGGACGTTTGAGAGAGGTATAGGGATATGAAACGTTCCAATCTGACCCGTAAGGATCTAGCGCGAACAATTAACGAAAAATTAGGATTGTCACAGCGCAGTGCTGGGGAACTGGTGGACTCGGTCTTCACCATTTTGCGACAGACCTTGCTTAAGGAAGATACCATAAAGATTGTTCAGTTTGGGACCTTCACCGTGCGGAAGAAGAGTTCCCGTATCGGTCGTAACCCCCGGACTGGTGACACCATGGAGATTTCCAAGCGTTCCATGGTCACCTTCAAGGCCAGTAAGGGCTTGCGCGAGCAGATCAACTCCTGATACATTATTATTTGTTAATGGGAGTCTTTTTGTCTGTTTGAAGTGCGATTTACAAACCTTTGGGTGGCCATTCTATGACAGAGTCTTTCGGGCAGGGCTGCATCAACGCAGATATTCCAGACAAGACCTATTTCAAGATTGGTGAGGTGTGTAAACTCACAGGGTTAAAAGCCCATGTTGTCCGGTTCTGGGAATCGGAATTCAAGCAGTTTATCCGCCCAAAACGCGTCGGCTCAAAGCAACGCTTGTACCGCCGGGTTGATGTTGAATATTATTTTCGCCTGTTAAAGTTGCTTAAGAGTGATGGCTTGACCATTGCCGGAGCGAAGAAGTTTTTAAGCACTAATAGAGCCTGTTTACCCATTCAGCCCGTGGCAACCCCGCCTCCCTCAAAGGGTGGACGTGACTCCTTGCTAGCTGAAATAAAACAGGATCTGCAATCAGTGCTGGATCTGCTCGAAGGGACGAAGTAGAAAAAAGAATATCGGGATGTAGCGCAGTCTGGTAGCGCATCTGGCTGGGGGCCAGGTGGTCGGAGGTTCGAATCCTCTCATCCCGACCAAGTAGTACCCTAAAGGGTTTTAGCCGAGAGGTTAAAACCCTTTTTTCATTTTCACCTGCCTCATAAAGAGCTCTTTCAACTAGGCAACTCAGTCCCTTGATTCATAATTTCCAGATATTGCCCATAGCTGAAAATTCGATTGCGCTTGCGGGCTGTCAATTCTTTAACAATTCCTAAATGAACCAAGCTCGCCAGACATTTATTTACTGTTGCGGGGGTGATGCCTGTTTTTTTCACTAACCAACCAGAACTTGTAATAGGTTGTGAAATTATTGCCTGATGAATTTGTAAAGTTGCTGGTGCAGCTCTACCAAGACTACCCACTTTAGCCCGATCAGCACTTACAAGATCAACAAGTTTTGTGGCCGTGTCCACAGCCTGATTTGCAGTAGCGCTAACTGCCTCGGCAAAAAACTCAAGCCAAGATTCCCAATTCCCTGTTAAACGCACCTCATTTAGCAGTTGATAATAATATTGGCGATGGGTCTTGAAATAGAGACTCAAATAAAGCATTGGTTCTTTGAGTACCTTTTCTTCACATAAGAGTAAGGTGATCAACAAGCGCCCAAGACGTCCATTACCATCTAAAAAAGGGTGAATTGTTTCAAACTGGACATGGGCAAGGGCCGCCTTTAGCAAAGATGAAGTCGTTTCAGGTTGATTATGGAGAAACAACTCCAGATCAGCCATACAATCCATCATCTCTTTGGCTGGCGGAGGAACAAAAGTAGCGTTGCCAGGCCGTGTGCCCCCTATCCAGTTCTGGGTTCGGCGAAATTCACCTGGGGTCTGGTTGGCCCCACGCCCTTTAGAGAGCAACACTCCATGCATCTCTCTAACGAGTCGTAAAGATAAGGGGAAACCACCTATCAACCGTTTAAGACCATGATCCAAGGCGGCCACATAGTTGCTCACCTCCTGCACATCATTCAGTGGAACCCCAGGTTCAACATCCAGCTCGAACAGGAGAAGGTCAGAAAGGGAGGATTGTGTTCCCTCAATCATTGATGAGAGAACGGCCTCCTTACGAACATACATATAGAGGAATAGGGAAATATCAGGAAGAAAGGTGGAAATACTGTCTAAACGACCGAGGGCAAGCAGAGCCTGGTCAAATTTCCCTCGCAACTCTGGTGTCCACTCAATTGACGGTTCTGGCGGCAACGGCGCAGGAATAAAGGCTTCTGCCTGCTCTCCAACCGTTGAAATGGTGACGTATCGACCTGTTTTTTTTCGCTGCATTGTTTGATTTTATCCTAAAATAGTCGTTGGCGTTATTTTAACTATAGGCATTATCTTAAAATAAGCAGGGTGTGGTGTCAAGGATAGCCAAGATAAAAACCTTAATATCCATCACCTCTCTTGTTGTGGCAAACCAGCAGATCCACCATTGTCAGCCAGCTGACATTTCTTGCAATACGATTTTTTTGGACACCTTGCTGTGGAAAAAATCATTAAAGCGATTTTTGTACAGAATATCGACAAAGACGTGCCAAGATCCCATAATTTACTGCGACTCGCAAAGGCTGCTTTACTTGATATAACAGACCAGCAGAAGCGTGATCTAATAAGAATCACAGCATTCAATCTTGAGACAAGATATCCAGATTATAAGAGAGAGTTTAGGAGAAAATGCACCAAGGAGTTTAGTGAAGCTGAAATCCAAACCATTAAGGAGATATTTGTATGGTTGAAATCGATGCTCTAGTTCAGAAAAATATTCAATTATTCCTTGATAAACTTCGTGCCCAAGGAATCTCCATTAATAAAGCCTATCTTTTTGGTTCTTTTGTTACTGGAAGGAACGATCAGTGGAGTGATATTGACCTTGCTATTGTTTCGCCGCAGATAGGTGATGATCGATTGGAAGAGCGAGTACGACTTACAGAAATAGCAACGGAGATTGATGATCGTTTTGAGCCAATGCCTTTTAATTTAAAGACCTTTGATAATAACGATCCTTTCGTAAGGGAAATTATTAAAACAGGTCTAGCGGTTAACTAAATTTGTATTTAAGGCAGAGGGCGCAATATGAAAAAAATGCTAAAAAGAAAACCCGTCCAGCCTACGACATCTCGTGGTGAGGGCAGTGTTGGCATAACCGCATTAAGAGAGTCCCAGGTTTAACGGGATCGGGTATGTTTTTTCACCTCTAACCCGCCTCTTGAGCCACCACACCATGAAAGACTTTTACGAAAAATACCACCAGCAATACTTCACTGACACCGTTGCCATTGATCCGCAGTCCTTTTTAGATCCCCTCATAGCTTTGTTAAAACCAAAAGCAACAATTCTGGATATTGGCTGTGGTTCAGGGCGTGATTTGCTGTGGTTAAAAAACAAAGGGTATACCCCCACAGGGTTTGAGCGATCCAATAGTTTAACCGAAATGGCTCAGGATCACTTACACCAGAGTCATGGTTCATGGTTCATGGCTTGACCAGTAAAAGAGTCCTCATCCCGGCCATGTTTGTTGCCCAAATTAAGGGAAAATCTATGGAGCCAGTTATCCCTGATGGGGCCTATTGCCTATTTTCATTTGAAGTTGCTGGCAGTAGGAATGGTAAAATCGTCCTTGCCCAAAAAACGGACATTGCTGACCAGGATACCGGGGCAAGCTATACCGTCAAGACCTACCATTCCCAAAAAACAAGCACACCCGATGGCAGTTGGCAACATGCGGCGATTACCCTTTCTCCAATTAATCCTGAGTATGAAGACATCATAATCCCAGCAGAAGATGCTGAAGATTTTCGAATCATAGCTTTCTTTGTTGAAGTTTTAACTGATGCGAGTCATACCACCGGATAACAGGGTTGCCCTAAAGTTCACCGTGGCGGTAGGTAAAACTTGCCCATGGTGAAAGTTTCATATTTGTAATGGAGGCGGTTGATCTTTGTAACACTCTGGAATTATGAGTAAAATAATACTGTAAATATTTTTAAACGGCTGTGCCATTCCTTGGCACAGCCGTTGCTGTTTAGAAGGGCAGACCGGAAAGAATAACCGTAGTTCATAACTGTGAAATGGAGGCTGTCCGTGGCAAATATAATGAATCCAGTCCTTCCCATGGGTGGGATAGAGCGTTCCGCTCCACCTGTGAAGGTGGAAATACCCTCGGGGGATAAATTTTCAGACCATCTTGACCGTAAGCTCCAGGGGCAGCGTGCCCATAATGACAAGGTGGGGGTAGCGCAGAGGGAGGCAAGGCGTGAGTCTGTCGAAAGAGTTAGCGGCAAGGAACAGCGCGCGGAGAAGGCAGATAATGATGCGGGGCGTGACAGTACGGCTGCTGAGTTTCTGGCGTTATTCATGCAGGATCTGCAACAGGTTGCCCAGGACAATGGTCTTGGGGTCGGTGAGTGGGTGACAGACATTGACGGGCAGGACTTTTTTCAGGGTCTAGCTGCAAATGCTGGGATGAGTGAGGTGGATCTCATTGCTCTTACGGAGCGCTTTCAGGCTGAGGATGGTTCCCTTGATCTACCTTCTTTTTTTCAGGCATTGCAGGGACATTTTGAGGGCTTTAAACCAGATGCCGGGGTACTGGTTCCGGAAACGGAGTTGCCCCAGCTTGAGTCTCTCCTCACCAAAATGGGTATGAGCCAGGAGCAACTGGCAACCCTTACTAATAAGGTACTTGTGGGGGATGGGCAGATAGATCTTGGTAAGTTACACGAGGCCTTGACTGTTTTATTGGCTAATGAGACTGAATCAGGGGCGCTACTGCCCGTGACTCTCTCGGAGGCTGAGGTGGAGGGCTTACAGGATCTTCTCAGCAAGATCGGCCTTAGCCTGGGGGGGCAGTTGGAATTGTTGCCTGAACCCCTGCTTGGCAGAGAGGTTGTGCTGAGTCTTGAGCGTCTGCAGAATATTCTTGAAGAAGGGGTAACCCAGGCGCAAATGGCTGCCCCCAAGGTTGACCTTGCCGCCTTCTTGAAAGATCTTGAATTGGTTATGCAGTCGGCGACATTTGTTGATAAAAGTGCCGGGATTGCTCCTCTTGTCCAAAATTCCTTGGTCGATGTGTATAAAAACCTGGTGGCTATGCTTGATGATATGCAGAAACGCTTTGATGAGGGGCGGGCTCAGGAGGAGAGTCTTTTAGGAGAGGACGTGGAGAAATGGCGGGCAGGAGTTTCCGAGCGTTTAGCCAGCCTGACCGGGATGGATGCCGATAATATCAAGGTGCAGACTGGTCGTGTGGTGGAGGGGAGTGTGGTGCCGGACGCGTCCACCGCAACAGCTCAGACGACCTCCGTTCATACCGGCATAGCCAGTACCACTCAGCCCCAGTCTGTTGACCAGGCCATTGCGGCTAATAATGCCAGCGATCAACCCGCACCCACCCGGCATTTCTCAACTCAGCAACAACAACAGATTTTCAACCAACTCTCCCTGGCCGTTGCGCGGGGGGTGAAGAATGGTGAGCATCATTTGACCCTGCGCCTCCATCCCGTTGAACTTGGTGATGTGAAGGTTGACCTGGTGCTGAAGGGGGGCGAAATATCCGCTCATTTTAGTATTGCCAATTCCAGAGTGAAGGAGACCCTTGAGACTTCAATGGACGAGTTTCGTCAGGAGATGGAACAAAAGGGCTTTGATCTGGGTGCTTTAAATGTGTCGGTGGGGGGGCAGGATGACCCCTCTGAGGCCTTTCAACGTTTCGAGGTGGCCTGGTCGGGGGAACGTCTGCAGGCGGAGACGTTGGAGGATATCCCCGATGCCATTTTATACCATCACGGCCTTAAGGAACAATATGCAAACCCCGAGCAGGGGGTCAATCTCTTCGTTTAGGGCCGTTACAAAATAACTTGGCCGGTGAATGGTGTTTTGTTACGGCCCTTTATGCCCTTCGGGCTATTTATTGACGTAGGTTTAATGGATGATTTAGAGGATCTAATTATGGCGATATCAGCGATATCAGGTATTCCGACAGTGGATACTGGTGGCATGAAGACCACAGGCAAGGCGGATCTTGATCAGGCCGATTTTATGAAGTTGTTTCTAGCGGAACTCCAGTATCAGGATCCAATGGATCCGATGGATAACGCAGAAATGGCGTCCCAGATGGCAGAGTTTTCCAATATGGAAGCCACCAACAGGATGGCCGATAATATTGAAGACCTTTTGGAGTATTCAACCTCACAGAACAATCTCCAGCTCCTGACTTTGCTCGACCAGGAAGTGCGGGTTGTTGGCAATAGTATTGGGGTTAATGGCACTGATATAGGCACTGGTGAGTTTGTGCTTGCTGAAGATGCCGATTCTGCCTTTCTTGAGATTAGGGATGCTGGCGGTAAGCTGGTCATGCTCGAGGATTTAGGGGCCCTTAGCCTTGGTAGCCACCCCCTTGAGTGGGATGGCACGGACACCATGGGAGCTGAGGTGGGGGATGGGGCCTATACCTTTGATATAAAGGCCTACACGGCGTCAGGTCAACAGGTACAAGTGGACTATAGTGTTGCAGGCAAGGTAACCGGGGTTGACTATGCCACGGGTACGGCCATGCTTGTGCTTGATAACCAGGTGCCTGCTGAGGTTGGTGCAGTACTCGGGGTTATTTAACTTGTTTTAAAGCGCAAAACTATGGGTGAGAGGGGGTTGTCTCATCTAGATACAGAGATATTTGCAAAAATATAAATGGAAATCACTTTTCTAAAGAGAAATAAAGTTTAGGAGGAGTCATCATGGCAATTTCAAGTTCGTTGTACTCATCAATTTCAGGTCTCACCACCATGGGCGACGCCATGAGTGTTCTCGGTGACAACGTGGCAAATGTGAATACTGTCGCCTTTAAGTCCAGTCGTTCAACCTTCCAGGACGTCTTGTCGCAATCGGTATCCACGGCATCAGGGGCAAAGCAGGTTGGTCGTGGTGTGACCCTGTCCACTGTAAATGGTCTCTTCGCCCAGGGGTCCTTTGAGTCATCGTCATCGGCTACGGATATGGCCATTGGTGGCCAGGGTTTCTTTATGTTGCGCTCGGGGGATAGCTCTGTTGCCGATAAATATTCACGGGCTGGTGAGTTTGGTTTTGATCTTGAGGGTAATCTCGTTAACCCCATGGGCTATTTTGTCCAGGGCTGGACCCTTTCAAGTGATGGGGACCGAGCTGGAACCATCGGTGATCTTAATATCGGTAAATCAACCCCTCCAGTTACTACCCAGACGGTGGAGCTTATTACCAATCTCGATTCCCGTATTGCCGAGGAAACGAATGAGGAACGCCTCTTTGAGAGCTGGAACGCCACAAATGTTGCAAGCACCCCTCCGTCGGCAGCTATTGATTCCACTCGCTTTGAATACACCAGCTCCATCAAGGTGTATGATTCCCAGGGTGCAGCCCACGATTTATCCGTTTATTTTGATAAAACGACAAATGAAAATGAATGGGAATTTTTGGTGACCGCCGATCCCACCGAGGATAAGCGCAATTTGACGATCAATCAGCAACAGATGTTTGCCCCGTACACGCAATATGACTATACCGTGCATCGGGGTGCAGGGGCCTTGATGTATGGCGTGGTTAATTTCACCACCTCCGGAGAGATCGATACCATGGATGCCTGGCAGGTTCCCCCTGACGGCCAGGTTGATCCGGCCTTGAATGAGAACCGTATCGTTCTCAGCACTGAGGATAGTTATTATAGTTTTGATGCAAATTTTACAGGTGAACCCATTGATTATACCCGTAATCCGCCGGTCATTAATCCGACCATCCGTCTTAATCTTGGTGCTGTTTACGGGGCGCAGACCTCCACTCAACCGCAGATTATAGTGAGTGATGCCGGAGCCGTAAGTGATACAAATTCCGGCGCTGTTATCAACTCACAAACCCAGTGGAACTCGGTCTATGATGTCAATGGTAATGCCATGGAGACAGGTGACAGGTTTGTTTTTGAAGGTTTTGATCATAATGGCGTGCGAATACCACCCCTCGTCTATGAGGTGAATGGAACCAACACGGTGCAGAATTTACTGGATGCTATACATACAACCTTCGGGGTGAATGCTGAAATTGATAGTGGTGGTCGTTTGCGCTTGACCGACTCAACCCAGGGTGACTCAGCCTTAAGTGTCACCAACTTCTATACTATTTCGGGAAATCAATCGATACCCTTCGGTGGATCCCAGGAGACCTTTAACTCTTTCTTTTTAACCACTGAAGGTGTCTCTTCTGCCCTCGGTGGTGGCGCTGCCGTGGCGACAACAGAATTGACCTCGGTTTTTGATCGCCAGTCGCCGCAGATTGCCATAGGTGTAAATGATGATCTTGTCTTTGGTGGTACTGCGGCAGATGGTGGTGCCGGTGGTGGTACTTTTACGGTGGGTGCGGGTGACACTGTCCAGACGTTACTCACCTGGCTTGAGGCCAATTATGGTGGCTCCGGTGTTGTGACAGCAAATATTGACAGCCAGGGGCGTCTGCGGGTAATTGATGATACCCCTGGAGCCAGTTTGCTTAATGTCACCGCAAGTATTACTGATAATAGTGGTAATGGTGCCAGTCCTTGGGCATTCCCGGCCACAGGAACCACCATTAACCCTATGCAACCAGCCTACCGGGGCAATGTTAATGTTACTACCTCAAAACAACAAATTGTCTCAATCAGTCGGGGTTTATCGACTAATAGTGGTACGGTTCCGGCGATAACCGCGCAGACGCCGTGGAGTGCGGTGTATGATGAGGCCGGTAATGGTGGTGCCGGTAATCTGACCGAGATAATAGTCGGGACACAAATTGATTTTACCGGAACCTTTGGCGCGACTGGCAGTGCCACAAATGTTTCTGTTGCCAATGGTAATGGTCGTTTCACGGTGCAGGCCGCCGGGTCGAACCTGTTCTGGTCACCCACCGCCGGAATTGCCACAGGTACCGTACAGGATCTGCTTGACTGGGTTGAGTTTACCTTTCAGGCTGAGGCGCGTGTTGACCCGTCTGGTCGTTTGATTATGACTGATTGGGTTGCCGATACCTCAACCCGTAGCAGTGCCTTGACTATTTCAGATATCGTTTATTCCGGTGGTGTTGCCACACCCTTTGGCACAGGCCAACCCTTTGAGGTGCATCCTGCCGATGTGGGCACTGAAGATGGCAGTCAGATGGGCGATACGGTGAGTAACCGTTTCCGGCCCGAGGCGTTATCAACAACGCAATATGCCAACTCCTCCACCACTATATTTCAGGACCAGGACGGCTTTTCGTCAGGATTCCTGCAATCGGTGTCGGTGGATACCTTAGGGGTTGTCACTGGGCATTACTCAAATGGCCAGGTTCTCCAGAAGGTCCAGGTCGCTTTGGCGAATTTTAACAATCTGCACGGCTTATTCAAGGCGGGTGGTAATATCTTTACCGAAACAACGGATTCTGGGGCACCAACCACCGGTGCTCCGGGTGATAATGGTTTGGGGAGTATTGCCCCCAATGCCCTGGAGATGTCGAACGTGGATCTTGGTGCCGAGTTTGTTAAGCTTATCACTGTTCAGCGTGGTTTTCAGGCCAACTCGAAAATCATCACCACAACAGATGATATGCTCAACGATCTGATTAATATCAAGAGGTAGTAGGGGCTAACTGAGTCGATTGGGGGGGTGGAGTCCTTCGGGTTGACTATCCACGGAAGTGAGGATAAAGCCTCACTTCCGTGGATAGTTGGGTGGTAATTACTTAAAGTTAAGTGAAAATTTTATCAAAAGCCGCCCAGGCCGTTTTCAGCATGGGGACATCGTTACTCAGTTCAAGGTAGGAGCCACCGGTGATTTCCTGATGAATCAACTCTTCACTGGCTGGGAAAATTCCGGCCAGTGGTAAATCGGATTCTTCAACGGCCTCCTTGATCTTGGCTTCAAGTTCGGGAGAAAGGGGGGTTGGCGTGCGGTTGACGATGAGGTGTTTGTTTTTCACCACAAGTTTTAATGGTTCGGTGATCTCAGCAATACGCCGGGCTGTAAGGATGCCTCGGGACGAGGGGTCGGAGACAATAAATAGATGGTCGATGGTGTGTAGGTTAAGACGGCTTAAATGTTCCATGCCAGCCTCATTATCCACTAAAATATAACGATAATTTTCGGCAAGGCGTTCCATAGACATGGCGAGATACTGATTGGCTGAGCAATAGCAACCGGGGCCATCCGGCATCCCCATCACCATCAGGTCAAAGCCCGATTCCTCGATGATGGATTGTTGGATCTTCATCTCCATGAATTGATCCCGCGTCATTCCTGAGGGGATATCTCCCTTCAGATCCTTTCTTATCTCGCCAATTGTGGTGCCAACTTTCAGGTCAAGAAGTTCATTAAGGTTGGCATTGGAGTCGG
Organism: Deltaproteobacteria bacterium; assembly: GCA_024277655.1. Lineage (GTDB taxonomy): Bacteria > Desulfobacterota > Desulfobulbia > Desulfobulbales > SURF-16 > JAJRUT01. The sequence goes on along the minus strand of JAJRUT010000036.1, from coordinate 17,939 downwards.
CATCCACCGCCAGGATAGGGGTTAGTTTCTTCTCAAGCAGATACTTGATGATAAGGGCTGATGTTGTGGTTTTACCAGTACCGCCCTTGCCGGCCATGGCTATAACTTTTGGGGTCATTGAAGATGCCTCGTCTATTTGATTATTAGGTGTGAGAACACTATAAAAAGACGGTGGTACTTTGTCAAATGCCTGAGTGGCGTGTGCGGGTGCGTTCCAGAGGTGTTAGAGATGTCTTCTGGTTAAGCGGCGCAGGGTCTGGGTGTCAAAGTCCTGATCGTGTTTATCAAGATTCTTGAGGGGGACTTCGGCCCGAGCGGCTTCACGGTGACCTCCGGCAGAACCGATCTCGCCAAAGGCTTTGGCGGCAAGGGTTCCGGCGTTTTTACGATAACCATCGCAACGAAATATCACCACTAGCCGTTCACCGTGGATCCCGGAGATAAAGACCCAGCTCACCGGGTGAACCCGGTTGAAAAAATCGGCAATAATCACCAGCACATCGGGGCTGAACACCCTCCCAACGTGGGCATAGAGCCGGTTGTTACTGACCTTCATCGTGTCGAAGGCAGTTTTGAAATAATTAAGCTCGGACAAGCGCATCTCGGATAGTTCAATTTTGCGCACCAGGTTTTTATTGGCGAGGTTGAACAGATAGCGAAAGCTGATGGCGTCTGCCAGTTTGGCCTTCTTCTCAAAATTTCTGGTATCCACCTTGATGGCATAGAACAGGGCGGTGGCAATGGCTACCGATGGCTTGATCTCAGCGGCCCGCATATACTCCACCATCATGGAGGCAACAGACCCGTAGTCGGGACGCAAGTCAACAAATGGAGCCTGCCAGTTCCCTGAGATGGGGTGGTGGTCGATGATGGCGTCAAACTGGATATCCTTAAACAGCGGATGGTGGGAGGGTTGTGAGTCGACAATAATAAACTTGTCATATTCACTCTGGTCGATAGATTTAACCCGTGAACCCTTTATCTTGAGCAAGTCCACCATGGCGATATTGGATAAGCGCCTGATTTCATTGGGGTATACCACTGTAATTGTGCGAACTCGGTAACGGAGAATGGACTTGATGGCCAGGGCCGAGGCCAAGGAATCAGGGTCGGCAGAGATGACAAGAAGAACAGCGTCATCTTTTTCGAAGAGTGCGCGAAATAGGACAAGGCGTTCCTTTGCTGGCACTTTAGGTTGCTTCTTGAGTTTCTTTAAATCTTCAGCACGAATGACATCTGTCAATACATCCACCATGCAGGATGAGCCTGCGTTTCCCTCTTTGTGGCTGACCTAATCTTTCAAGGTCACCCGTCCCCATATCTAACAAGTCCAAAAAAAAGTGTTTTTACCTAATCTAAGTGAATGTGGCAAGGGGTATTATCGATAAAACATGGTTCTCTTGTTTCCTTACCCTCTAAGTCCCTTGATAAAAGGCCCCACAGCTGTCGCGCCCTCATTGTTAACCAGATTGATCGTTGCTGTACCAATCACGCCAATGTCAGCCTTGCCGGTGAGGTAGGTTATGTCTTCCCTTGAACTAATGCCAAACCCCACGGCAAGGGGCAGATTGGTTGCGGCTCGGCATCTGCCGATATAGTGGTCAAACTCGGTGTCAAAATCCGTCTGTTGGCCGGTAACTCCCTTTCTGGCGATACAGTACATAAAACCATCGGCATAGGAGTCCAAGGTTTGCATCCGTTCATCGGTTGAGGTAGGGGCGTAGATTAGGATGGGCGAAATTTCGTATTTTTTTGCAAGGCCTAGAAACTCCTGGCCCTCTTCCGGGGGAAGATCCGGAATAATAAAACCGGTGATGCCGTAATCCTTTGATTTTCTGAAAAAATTCTCCACCCCGTATTTATAGATTATATTGTAGTAGGTCATAAACAGAAAAGAGATGTCGTGGGTCGCACACATTTCTTTACCAAAGGCCATACAATCAGCCACGCTGATACCGGTCTCCAGTGCCTCCTGGTTGGCCTGAACGATGGTTGGGCCATCGGCCATGGGTTCGGAGAAGGGGATCTGCATCTCAATGAGTTCCACGCCGTTATCCACCATCTGTTGAATCACCTCACGGTTTACCTCTAGGGAGGGGTAGCCTAGCACGATATGGGTCATAAGGAGGATGTCTTTTTCAGGCTTTTCCAGTTCTGCTTTAATATATTGTTCAAGCTGCATATTCAGCTCCTTTCTTAATGATAAATTCTTTCCAGGATGGGTCGTCGTAGGCGTGGGCTACGGTGAAGATATCCTTGTCCCCCCGACCACTCATGTTGATGATGATGGCGTCATCTGGGCTTAGCTCACCGGCCTCTTTGTAGGCCTGGGCAAAGGCGTGACTTGATTCGAGGGCTGGAATAATGCCCTCCATCTTCATGGTCATATCAAGGGCCGCCATTACCTCACTGTCGGTGGCGGCTTCAAAACGCACCTTGCCCTGCTCCCATAGGTCGGTGAGGATGGGGGATACGCCCACATAGTCAAGACCGGCGGAAACAGAATAGGTGTCGTTCATCTGGCCGTCATCATTCTGGAGAAACATGGTGTGATAGCCCTGGGCCACTCCGGGGGAGCTATCCTTCGAGGAGAGGCGGGCGGCGTGTTGACCGGAGTCAAGGCCAAGCCCCCCGGCTTCAACGCCGACAAGTTCCACCTCCGGGGTATCAAGAAAGCCCTGGAATATTCCTATGGCGTTGGAGCCACCACCAACACAGGCGTAGACCCGTTTGGGGAGTTTTCCGGCAAATTTGCTGATCTGTTCAACGGCCTCGGTACCAACGATGGACTGAAACCAGGCCACCATTTCCGGGAAGGGGTGGGGGCCGCAGACGGTTCCCATGACGTAATGGGTGTCCTCCATATCGGTGACCCAGTCGCGGAATGCCTCGTTGATCGCGTCTTTCAAGGTCTTGGTGCCAGAGGTGACAGGAATCACGGTAGCTCCCAGCTTCTCCATCCAGAAGACATTGGGGCGTTGCCGCATCACGTCTTCTTCACCCATATAGATGGTGCAGTCAAAACCGAATTTAGCGGCCATGGTGGCGGTGGCCACGCCGTGTTGTCCGGCACCGGTCTCGGCAATAACCCGTTTTTTGCCCATCCGTTTAACCAGTAAGCCCTGGCCCATAACATTGTTGGCCTTGTGGGCTCCGGTGTGGTTAAGGTCTTCACGCTTGATATAAATCTGCGCTCCACCCAGATGTTTTGAAATGTTTTCGGCGTAGGTAAGCGGGGTGGGTCTACATGAATATGTGGACATCAGATCGAGGTATTCCTGCCAGAATGAGGGGTCTGCCTTGGCGGCTGCAAAGGCAATGTTTAACTCCTTAAAGGTCTCAAAAAGTACCTCCGGGATGAATGCTCCGCCCCATTTTCCGTAATATCCTGGTGTTGCCATGACAAATTCCTGGGTGTTTTTTTGTTGGTTTACCGCCAAATAAAAGGCCAAACCCAGCCTCAACTTTCAGAGGAGTTAATGTAACTTAAAAAACGTTGTTTCACAAAGGGAAAAGATGAGGGCGGTATCATTATAGGCCGTGCGGCTTAATCTGCGCCGCCAGCCGGTATGTTTGCCATGTTTTAGTCAAGGGCATTACGCATGGCGGTGGCGAAATCCTCCGGGAAGTGTCCCATGATAAAGCGTAGTTGTGACTCGCTGAAGGCGCCGGGTGATTTAGGGAGTTTGGGCAGAAAAGAGTAGATGAGGCGTTGACCGGACTGGTCGGTGAAGCGTGAGGAGTATTCAATGGTGCACATCAGTTTCAGGCCAAGGTTATGCAGTCCTTTAACGATACGGTAAAAGGCGGTGTCGATACTGGTGCGTCCGGCTGTATTTAAGCCAAGGATATTACCCGTGTTACAGGTGGTCATTAATTGCACTTCCCATTGGGAGGTCTGCGCCTTGGGGATAAAGGCCAGGCAGTGCTTATCTTCAAAAAGTATCAGACTGCTTTCTCCTTTGCCTCCGTCCATACGCCGATTATTGCGAATGCAGCCAAGATAATCAGCAAAGAAATCCTGGCCGGTTTCCTCCTTGTAGCGGGTGCAGCAATCTTTGATCAAATCACCACAACAGAAGGTTGCGTAGTCGTTACTTTGGGATGGAACCATGGCGAATTGTTGGTGGATCATCTGGTGTGAGGCATTTAAGCGGTAACCGGTTGGGGAAAAGTCAAAACCATAATTCCAGCCCCAGAGGGTGGCGTCAAAGGGCGGTTTGCCACCAGCCTTGATGGCTTTGCTTATCGCCATCTGGCACTGGTCAAGCTCATCAGGCGTTGCTGGTCTTTTCTCTGGCAGGGGGGGGAGATTAAGATCTGCAGCAAGGCGGGAGTGGGTGCGCTGATAGTAGAGGTGGCGCAGTCCCTGCATATCACTGAGGTTAAGCTCTGCCAGACTGTAGCGGATGGTGTCACTCGCCATGTTCGCGGCATAATGGCCCCAGGGGATATAGGAGTTGCGGCGCAGGTACTCAAGAACATGACTATCCTCGGTGTATTCGCCAATAATTTCACTGTTGCCCTGGGTGCCGGGACGAAGGACCATGGCCTGTTTATATCGCTCCGGCAGGTGTGGGTTGTTGGCTACGGCTTCAAAGAGGTGGGGCTTGTGGATGATGGCCCGCCGTTTCCGGTTGGTTTGTTCGAAGTGGAGGAAGCTTTTATCCTGCTCGTGGAATAGGTCACAGGCAATTTCAGCAAGATGGCTCAGGTCAAGGGGGTCGGTTGAACTGGTGGCAAGGCTGAGGAGTACGGGGTCTGGCAGTTTATTTAGGATCAGGTGGAGATTCTTTTGTTCCTCCTCACTCAGGTTTTTAGCAAAGGAAACATCAGGTTCTTGCGGAAGGTGAATCGTGCCTGGTTGCTTTGCCTGGTAATCAGCCCAGGTGCCGTTGATAAAGGTTGAGCCTTTAAATGAAAAGGGGTTGGCAATCTCGTACACCTTATCACTTGCCGTGACCTGAACGTTGCCGTCTGGATAGTTCTGGCTGTTATTTACTATGCTTTTATTCATCGTCCCCAGGGGGATAATTTCGCTGTTTTGGCGCAGATTCGCCACCTCATAGGACGGCTTATGGATATGGAAGCGAAACTGCTGATCTGGACGTACGCAGGTGTGTAAGTTCATGGCGTTTTTTTTGTAGAAGTTGCTTTAGGTGACCTTGATGTATATATATACAGTACTAAGGATAGAAAGATAATCTATGCTCTAGAAAAAATGAACTTTTTTCATTTTTGCCTGTCAGAAAACTAACTCTCAAGAGTGAATAGTGATTAAGTGTAGTTATAACGATTTAACAATGAGGAAAAGAAACAATGAACAGTCTACTGAAAACAGGCGTACTCATGGCAGCCATGACCGCTATTTTCGTGGTTGCTGGACAATTATTAGGCGGACAGACGGGCGTTATTATTGCCCTAGGTTTTGCCGTGGTGATGAATTTTAGTGCCTACTGGCATTCCGATAAGGTGGCCCTTGCCATGAGCAAGGCCAAAGAGGTGTCGCCGGTGCAGGCACCCGATTTGCATCGCATGGTGGATAATCTGGCGCGTCGTGCTAATCTGCCCAAACCACGGGTCTATATTATGGAGGATCCCACTCCCAATGCCTTCGCCACCGGGCGAAACCCTGATCATGCGGCCATTGCTGTTACCACGGGGCTGATGAATGTTCTTAACCGCAGTGAACTTGAAGGGGTAGTGGCCCATGAGCTTGCTCATATTAAGAACCGGGACATCTTGATTTCAACCATTGCCGCCACCTTTGCCGGAGCTATTAGCTCCCTGGCAACCATGGCCCAATGGGCCATGATCTTCGGTGGTTTTTCCCGCGATGATGATGAGGGGGGAGGAGGGCTGTTTGGTGGCCTGCTGATGATGATTGTTGCCCCCATTGCCGCCTCGCTCATTCAAATGGCCATCTCCAGATCAAGGGAGTTTCAGGCCGATGCCACCGGGGCCGCCATTTGTGGTAGCTCTCAGTCGCTGGCCTCGGCCCTGCAAAAGCTTGAGCAGACCAATCGGGTTCGGCCCATGGATGTCAACCCTGCCACGGCCCAGATGTATATTGTTAATCCTCTGAGTGGTGGTAAGCTCGCCGGTTTATTTGCCACCCATCCCCCCATGCGGGAGAGAATTGACCGGTTGTTGCGCAGGTAGATTTTTGTAGAAACACCGATAAGCGACTCCGATTGCTGCTTTCTAAAAAGCCTTTATCTGAAATTACAGGTAAAGGCTTTTTTTATGCCGATTTATGGTTTATTATCGTTGTCACCATCTCTTAGGAGCTTGTCTGAGAATATAAGGCGAAGCGAAAAGGTGGATAATTGAGACCAGTTTTCCGATCATTTTCTGCGAATAACAGCGCAGCAGTGTCATGGCTATTTAAGGAAAATTGATCCTAGCCTCACGCCCGGAGGAGTATTGTCTGTCGGTGATCAGCAATGATTGTCCCGAAAATTGCGTGATTTATCCGGTTTAAGAGTTCTTATCCTTTCTGACTATGACCCTGAAATTACACACCTCAAATCGTATGGAAGTTCTGGTGCAAGGCCTGTCTCAGGTCGTTTCCCTGGAGAAGCTTCCTCCCCTTGAATCCGAGGTCATTATCGTTCAAAGTCAGGGGCTTGCCCGTTTTCTTTCCATGGAACTTGCTAACCAGCATGGGGTGTGGGCTGGGGGAGAGTTTCCTTTCCCCAATGCCTTTTTGCAGGATTTGTTTGGCCGGGTTTTAGCTGAAGATATAGGTGCCAAGGGGTGGCAGCGCGGCCCCCTTGCCTGGCGTATTTATACCCTCCTGCCCTCCTTGCTATCCCAGCCGGATTTTGAAGTGGTGGCCTCCTTTTGTGCAACCCCTGAAAAACGGTTCGGGCTTAGCTTGCAGGTGAGTGATCTTTTTGATCAGTATGTCCTCTACCGGCCGGAAATGATCGCGCGCTGGAGTCTTGGTGAGGACGCGTCGTGGCAGGCCGTGTTATGGCGCCGTCTCGAAAAAGATATCGTGAGACCGCACCGCGCCGATTTGTTTGCAACTGTTATTCGGCAATTGGCAAAAAAGGCTGAGTTACAGTTGCCCAAACGGGTAATCCTCTTTGGCCTGTCGAGTATGCCACCCATAATGATTGAGGTGTTTTCGGCCCTTGCCACCCGTATTGATGTGCATATCTTTTTTCTCAACCCATGTCAGCATGAATGGTCGCATATTATGACCAGTGGTGCCATTACCAGGGTTGAACTTGCCACGGGTCAGGGGCGGGAGGAGCAGTTTCTTGAAAGTGGTAATGATCTTTTGGCCTCCATGGGCCATTTGGGGAGGGATTTTTTTGATCTTCTCCTGCAGCACCATGCCGACATCTATGACGAGTTTGTTTTTAACGATGGTAAAACGGTTCTCGCCGCCATTCAAAACGATATTCTTGATTTGAAAAATACCGAAGACGGGCCGGAACTGGATGATTCGATCAAGTTTATCTCCTGCCATAGTGGTATGCGCGAGGTGGAGGTGTTACTGGATCATCTTCTCCATCTCTTTAACGACAAAGAGGATATTGAGCCCCGGGATATTTTGGTGATGGCCCCTGATATCGGGATCTACGCCCCCCTCATTGATGCCGTGTTTAGATATCGTGATCTCGCTTATGCCATTGCCGATCAATCCATGCAGGAACAGGAATGTTTTGTTGGCTTTATGGCTCTTGTTAAGGCGGCAACCGGGCGCTGGCGGGTTTCGGAGATCATGGCGCTTCTTGAAATTCCGGTGATTAGCCGCAGGTTTAAGCTTGGGGATGATGATCTTGGACTCATCCGTCAGTGGCTTGTTGAGGTGCGTATTCATTGGGGACGGGATAAGGAGCACAGGGCGGAACTAGGTTTGCCATCTTCGTCTGAGTATAGTTTCAGGCAGGGAATTAATCGTTTACTCCTTGGTTTTGCCATGGATGGCGATGATTTGTTTATGGGGATGTTACCTTTTCAGGGAACTGAGCTTGATGGTGAGGTGGCCGGCAATTTTTTGTTATTTTATGAACGGCTTTTGACTCTATCAGCCTTTTGGCAGAGGGACAAAAACGTCGGCGAATGGAGTCAGGGTCTGCTCGCGGTGGTTAGTGATTTCTTTGCCCCGCCCCCTGAACAGGAGTGGGAGATTAATCAGCTCCGGACGATTTTTGATACCCTTGTTCAGGACGCAGAGCTTGCTGGTTGTCAGGACGATATTGCCCCTGAGGTGATTATGACCTGGCTTAAAAAAGCCCTTAATCTTGAGCGTTCGCCCTACGGCTTTCTAAGTGGCGGTATTACCTTTTGCTCGCTCTTGCCCATGCGCGCTATTCCTGCCAAGGTCGTTTGTCTCTTAGGTATGAATGAGGCGGACTTCCCCCGTAGTCAGGTATGTTCCGGGTTTGATTTGCTGGCTCGGGAGTATAAAAAAGGTGACCGGCTGAAGCGTAATGATGATCGTTATCTCTTCCTTGAGGCGTTGTTGTCGGCCAGGGAACAGCTCTATATCTCCTTTGTTGGTCGTTCCGTTATTGATAACCGGGAAATCTTGCCCTCTGTGCTGGTCTGTGAACTGCTCGAATATCTAGAGCCTCTGCTTGGTAAGAATGACACCCTGGTGGTTGAGCAGCCATTGCAACCGTTTAATCCGGATTATTTTAATGCCACCTTGCCCCGCAGTTTCTCTGAGGGGAACTACAAGGCCTGCACCTCTTTTATGGGTACCAGTGAGCCTGGGTCAGATTTTTTGGCTGGTTTAAATATTGAAGCTGTTCCCCCAGTTACTACCTTGCCCTTTAGTGATCTTCAGCGTTTCTGGAAGAATCCTACGGCCTTTTTTTGTTTAAAGACCCTGGGGCTTGCTTGGGATAGTCTGGAGCCACCCCTTGAGGCTGATGAACCGTTTAGTTTGGCGGGTCTTGATAAATATCGGGTGGCAAAGGAGTGTGTATCTCTTCTTCTCAAAGATCAGTTCCCCCAGCTGGAACATATTCGGGCCATGGGCATCCTGCCCCAGGGCGCAAGTGGTGAGTTGGCTTTTTCCGAGGTTGTTAGCAGGTGTAAGCGTCTTGTTGAAAAGGTGGAGGGAAAACAGGGAACGCCCTGTGCTAATATTCAGGAGAGCTTTACCTGGGGTGATGTTTTGCTTGATATCAGTCTTGAGAATCTTACAACCACAGGTCAGGTGGTGATGCGGTTTGGCGGTAAAATTGATGGTCGCCATATTATCGAAGCATGGCTTAAGCACTTGGTGTTGCAGGGGATTGATGTTCCTGCTGAAAAAACAACGTACCTTATTGGCACCGATGAAATAGTCACCTTTGCCCCCCTTGACAATAGTTTAGATCTTCTGCAGGATCTTCTCGAACTGTATCAGCGAGGACTCTGTCAACCATTGCCCTTCTTTGCTAAATCATCGTGGAAATACGTACACAAGACAGTGGCGAAAAACGCTGGGGTTGGGCTGATCGAAGCTATGAAGGAATTTGATTCGGAGTCCAGGTATTATACCCCGGAGTCAGTTCATCCCGCGATTCAGAGATGTTTCCCGGAGTATCGTCTTGGCTCGGATTTTACCGAGTTGGCGCATCGGGTGTTTGATCCTGTTTTTGATGTGGTAACCCTTGAGCTTTCTAGGAAATGATGTGTCCCGTGAAAAAAATGGTGACTACCACTGACCCTCCGGTCGGTAAAACGAAGTGATAAACCGAGACTATGTCTGATTTACTCAAAAAAAAATTAACTGGCTTCCATCTCATTGATGCCAGTGCCGGGACGGGCAAGACCTACACCATTACGGCCCTTGTCTTGCGTCTGCTCCTTGAAGAGGGTTTTTCCCTGGCCGAGATTCTCGTTGTCACCTATACCGAGGCTGCAGCCTCCGATCTGCGTAAACGGGTGCGTGACGTTTTGACAAAGATGCGGCAGGGCTATGAGGAGGGGCGGGCAGATGATAAATTTATTGCGGAGATGTTGGGTCGTGCTGATCTTGATCCCGATCAGTGCCGGAAACGATTGCACCTTGCCTTAAATGAGTTTGATGAAGCGGCGATCTTCACCATCCACGGTTTCTGTCAGCGCGCTTTGCAGGAGAATAGCCTTGAGAGTGGTATGCGCTTTGATCTTGAGCTTGAAAAGGAGATGGAGCCGTATCGCTATCAGGTTGCCTGTGACTATTGGCGCAAGGTTTCTGCTGATCTGCCCCGTGAGTTCTTGCAATATTGCGGGAAAAAACTATACCCCGATGAGCTGCTGCGTGGTTTTAACAACCTCCGTCCGGAGCTTGAGATTATCCCCGATGTGGGTGCGTCTTCTGATCTTCAGGGGGTTGTCGGTCGTTACCAGGCAGGATTGGCTCGGCTTTTTCTGCTTTGGCAGGGGTGCATGGATGAGTTGTTGTCTCTTCTTGAGAGTCAGAATAGTCTAAATCGCAGAACCTATGACCCTAAAAAATTCTCTACCTGGTTTGCTGAACTTGATGTTTTTTTTGTTGCTCAGGGGGGAGAACCGCCTAAATGTTTTGAGAACTTTACGAAAGAGAAGATCGACAGGATGGTGAAAAAAAACTGTCTGCCGGTGGAGCATGATTTTTTTGGTTTTGCCCAAATGGTCTGGGATGACTGGCAGTCAATGCAGGATAGTTTTCGGCAGCACCTAATGGCTCTCAGGCGCGGGTTTTATGTGTTTGCCGAGGAGGAGTTGCAGCGGGTGAAGGAGGACGAGGGGATTTTGGCCTTCGATGACCTGCTTAACTGTTTATATCAGGGATTAAGTGGCGCGGGGAGACGGGGTCTGGCCAAGAGGCTTCGCCGCCAATACCCGGCTATTCTGATTGATGAGTTTCAGGACACCGATCCGGTGCAGTTTAAGATCTTTACTGCGATTCATGGGGATGATGAAAACCACTTGCTCTATCTTATCGGTGATCCTAAGCAAGCCATCTATAATTTCCGGGGAGCTGATATTTTTGCTTACCTTAAGGCTGCCAGTATTGTTAAAAACAGGGAGTCCCTGGCCTATAATTACCGCTCTGAAGAGGGGCTTATTGGTGGGGTAAATCATCTTTTTAGTGGCACTGATCCCTTTATTATTGAGGGGATTGACTTTGCCCCGGCCCTTTTCCCCGGTCTTGACCATGATAAGCTAAAGGTTGATGGGGATAATTCGGCCCATATCCATATCCTCTTTGGCGGTCGCGCTCCTGCTCCTGAAGACAAAGAACAGACGAAAGTCAACATGCCTGAGGCAAGGTCTGAGGTTTCCACAGGATGTTGTGCGGAAATAATTCGCCTTCTCGAACTTGGCAGGCGGGGTAAGGCCACCATCGGTGATAAGCCTGTGCAAGCAAGGGATATCGCCGTTCTGGTTCGGACAAACAAGGAATCCCGCCAGATGCAGCGTTTGCTGCTTGAGCATGGGGTGGCTTCGGTGATTAAGGATGGTGGTAATGTCTTTGCCACAAGTCAGGCAGAGGAGTTGTTTTATATTCTGAGCGGTGTCGCCTACTTCCGGGATCAGCGCGCCCTCACCACGGCGATTGCTACTGACTGTTTGGCTGGCTCGGCCCAGGAATTGTACAATCTGCAGGATAATGATGCGGCCTTAGATGAGATTATCAGCCGCTTTCAGTCCTACCATGATTTGTGGCAGGAACGTGGGTTTATGGTGATGTTCCGGGCCTTGCTCCGGGGTGAGAAGGTTCGCACCAGGCTTCTGTCCCGGCAGGGTGGCGAGCGGGATCTGACCAATGTCCTGCATTTGGGAGAACTGCTCCACAAGCAGGCGGTGAAAGATCCTGCGATCAGTTCACTTCTCGTCTTTTTTGCCAGTCATATGCAAGGGGAGATCAAAGGCGATGAGTTTGAACAACGCCTTGAAAGTGATAGTGAACGGTTGCAAATTCTCACCATCCATAAGGCCAAGGGGCTGGAGTTTCCCATTGTTTTCTGTCCGTTTTTATGGCAGGGAGACAAGGTTCAAAAGGGGGACATCATGTTTCATGGAGGGGCTGAAAAACGCTTAACCCTTGATCTTGGCTCAGACGATATCAAAGAGCATAAAGGTTTGGCAAAGCTTGAGGAAATGGCTGAGAACCTGCGTCTGGTCTATGTCGCTATGACCCGTGCCACCAATCGCTGTGTTGTGAACTGGGGTGCTTATCACGGTTTTGCCACCTCGCCCCTGGGGTATTTGTTCCATGGCCCTGATGGTGGCCTTCAGCCCAAAATGCAGGACGATGAGTTATTGGCTACGGTGCAGGATGTGGCAGCAACATCGGGGGGAACCATTGTGGTGCGTGACAACCCAGCTTCGCTCTCGTCCCTTGCCCCAGAAGAGACAGGGGATATGCCAGAGCTTGCTCCGGCCCGTTTCAATCGGGATATGGTGCGTGATTTTCAGGTAGCAAGCTTTTCCAAACTCACCTCAGGTCACCACCACGAATCGCTGGTGATGGATCGGGATCAGGGGGATGAAACGTCTGGTTTTGTTGTGTCGCCTAGTCTCAATCTCTTTGATTTTCAGCGGGGCGCAAATCCTGGAACATTTCTGCATTATCTGTTTGAGCATCTGGATTTCACTGATTTGCAATCTGGAGAGTCGCGGCAATTTATCACAGAGGCCTTGGTTCATTTTGGCTATGAAAAGAAATGGCAACCGGTGATGGAGACCATGCTTGACGAGGTCTGTAATGTGCAGTTACCCCATCAGAACTTTTGCCTCGCCGATATTGTCCCGGCGCGGCGTCTTAATGAACTTGAGTTTTATTTTCCCTTGGCGCGGGTGACAAGTAAGGCTTGCGCAAGCCTCTTTAGTAAGCATCAGAGTGTAGGAGGGGGGCCGTGGTATCAAATGCTTGAATCCTACGATTTTAAATTATTAAAGGGGTTTTTAAAGGGGTTTATTGATCTGGTTTTTATGCATGATGATCGGTATTTTATTATCGATTGGAAGTCTAACTATCTGGGTAATCATCATGATGCCTATGGGCGTGATGCCATGACTAGTTCCATGCTTAACTCCGGTTATATCCTCCAGTATCATCTCTATACCCTGGCCCTGCATCGCTATCTTGGTACGCGGCTTGACGATTACGATTATGACCGCCATTTCGGCGGGGTGATCTACGTCTATCTGCGCGGGGTTCAGCAAGTAAGTAATGAAACCGGCCTGTTCTGGGATCGACCATCGGTGGAATTTATGGCTGATTTTGACCGATTGTTCTCAGCCACAGGGGAGGAGCGCCCATGATTGCTGAACCGAATCAACTGGATCGTTCCTTTGGTCGTTTTCTGGCGGCCCACTCGGATGCGAGTGGTGATCTTCTGTTTAAGGCCGGATGCACCGTCAGTCAGGCCAGGCGCGGGGGGCATATATGTGTTCCGTTGCATGAGGTTGAGCCATCTATGGATGTTGCAGGTCTTAAAGAAATGTTGCTGGCAACACCCCTTGTCGGGGGCGCGGGAGAGTATTGCCCACTTATTATCCAGCATGACTTGCTCTACCTGCAGCGCTATTTCAAGTATGAAACCGTGGTGGCAGATTATATTAACAGGGCGATGGCAACGCGTTCTCCTCTGGAGGCGTTTGCGCTTTTAGATACGTTATTCCCCCGCAGACTGGATGAGGTTGATGATCAGAGACGAGCTGCGGAATCCTCCCTCTGTCATCCCTTCTCGGTGATCAGTGGCGGCCCCGGCACTGGCAAGACCACCACGGTTGCCAAGGTTCTGGCCCTGCATCTGACGCGTAATCCGGAGCTTAGAGTCATGCTCTGCGCCCCCACTGGCAAGGCGGCCACCCGTCTTGAAGAGTCGTTGCGCTGGGTGTGCGCTGGGCTTGCTGTGCCACAGGATGTCCGGGAAAAAATCGTCCAACCGGTTAAGACCATCCACCGACTCTTGGGCTTTGGTCGGGCAGGGTTCAGGTACACGGTCGATAATCTCCTGCCTGCTGATCTGGTTCTGGTGGATGAGGCCTCCATGGTGGATCTGCCCCTGATGGCAAGTCTCATGGCGGCACTACCCCCTGATTGCCGGTTGATTCTTCTCGGTGATGCGTACCAGCTCTCCTCTGTTCAGCCCGGCGCGGTACTTGCCGAAATTTGCGCTGGAGGCAAAGTCGATAATGAGCCGCCGGTCATTGTCACCCTGGGTAAGAGTTTTCGCTTTCAGGAGGAGAGTGGCATTCGTCTGCTGGCTGATGCTGTCAAACAGGGCGACGGCAGGGCGGCTCTGGCTATTTTGCAGGATGAACGGTACGGGGATGTGCGCCTTGTCCCGCAGGATCTGTCGGCTCTGGTTCCGGAGGTATGCCAAGGATATTCTGGCCCAACCCCCGAGGAGATGCTGGCTGGCTTTGCTAAAGTTGGTGTGCTCTGCTGTCACCGCAGCGGTGACTACGGGGTGGAGGATGTCAATGCTAAGGCGATGGCCCTTCTCGGCTACCAGCCCCATAGGTATTACCACGGTCTACCCCTGATGATTCTTGCCAATGACCATAATCTCGGGGTCTATAATGGCGATACCTGCGTGGTGGTGGAGGAGAACGGCCGGTTTTATGCGTGTTTGCAAACCGTCACGGGGTTGCGCCTGATTTTGGTGCGAAAACTCCCCCTCCATGGACCGGCCTACGGCATAACAGTACATAAAAGTCAGGGCTCGGAGTATGACGATGTGGCGTTTCTGTTGCCCCCAGGTGTCTCCAGGGTACTCGGTCGGGAGCTGGTCTACACCGCCGTCACCAGGGCGCGCAAAAAGGTCACCATCTATGGCGAGCCGGGCCAACTTGTCGATGCCGTAGCCCGCAAGGTGGTTCGGGTGTCGGGGCTTGCACGGAGGCTTAAGGGGTAGGGGGGCAGGTGTTAGGTCTTGTTAAATATGAAACGATGCTGATGAGGGATTATGGATTTTTTACAATTAGAAATATCATGGGCTGGGCTTATTGACGTTTTGGGGTATTTGACCCTTGGTGTTTGTGCTCTGTATGGTCTTCTTCTTATTATCGGTTTTGTTTTGAAGATAAGACGGCGCAGTTCTGTACCAAGGATAACAATGCCTGTGTTGGTTCCGCTGGCAATCCCCACCAGGTCTCAGCCTTCACCTTTGCATAAACTTGTTGCCTTTGTCACGTCTACCAGACATTGGCGTTTGGCTGAAAATTGGCATTATACCCTGGATAACGGGGTAACCATTATAATTCCCAAGGGGTTCAGATTCGATGGTGCTTCGATCCCACGGCTATTCTGGATGATACTGAGCCCGGTTGGTCTGCTCCTTATCCCTGGTCTGATCCATGATTATGGTTACAGGTATGGTCTTTTGTGGCGCCTTGATGATGATGGTTGTCTGGTTGAATATCAGCGGGGAGCAGGGAAAAAGTATTGGGACCTTCTTTTTAAAGAAGTTGGTGATCGGGTCAATAATGTTCTAATGGTGAATATTTTGGCAACCACGGCCCTTTTTTTAGGTGGCCAATGTAGTTGGAAAAAACATCGGGCAAGAAATAAGATTCCAGCCCGACCACGTCTGTGAAATTACTGTTTCAATAGTCTTCAGGCTTGCCGTCGTGGAGGACAAGCACCACGTCATTACCCCGACTGGCAATCTGCTCCGCGATTTTGCGTGGCACAACGGCGTAGCCTGCGGCTGACCTGACAATGCCGGCCTTGCCACAACTGATTTGCTCGGCAATGTCGCCTGCTACGAATATTCTCTTGATTTTTGTGCCGTCAACAAAGTTGTACGGCTCGCCCCGCGAATTCTGTTTAAGCCGGTTTTGGTCGATGAGCTGTTTGATTTGTGCCTGGTTTTCTTGTTGTTGCTGCTCGGCTCGGCGTTTTTGGTTTAATACTTTGACCCGCTCTTTTTCAGCGGCCTGCTCCAGCTGTAGCTTGGTCGGGCCTTCCTTGGCTGGTTTGTTTTTATTCTTCTTTTTGGTGACCCGGTGGTCGTGTTTGGCTTTTTTTACCTGTTTTTTGTTGACCACTCCTGCCTTGAGGAGTTGATCCTGAAATGGATTGCCCATGGTGTATTCTGTGCCTTTTTATGGTGAAGAGTTGCGAAACAGTTGCTGGCTCATGCTTTGTTTAGGGTCTGTGAAAAAATAACATGACCAATCTTGCATCTTATCTTTGGGCCATCTTTGAATACGACTCAATCGCAAAAGACCACGCAACCCTTGTCTTGTCTGGTTATATCATTTAAGTTTGCTTTTACAATCTGGGCCTTGATTATGCAATGATATAAACGGCCTGTGACAAGCAATTTAAAAAAAATAGTGGAGTGGAGAATGTCTGAATTTACCGATGTAACCGTGGTTAAAAAGGCCAATGTCTATTTCGATGGCAAGGTGACGAGCCGCACCATCAAGTTTGCCGATGGCTCTATCAAGACTTTGGGGGTAATGCTGCCCGGTGAGTATGAATTTAACACCGATGCCAGAGAACTCATGGAGATTTTGGCTGGCGATCTGGATATTCTGATCAAGGGCGATGAAAAATGGCAGACAATATGCGGGGGACAGTCTTTTGAGGTTCCGGCAAATTCATCTTTTCAATTAAAGATTGGCACCGTTACTGATTATTGTTGTTCATTTCTTGATTAGTTGCACTATGCGAGATGGTCTGTTTGCCTGAATAAGCCATCTCGCACCTGGCAAGGCTATGGGGTCAAATGGGGCCACCCATTAAAAGGCCCTCGTCAAGAGAATAAATTACCCACAAGACCCGCACATTTGCACAACCAAAAAATAGGGCTGAACATTAAGGGGAGTAAAGGTAGTTGACAACTCTGGCAATGCGTTGAGTCCGACCGGATGAGCATTTTCAGGCGTTAATCAACAGAACCAGCTCAAATTTTTACGTCCGGTTACGGCCCGACACCCTAAATGAAACGCCCCGTGTGGATCCGCATGCTAGGTGGTGTGGGGGCTGGGGGAGAAAATCCCCCGGCTACCCGATTGTACAAATTTCATGTACAATTTTTCTTGGGAGTAAGATGTTTTGGTATTGTTTTTTTAGTTTGTATTCGTGGATAATAGCGAGAACCCATTTGATTTACTAACTTTTTTGTCAAAGGTTATTGTTTCATCGCAATTGTTAAAGATATTAGTTCGTCCAACTACATAGTCTGCAAAATCTGCTGACCCTCTTTTGTAATCTGTTAAGGCTTGCCATATTACTTGGGCATTCTCAATGCTGAATTGTGAAATTTGGAGGATATGTTCAATGACATTGATTGTTTTTGGTTTGGATAATTTGTAGCATTTTTTTAATACCCACACCAGTTCACAGATGACTAAGTGGTTAACGAATATTTTATTGCCATTTGAACAATAGTTTTCAATAAATTCTGTGGCAACCCCAGATTGTAATTCATCATCTTGCGTGATGTAGCGAACGAGTATATTTGTGTCAATTCCAATCAAGATCTGCCACCTTGGTCTCTAATGGCATTTTTCATATCAGCCAAGGATACATATTTTTTGGGTTTGGGGACTAAACCTTTTAATGCCTTGATATCTGTTGTAACAGGCAAAATTGTAACTGAGCCATTTGTATCTACCAAGAATTCAATTCTATCTCCTTTGCCGATATTTAGGATGTTTCTGATATCCTTTGGGATAGTGATTTGACCTTTGGTTGTTATGGTTGAACTTAGCATATTTTACCTCACTTTTTAATTTAATGTCTTTCCTTACTTTAAGGTAATGTTCGCTGGTTGTCAATGCTACGACATAAATCCATAATTATTGCTCATGAACCATTTATCATTGGATTGCGATGTAATGATTGTAGGATTACTGGCTGTGAAGTTGTGCTATGCTTAAACCCATTTTTTTATAATTTGGGGAAGTAATAATTGGTGTATCGGGTGGGTCAGGAGCCTTACGGCTCCATTCCCCCCTAAGAACCGTGCGTGATAGTTTCCCATCACACGGCT
>JAJRUT010000035.1 GCA_024277655.1 Deltaproteobacteria bacterium | reverse complement strand
GACCTCATCAGGGCCATGGGTAAGGAGATGGAGTCCTTTGATGATATGGGGATCAATCTTGAGGAAAAATCCTTCTACGATATCCTCCTGAGCCTGGCCCACAAGTATGATTTTGAATACCCGGAGGATAAACTCGTGGAGCTTGCCAAGGCCGTCAAGGCAGTGGTGGATGATAAGGCCAAGTACACCGACTGGAATCAGCGGGCTGATATTAAGGCCGAGTTGAAGGTGGATTTGATCATGTTACTGGCTGAGCATGGCTATCCGCCTGTGGATCGGGATGAGGTGTATAAGGAGATTTTTGAGCAGGCGGAGAATTTCAAGAAGTATCAGGGGGGGATGAAGGACCTGAAGGTATAGCCGCAAGAATAAGAAATAGATATGGTATTTGATTGGTTATGAGAGATACAAAAATTAAAATATGAAAAGGAGAAAGGCCCAATGGCCAAAGACTTAACAAATTCCCCGGTTGACCGGCAAAATATTCTTAATAACCCTTATGCTATTAAAGAAATTTCAGGAGGCTACCCGCATTGCTCCAATCAAGTTTGAGGGTGCCGGCAAGTTAGTCAAGGAGCAAATCGCTACTTTTTTTGAGGTGGATGTTAGGACAATTTAACGCTATCTCGAAAAATATGGGGAAGATCTTGGCCGTAACGGTTACGAGGTCTTGCTTGGTAACAGGTTGAAGTTACTAAAAAAAGCGATCAACGACCAATTTGTTCCCGACATTCATGTCGGTAGCAAAGCCACCAGGCTGGGAGTCTTTGATTTTAGGTCTTTTTTGAACATTGCTATGCTATTATACCAATCAATGTTTTACCCTTAACATCTTTTATGATAGCATCTTGGATAGTCAAAATTATGGCTGAACATTCGCTCACATAAAAAAGGAGAAAAACATGCTTAAAATTAACAACTGCTTCCCCCTCGTTTTCCTAGTTTTATTCTTCCCGGCAATTACTATTGCCGCAAGTGGTGAATTCCCCCTTCGAGAAAAATTTCCAGAAACAACCCCTATTAGCATTGCCGAAGTGCATAACAACTTTGCCACCTACACCATAATTGATGTCCGCTCAAAATTTGAATTTGATACCATCCACATAAATGGCTCTCAGAATATTAAAGTCTCCCACAGGGGATTTGAAAAGTGGTTACAAGAAGCTGTAGCCAAAGACCAGAAGGTGGTTTTTTACTGCAACGGCCATACCTGTGCTAAAAGTTACAAGGCTGCCAGAAAAGCTCTCAAGATAGGCTATGCCAATAGCCTTGTACTCGATGCTGGGATTTTCGAGTGGGCTAAGGCCCACCCGGACAAAACAACCTTCCTCGGAAAAAGCCCAGCAAATGTCAGCCAACTAATGGCAAGCAAAGACGATTTTGCCTCAAGGAACTTTCCCTTCGAACAATTCAAGGCAAAGGCATCCCAGCCAAACACAATACTCATTGACATTCGCGACCCATACCAGAAATCAAAAGAGTCTGACCGATCCGTAAAGCTAGAATTACCGGATATGCCAATAAAACACATTAACATCACCCTTGATAAATTTATGCACCTTATAAAAGGTCAACACTACATTGATAAAAACATCCTTATTTACGATGCAACTGGCAAGCAGATAAAGTGGTTAGGCTACCACCTGGATGCCGCTGGATACACCTCCTACTATTTTTTAAAAGGTGGCGTGCTTGAGGCAACCAACCTTTCATCAAACTAACCCCACCTTGCACCAGGATATTCTTTACTGCCGAACAAAACCCACCTGCTCCTCCCCTAAGTGTTTTTTACATAAAAAAAACACTTAGGGGGTTCAACCCTCCTCTCTTTTCAGGTATTCTATTTTTTTAGTAAAATCCGTCACTTCAGCTTATCACCAATCCATTACGGAGAAATCAGTATGAACAAAATTATGCCAGTATTACTTGGTTGTGCCCTTACGGTTGCAAGTTTAACCCCGGCCCTTGCTCAGCAAAAACTTGAGACAAACAAAGACAAAATCAGTTACTCCATTGGTCTCCAAATGGGGCTACAGCTCTCCATGTTGAAGAATAAAGTTGACATTGACACCGTGATCCTGGGGATTAAGGATGGTCAGGCCAGCACAGAGCCGCAACTGTCTGAAGAAGAAATACGTACCGCCATGACAGCATTTCAGGCCGAGATGCAGGCAGAACAACAGGCACAGGCCATCCTTACCGCCTCCGTTAACAAGGAAGAGGCCACAGCTTTCTTGGCCAAAAACAAAAATGCCGAGGGAGTAGTCTCGCTGGACAGTGGCCTGCAATACAAGGTCATCAGCAAGGGTAACGGAGCCACACCCACGGGTACCGATACGGTCAGTGTCCATTACCGGGGAAGCCTGATTAATGGTGTTGAGTTTGACAGTTCCTTAAAACGAGGCGAACCTGTGGAATTTCCGGTGAACCGGGTTATCGCGGGCTGGACAGAGGCATTGCAACTCATGAAAGTTGGCAGTAAATGGCAGCTATTTATTCCATCCGACCTGGCCTATGGCGAGCGCGGAGCCGGAAACAGCATTGGCCCCAACAGCATGCTGATCTTTGAGGTGGAACTCCTTGACATTAAAAAGAGCGAGTAACATCCCATATCCGCTTACATCTCCACAGAGGGGTGGCATCTCCCCCTCCAAAAAAGTCTCTGGGAGCAAACCATGAGCAGAATGTCAGAAGAGCAGATCATCGACAAGATAAGGCAACGGCAGACATTTAGCACCACCGTAGACACCGGGGCCTTTAGCCTGAAAATCGAAAGGTACGAACCAGCTTTTAGTGCGGCAATCCATAACGGTGGCAACTTCAGGGAGGAACTTACAGGCAACTGCCTTCTGACCCAGGCTGAACGCTATTATGAGGAAGATCCTTTTACCGGCACCCTTATCGACAAACAACCCATCACCCTGATTGTCCATGACTCACGCTATGAGTATGACCTTAACCGCACCACCGAGGACTGCGTCTATGAAACGGCGTGGGGCAAAGAGATCTGGCAAACGCCACGAACGCACCGACCTACCGGTGTTTAACCTTGGCACCGCAACCGTAAGTTCTCCAAAATGGCGGCAGGTTATCGACGCCTGGCTTAAGGCCCTGACCACCATAAAGGTCGATGGCGCTG
>JAJRUT010000034.1 GCA_024277655.1 Deltaproteobacteria bacterium | reverse complement strand
TACGAAAGAAAATCAAAGAGATTAACCAGCATTTACAGGATATGGTACTCTTCACCATTAACTATATTGATGGCCTGCTGACGAAATACGCCAAGGACTACCCCCGTAAAACCGAACTATCCACCTTTAGAGAGGTTAAGGCCAGGCGAGTTGCCATTTCAAACCTTACCATTGGTTATCAGGCAACAACGGGGTTTATGGGCCATCAGGTTAAGGGTGATGAGGGTTTTAGTTTTAACTGTTCTGAGTATGACAAGATTCTGCTGATCTTTAAGAATGGGATCTATAAGGTTGTCCCCATTGTCGACAAGCTTTTTCTGGACTCTGAACTAATTTGGATGGGCAAGGTCAAGAAGGATCTTCTGTTTAATGTGATCTACAGGAACGGCAGTCAAAATCTTTCCTACATCAAGCGCTTTAAAATGCCTAAATTCATCATGGACAAAGAGTATCAGCTCTTTGACTCCCATAAACGTTCCTTTATTCAGCACCTGAGCCTTGATCCCAGTGAACAAATTCGGGTCTATTATACCCCGAATAAGAGAGCCAAAAGTAATTTTGAAGATGTGGTATTTAATGACTTTCTGGTGAAGGCCGCAGGAGCGAAAGGCAAACGGGTTTCAAATAGCAGACCGGTAACCCGGATTAGGGTCTTGGATGTCAAGAACTCTGAAACCCCTAATGACGATGAACCCAAACCGGCTGCGCTTTTTAGCGATAGCGCGGAGCAGAAAGAGGCGGAATAAGGCGTGAGTAAAGCTGTTGCAGTACAAAAGATGTTTGATGCCATTGCCGGTGAGTATGATTTGATGAACCGGGTGATGACCATGGGCCAGGATCAACGTTGGCGACGGTTTGTGGTGAGTCGCATCTCCATGCCTGGGGAGGGCCGTCTGCTTGACCTGGCTACCGGTACAGGGGATATTGCCGCACTTTTAAAGAAAGAGTACCCACGGGCCTATGTTACCGGCGGTGATTTTTCCCAGAATATGCTCCAGTTTGCCCAAAAACGTTTTGCCGACACTTCTATAGATTGGCAGGCCTGTGACGCAAACCAGCTGCCCTTTGCAGATAATACCTTTGAGGGTGTAACATTCGGCTATCTCCTGCGTAATGTGGATAATGTCCCGCAGGTCTTAACCGAGATCCACCGGGTGCTGAAACCGGGTGGAACCATTGTCAGCCTTGATACCACCCCCCCCGCAAAAAACGTACTCTATCCCTTTATAACGGCCTATCTTCGCTATGGTATTCCTATCTTAGGGCGAATGATTGCCAGTGATGAGGCAGCTTACAGCTACCTCACCGGTTCAACCATGGATTTCTACAAGGCTGATGATCTGGCCACAGCCTTTACCGATGCTGGTTTCAATAACGTAGAATTTAAAAAGTTTATGTGCGGCACCATCGCCGTCCATTGGGGCGTAAAGTAAGGGGACTATTTCTTCTCATAAGCCTTTATAATTAATACATCTTCATCCGGCACATCGCCGTACATACCCCGCTGACCCCTGGGGACGCTGACGATCGCATCGGCAACATCCATCCCCTCAACGACCCGACCAAAAACAGCGTAGCCATAGCCACTCTGGGTCATTCCCCGGTGATCAAGGGATCTATTATCATTAACGTTGAGAAAAAATTGGCCCGTGGCGCTATTAACAGATGCCGTACGTGCCATGGACAGGGTGCCACGGCGATTCTTTAAGCCGTTGTCCGCCTCATTAAAGATAGGCTTTCTGGTCTTTCTCTTTTTCATTCCAGGCTCAAAGCCACCGCCCTGAATCATAAAACCGGGGATAACCCGGTGGAAGATAAGGCCATCATAAAAACCATCCTGCACGTACTTACGGAAATTTTCGCAACTAACAGGTGCGCGGTCATCGTAGAGCTCAATAGTTATGGTCCCTTTCGATGTCTCCATAATGATAAGGGGTTCGGCAGCATGTGACGACAGGGGGGCAAAGGTAAAAAAGCTCACAACGGCAAGCAGGAGAAGCATGGGTGATTTCATTTTCGGGCCTTTTTTTTGAGTTTAACTGGAAACTTTAATTTCTTACTGGAAATACAACACCTTTTCGATATAAAATCTTTTTATATGTCCGGCAACAAAAGTTTTTTTAAAGAAATAAAACCAAATGCCCCTATGACTCCCTACACACCTGACAACTTCACTGACACCCAGCTTGCCCTTATCTCGTATATTATCACGATTTCCTGCACTGTCGCCGGTCTTTGCCTTATGACGTTGACCCTTGTCTTTACCTTTGGTGGCTATAAAACCCCGGTTGCCACTGTCGAGGCCCAGATTGCCAAGGTCGAACCTGTGATGATTGCCAAGACAATTCAACCGCAACTAACCGGTGATGCCCTTAAAGCAATGCTCCTTGATAATGACCTTTGGAATATTGATGCCAATGATGTCATCACCCCCCTGGTTATTTCGGCCTTCCCTGAAAATTTGAGTTCTCTAGCTATTGATGACAAGAAGAAGATCTTTCTCCACAGTCTGCTTCCCATTGCCCTTACGGCCAACCGTGAAATTGATCGTGAACGGTTGCGCCTCTTTGACATCCTGGCCTCATCCGGGGCTTTGCCGGGCAACTTCAGGCTGGATTCTATTCCTGTTGGCTGGCAGGATATCTTGAGTGAGGATGATGAGATGTGGCTTGTTAGTCTTGAGGACAGGTATAATGCCACCGATATCAAGGCCTTGAAGAAAAGAATGCGCCGGGTCCCGGTCAGTCTTGTAATGGCCCAGGCCGCCCTTGAATCATCATGGGGCACATCACGCTTTGCCAAGGAAGGTAATAATTTATTTGGCCTCCGAACCTATGGCGAGACGGGTATTACTCCCCAGGGGGTGACGGGTAAATCAACCTACCGCGTGGCCTCCTATAATACCATCCTGGACTCTGTTCATGCCTATATCCTTACCTTGAACTCTCATAGGCTGTACAGTAAGTTTAGGAAGATACGGCTGTCCACGCAGGATCCTACCCTCTTGAGTAAAGGGCTTATTTATTACTCGGAAAGAAGAAAAGAGTATGTTTCTCAAGTTAATCGGATTATTAAATACAATAGTCTTAAAAAGTTTGATACGGTGCAACTCCAGGATCAAAACAGAACCCAGCTTATCATCCTAAGTAAAAAATAATTACCATGCCTAAAAATGCCTTTATTGTTGTCGCCTTTATTTCTTTTCTCCTTGTCAGTGGCCTTGTCTATGGGGCTAATAACGTAACAGTCTTTATCTATCATCGTTTTGGTGATGACAGGTTGCCAACTACAAATGTCTCAGTTGAAGCCTTTGTCCAGCAGATGGATTATCTTAGTACCCATAACTACAATGTGATCAGTTTGAGTGAGTTACTTAAACTGGTGAAACAGGGCACCGTGCTTCCGGCAAAGACTGCGGTTATCACCATTGATGATGCCTACCAGTCGGTGTATGAGAATGGTTGGCCAGTTCTCAAGCGTTATGGTTTTCCCTTTACGATCTTTGTCTACACCCGTGGCGTTAATGACGGCTATGGTGATTATATGACATGGACTCAACTTCGGGAACTTAAGGAGTTTGGTGTTGATATTCAGGATCACGGTTATGGTCATAAGCACTTAGGCTGGCAGCCTAAGGGGGTTTCCACTCTGGCCTATCAGACCTGGATAAATGATGATATAAGCAAGTCGAAGAAGATCCTCACCAGAGAACTTGGTGAGGCACCACGTTTCTTTGCACTGCCCTACGGTGTGTACAATGACCTGGTGCTCACGGAATTGCGCAATCAGGGGTATGAGGCTGTTATGACTCAGGATCCTGGTGCTGTGGGTGGGGCTACGGATCTTTTTATGGTTCCCCGGCAACCTATTCTTGGCAATGAGTGGGCAACCCTTGATTTCTTTGTAAAATCCCTTGATTTTACCGACTTACCCATCAGCAACTACTCTCCTCCACCCTCTATTCTGAAAGATCCCCTGATTAAAAAAATTACGGCTACCATCAGTCATCCTGAGGATTATGTCGCTGGCACCTTTGGGATTTGGCTCAGTGGCGTTGGCTGGCATCAGGCAGTGTTGAAGGATGATGTTTTGACCGTGGAGCTAAACAAATCACTTGTCCAACCCACAACAAGGGTTGTGGTAAGCGGACGCCATAAAGCCTCCGGCAAACTTGCCAGACGGACATGGATTCTTATTCACCCAGAAGGGGAGAGGGCAGGTAAAGACTAATGGTAAAACTTCTGGCCAAACTTGATCTGTCACTTATCATTATTGTAGCCTTAACCCTTGGCCTTGCTCCCTTTACCCCGCCTCATCTTTATGAGAAACTTATTCTCCTCAGTCGGGGAGATCTGACCAGTCCTCTTGATTGGTTTGACCTTATGATGCATGGGACGCCATGGCTTCTGCTTCTGGCCAAGGGAGTTGTTTTCTTTGGCAAAAGAGGTCAATAAATCCATCTTTTGCTAAAAAATCTGCCTAACACCAAACAGCCAATTCTCACATTGAGCTATTTGCCGAAATGACAGACCGGATAAGAGCAAACTGTGCAGTTTGAACATAATCCCCCATGGCCCATCCGGGCAATATCGGCTCTAGTGATGGCTTCCCCGGCAAGAACCCGCGGTAGAAGAATGTCAAAGATGGTGATTTTGTGAAACATGCCACAGGCTGGCAGACCCATAACAGGCACATCACCAATATACCCCACAAGAAACATGGCCCCAGGCAATACTGGACTACCATACACCGTATCCCTTGCCCCGGCTTTGGCAATTCCCATCCGGGTGACATCATCAGGGTCAACGGACATGCCGCCACTTGTAATAATAAGATCAGCACCAGCATCAAGACATTGTTGTATCTCAGCGGCAATCTGATCAATGTCATCAGGGGCAAAGGCAACCCGCACCACAGATGAACCGATTCCTGCCAGTTTCCGGCGTAAAACCGGTTCAAACTTATCCTGAATTCGCCCCTCAAACACCTCATTACCGGTAATAATGAGGCCAGCTTTGGCCTGGTTTAAGGCTGTTACACTGACGATGCCCTCGGCAGGACAAATTTTTGCTGCATTATCAACGATATTGCGCTTTGCCGTCAAGGTAATAAGACGGGTGGCGGCCACCTTAGTTCCCTTGGTGACCGGGGTGTTATTGTGCAGAGTAGAACACATCACATCCCCCAGGAGGTTTAAGCTGTATAGTTGGCCAATATTAATCTTTAGCAAACCATCACGGGCTGCCGTAAGGGTCAACTTCCCTTCGGTGGGCTGCCCCTTAACCTCAACCCCTTCACCCGCAAGAGCCTTGGCCAGAATCCTCGCGGCCTCATTTTCATGGACCTCATCATCCTCCAGGCTGAGAACGTAAATATGATCCTTGCCAAGCCTTTTTAAGTGGTCAATATCCTCTCTACGGATAATATGACCCTTTCTAAAAGCAACCCCTTTGAAGGAGTCCCCCTCCTTTGGAGTAGTTCTGACTTCAGTCATATCATGGGGAAGAACCATACCAATTGCTTGTTCGACAGGAATTGTTTTTGCGGCCATGGGCTACCACCTTTAAATCTTCTTATTTTACAAAATATTTCATTTGATAACAGAAGGGTAGCTTACAATAAACAGAGACACCTGTCTTAATAAAAAAGTGCATTTCTCCAGTGGAATGGTGTAATAAGGTCAGAGTAAATGGTAGGCATTAAAAACATCTATTAAACCAGTGCAAATTTATCATAAAGAGGAGACAGGATGGGGACACAGCGTGGAGAATGGCAA
Source organism: Deltaproteobacteria bacterium (assembly GCA_024277655.1). Lineage (GTDB taxonomy): Bacteria > Desulfobacterota > Desulfobulbia > Desulfobulbales > SURF-16 > JAJRUT01. The sequence continues at coordinate 48,077 of JAJRUT010000034.1, read as the reverse complement.
TCAAACATTGGTTTTCTTCTTGCCGCCATCGGCTCTGCCATTGGTCTTGGTAATGTCTGGCGCTTTAGTTATATGGCCCATCAGTACGGTGGCGGGGCGTTTCTGGTGCCTTATATTGTGGCCCTGATTGTGGCCGGTCTGCCAATTATGCTGCTCGAATACGGGGTCGGCCACCGGGCGAAGGGCTCATCCCCCCTTAGTTTTAGACGAATAGGCACTAAATATGAGTGGCTTGGCTGGTGGATGCCGGTGGTGGCGATGTTTGGCATTATGCTTTACTACTCTGTCATTATCGGCTGGTGTTTTAATTATCTGTTTTATGCCCTGACACTTGCCTGGGGGGATGACCCCCAACACTTCTTTTTTAGCGAATTTCTGTCCATCTCAGCCTCGGCCTCTGAGATTGGCGGGTTCAGGCCCCAGATTGTACTGTCGACAGCCCTCTGTTGGTTTCTTTGTTGGCTTATCTGTTTTCGGGATGTCAGTCATGGCATTGAGAAGGCCAGTAAAATTTTTATGCCGGCCCTGGTTGTAATTACCCTTGTCCTGGTGGGGTGGACCATGACCCTTGATGGGGCAAAGGATGCCGTCTTTAATCATTATCTGGCCACCGACTGGACGAAGATTAATTTTCTGGCAACAGATCCCATGCAACGATCTGCCGCCCGTGAGGTTTGGGTGGCAGCCTTTGGCCAGATATTTTTCACCCTATCCCTTGGTTTTGGCATCATGATAACCTATGCCAGTTATCTCCCCAAGAAGACCAATATTGGGGTTAATGCCCTGATTACCTGTATCTTCAACTGCTGTTACTCCCTTATTGCTGGGCTAACGGTTTTTGGGGTTGTCGGTTTTATGGCAAAGCTCCAGAATCTGCCCTTTGCAGAGGCCATTAAGGGTGGCCCACAACTTGCCTTTGTCATATATCCCAAGGCTATCTCTCTGCTTCCAGCCTATAATAACCTCTTTGGAGTTCTGTTCTTCCTGGTTCTGTGTATTGCCGGACTCACCTCCGGTGTCTCGCTGATTGAAGCCTTTGCCTGCTCACTTACCGACAAGTTCAATCTGAACCGCAAAAAAGCCGTAACCAGCGTCTGCTGTCTCGGCTTTATAGGTTCTCTTGTCTTTACCACCAATGGCGGTCTTTATCTACTTGATATTGCTGATCATTTTATTACTCATTATGGTCTTATTCTCGGCGGACTGGTGGAATGTCTGCTAATCGGCTGGATTTTAAAAAGTTCCACCATTCGTAGCCACCTTAATGCAACCGGATCGTCTATATCCAAACTATGGGATTTCAGTATTAAATATTTTACCCCGCTTATTTTAATAGTTTTGGTCTACTTTTCCGTTTCAGGTGACCTGAAAAAGAATTATGAAGGATACACAACCTTGCAACTGCTTATCTATGGTGGAGGTGCTTTACTAATCTGTTTTATGATCGCCATGATTTTTACCCTCCTGCCATGGGCTAAGGATAAACTTGAACATGAGCACAGCCCCGAAGAGGATGATTTACTGGTATGAATGAAAACGATTTTGAACCCCTTATTGCCGCCCACGATTTTGTCGCATCACGGCTTATCTACTTTTTTAATACGGATGAGTTTAGTGAGGCCGCCTTTGTTATGAATGAATTTGAGGTATTTGGTATTTTTTTGGTGACCATCGCCTTTATTCAGGACAATGAAGAGGTTGAGGAGTCTGCCACCTTACTGGAAGAATTTCACAAAACCATCGTTGCCCGTATTGTCGCCCGTATTGCCGAGGCGCAACCGGACACCGTCTCTGAGGAACAGGAGGAGGCGTTGGAGGAGAAGATTCTGGCCATCTTTCAGGAGCGCCTGCGTCTCTACTTCAATATGTTTAAGAAGCAGGAGGGGCAGGGGCAGGACATCTTTGGCCCTTTAAGTGAAACCTTTATCGATAATGGCATTCAAAATAATGAGGATGCCATGGTCTGTAGTCGTTTTGCTCCCTTTGCCAGCGAACTGTTTTTGGAGACAGTGACCCTTCTTAAAAAGAGTTTTGAGATACAACAATTGGCGAAAGAACAATAAAGCCAGACTCCTTAGAGTACAAGTGTATGACAGATAAAAATGAAGTGATGATTGTCGCGGGCGAGTTGTCTGGAGATATGCATGGCGCCCGGGTGCTTGCGGCTATGCAGGAGGTTATCCCAGACCTTACTGCCTACGGCATGGGGGGGCAGTTTCTTGAGGATGCCGGGATGGAGATCCTGGTTGATTCTACTACTATGGCGGTGATGGGTCTTGTTGAAATTGTTGGTCATCTGGGTACTATTCTTCGGGCCAAAAAAATATTACGGCAAAAACTACAAACAGCCAGACCAAAGCTCCTACTTTTGGTTGACTACCCTGAGTTTAATTTACTCCTGGCCGGATATGCAAAAAAACTGGGCATCCCCGTCCTCTTTTTTGTTAGTCCCCAAATTTGGGCCTGGCGCAGTTACCGGGTCCACCGAATCATGCGTCTGGTTGACCGGATGGCTGTGATCCTGCCCTTTGAAAAGCCATTTTATGCCAAGTATAATTACACCGTTGATTATGTTGGTCATCCCCTTGTTGGCCATATGAATCTGAGCATGACCCCGGATGAATTCAGATCTAAATACACCATTCCAAAGGGTAAGACCTATATTGGTCTGTTACCTGGTTCCAGACGCAAAGAAATTGCCACCATGCTCCCTGTTTTTCTTGAATCGGCTCGCCTTATCCGGGCAAAGCATCCCGACACCATATTTTTATTACCCCTGGCCCCCTCGCTTAAGATTGAAGATTTACGCGAAAATGGTCTGGACGATTATGATATTGATGTTTGCGTAGTGACTGAAGATCGCTATGAACTCATGAACAGTTGCGATCTTGTTCTCGAGGCATCCGGAACGGTCACCCTGGAGCTTGCTCTGCTACAGATTCCCATGGTGGTCTCTTACCGGATAGCCAGGCTTAGCTACATCATTGGTTCGTGGCTGATCAATGTCTCCTTTGCCTCCCTGGTTAATCTTATTGCTGAAAGGGAAGTTGTGCCGGAGCTCATCCAGCATGACGCCACTGCTGAAAAAATAAGTTCGACCCTTTTGCGCTTATGGCCGGGATCCGGAGCCTACAAAATCCAAAAAGATATTCTGCTTGAAATTCAAGATAAACTTGGTGGGGGAGGGTGCAACAGGAATGTCGCAAATATCGCCAAATCCTTTTTTTAACCGAAGAGGGTTTTTGTATCTATTTGCCGAAATTATCATGGCAATTGATATTGCCGGAGGTTTAGCCACAGAATCCCCGGACAAAACATCCTGTGTTTTCCGGGGATTCTGTAGCTAAAAGAAAAGTTGTAATAATTGGCTAAATAATTCCGTTTTTTTTAGTTCACTTGCGCTAAGTGGATCCCCCCATAAGCTATTAAGCGTTTCTCCTATATTATCTTTAAACGCCATGCCGATTGTTTAACCTGTGGGAATTACCGTATATTGCTTCAAATACAGAGTTTTTCACTCTTCCCCTTGATCAGATAAACAGGTGTCGCCATGGCCGATCAGAATCTCCAGAATCTCCAGCATCTTCTTCATCTCCTTGAAAGAAATAAAGTCTTTGCCAGTTTTCATTATCTGAGCAGTCTGCCGCAAACCATCCCAGTGCCAAACAGGCCGAAGCTTTTACAGGATTTGCAGCGTAAAATAAACAAGGCCAAGGGCTTGACCGCTGATATTAATGCCATTCTTGATGCTGGTGATTACCCCAAGGCCCTTTCGCGGCTTAAAAGAGCCCAAGCCCTTGTTCACGATTTTCCCAATATTCAAACCGATATTGATTTTATTACAGCCTCAATTTCAACCATGGAAAAGAATCTTGGCGAAGCCAAGATTCTTGCCAGAAAAGGTAAAAAGCAACGGGTTAATGAAATAATTAAAACGATCCAGGAAATTGACAGGAATAATAACGCAATCAGCGAAGTGACCAGGCAGCTTAGTCGTAGTCTGCGGAAAAAAGGTGTTACCGGAATACTTTTAGCCTCTTTAGCCATCATCATCCCAACCGCCTACTTTAGCTTTGAACAGATCACCCTCCAGCAGGCCAATGAACTGTGGTCCAAGTCCAAGTCCTTAATAGAGAGCAAGCAGTATGACGTAGCCAAGGCGGTTATACGGCAAATGGATAATCGTCTGCAGTTTGTTCGTGTTTTTGGTCAAACCGATAAGCAACATTTACTTAGCCAAGCAATTCTCTTTAATGCTAAAGAAGACGACAAGAATACCAAGGGTGCGACTGACAGTGGGAATAAAAGGTATGTGAAATCATTACTGGCCTCTGCTCAGGAAAAAGTAGAGGCCAGTAATTATGTAAAGGCCATAGGATTGTACGATGATGCCCTGGCCTTCTCAGCGGCAAATATTCATATTGATGACCAGTTGGTGGCCGAAATTCACGCCCAAAGGGATCATGCGCTTAGTACGTATGAAAAATATACCCTGAAAAATAAGCTAGACGCCTTCCACGCTCTCGCCGATACCGCAAATACCCTGTTTCGTAACGACAGTTGGTTGCAGGCCTCAGAAGCGTATCAGCAGGCCCTCTCTTCAGCAGATGGCCTTGCCGGGATTACAGCCCGGGAGATATTGTCACTCAAGCAGGGGTATTCAACCTCTGTAATCAATAATCATATTGAAAATGGTGAAATGGCCTTTAATCAAAAGCAGTATAAGAATGCCATAATCTCATTTGAACAATGTTTGACCTTCATGGAAAATAATCACCTCCAAGGAAATCATCTTTACTCAAACCTCGTAGCCAAACTGCAAAAGGTCAAGCAACAACAATTTAGGGTTAAATTTGTCAAGTTCGTTGATTACGGTGACGAGTTATATGTTGAAAAAGAGTATGATTTGAGCATTGATAATTATGAGAAGGGGTTGGCTCTTCTGGTCAGTAGCGAAGGTGAGGTTCTAGGCGATCGGGGTAGGGTGATTCAGCAGAAAATAGCCAGAAAAATAGTCAGGGCCAAAGAGAGAGCTTTAGTTCAAACTCAGTCTCAGTACCTTGTTGCAACCTACAAGAAGATATTACGTGTTAATTTCAACTTATCCCGCAATATCCACTTCAAGAAACCGGAAATCGTTTTTATTGGTAACCAGGACAACCATCTCATCTATACGGTCTCGGCCTTTGGGGCAAAATCGCTATCGGCGTCCCCCATCAAATATGAGATTGACTATAAATTTAATCTGAGAACCAGCCAATGGCAGGTGAATGATATTCGCCTGGAAGTATAATATTAGCTGATGTCGTCCGGTATAAATTTACTTAAGTAATCAATTTTACTCCATAAGCCATGGAGAACAATGACCTCTCTCGGATCAAGATTCGCCCTTGAAAACAGGCGTCTGTATGTATGAATGATATGATCCGGATTCTGAGGGTTGAGGTACTGTATGGTATTAAAGGTCTGCTTCATGTGGGTGATCATCGCCTCAAAATCTTCAAATGTTGCTTTCTCTCTTACTTCTTCCTGCTGTTGGCAGGAAAGATCATCTCTAGACAATTCATAGAGGCAGATGGTCACCGCTTGCGCCAGGTTTAGCGAGCGCAGGTCTGCCGATGTCCGTATTCTCACAAAACAGTTGCATAGATCAAGATCGGCGGTTGTCAACCCGTGATCCTCAGGGCCGAAGACAAGGGCCATCTTTTGCTTGCCGTCGTCCATCCTTGCTTGCAGAGTAGACAAGCCCCGAGGCTCAATTAGCTCTTGTCGATACTTGCCCTGCCTTGTCGAAGTACCAATGGTAAAATGACAGCCATGCAAGGCATCCTGCAGATTATCAAAAACCTTTGCATCCTTAAGAGTTGTTTCCTTTGCACTAACAGCCATGTCGGTGGCCTGTTTGCTCAGATGGTTCGTTCTGGGAGTGACCAAACGTAAATCGGCAAAACCAAAGTTTTTCATGATTCTTGCCACCGAACCGATGTTTAAAGCGCCTTGCGGGTTGACAAGAACAATGCGAATATTAGGAAAGTGCATAGATTTTCTCGATATAAAAAAAGTCCCTGACCAGTGGCCTGGCAGGGACTTTTTAAAGTTTTTCTTTGCTCTAGGGTACCTTGACAGACTAGATGTTTCGATATCTACGCTATTTGTTCAAAAACATAGTAGTTTTGCAAGGTGGCATCTAGAAGACAAAAAGTTTACAGGGAAGCCGCAATGGCATCACCCATGGCTTTGGTGTCCACCGGTTTTGCGTTACCAACAATAATATCAGCCGTGTAAATTCCATTGTCAAGGGCGGCTGCAACCGAGGCCTCAATGGCATCAGCGGCGGCATCAAGCCCAAAGCTGTAACGCAACATCATGGCTGCTGACAATATCTGGGCAATGGGGTTGGCAATGCCCTTACCGGCAATATCAGGCGCTGAGCCCCCGGCTGGTTCAAAGAGACCAAAATTTTCCTTGTTTAGGCTGGCTGAGGCGAGAAGTCCCATGGACCCCGTGAGCATGGCGGACTCGTCAGAGATAATATCGCCAAACATATTGCCGCACAGCAGGACATCAAACTGGTTTGGGTCACGCACAAGTTGCATGGTGGCATTATCGACATAGATATGCTCAAGGGTAACATCCGGATATTCTTTGGCAATTTCAATCACCACCTCACGCCACAATACCATAGTGGTAAGGACATTGGCCTTATCGACGGAAGTGACCTTCTTTCTGCGCAGCTTCGCGGCCTGAAAGGCCATGTGGGCGATGCGCTCAATTTCATGGCGCTTATAGACCATGGTGTCAAAGGCATATTCATCACCACCTGAACCTTCACGGCCTTTAGGCTGGCCAAAATAAATACCTGAGGTCAGCTCGCGCACACAGAGAATATCAAAACCTTCACCGATAATATCAGCCCGAAGGGGGCAGGCTCCGACAAGTGATTTGAAGACTTTGGCCGGTCTAAAATTGCAAAAAAGATCAAAATGTTTCCGCAGGGGGAGAAGGGCAGCGCGCTCGGGTTGCTCGGCTGGCGGTAGGGATTCCCACTTGGGGCCACCCACTGAACCAAAGAGGATGGCATCACTCTCTTCGCAAGTCTTTAAGGTGTGGGCTGGCAACGCCTCACCATGGTTGTCAATGGCAATACCACCGACATCCTCATGGATGTACTCAAGCTCAAATGAGAATTTTTTTGCGGCAACATCAAGAACCTTAATGGCTTCCTGCATCACTTCCGGGCCAATGCCGTCTCCGGCTAACACTGCTATTTTTTTCATGCTCTATTTCCTTGTAAATAAATTATTAATGTAACTCTTCAACCCGGCTTGGGTCAGCAAAATACTCTTTTGTCAAGCGCACCACAACCCCTGAGAGAAAGAGGAGGCCTATGAGATTCGGCCAAGCCATCAGGGCGTTAAAAATATCTGAAATAGTCCAAACAACCTCAAGTTTAATGGCAGCCCCTACGGGCAATAACAGGCAGTAGAGGATGCGGTAGGGGACAATACATTTTGGCCCAAGCAGGTATTCCACTGACCGATCACCGTAGTAGGACCAGCTTACTGCGGTGGTGAAGGCAAAAACTATCATGCCAAATATAACGATATAACGACCAACACCGGGGATTCCAGCGTCAAAGGCAGACGCCGTTAACTCAGAACCTGACAGACCACTCTGCCAGAGCCCGCTGGTTAAAATAACCAGGGCCGTCATGGTGCAGATCACCAGGGTATCAATAAAGGGTCCGAGCATGGAAATAATCCCCTGGCGCACCGGTTCCCTGGTCTTCGCAGCACCATGGGCAATGGGAGCACTACCAAGCCCGGCCTCATTGGAAAAAACACCCCGGGAAACACCAAAACGAATGGCCTGGGCAACGGCTGCTCCAGCAAAACCACCTGTTGCTGCTGTACCGGTAAAGGCATCGCTAAAGATTAGAACGAATGTTGCTGGTATTGCGCCAAGATTGGTAAACAGGACGGCGCAGGCCCCAAGAACATAAAAAAGAGCCATGGCCGGAACAGTTTTTGAGGCAAATTGACCAATACGTTTGATTCCACCAACAATAACAATAAAGACCAAACCACCAATGATAAGACCTGTAGCAAGCTTGGGGATATTAAAAAAAGTACTGAGCGGTTCAGCAACCGAGTTAGCCTGAACCATATTGCCAATACCAAAAGAGGCCATAATGGCAAAGAAGGCAAACCCCATCCCCAGCCATTTCTGACCAAGACCATGTTCAAGATAGTACATCGGCCCCGCACTAATAGAGCCATCGGCGTGAACAACCCTGTACTTATGGGCAAGTAAACATTCTGAATATTTTAGCCCCATGCCCAAAAAGGCGGTGACCCACATCCAGAACACAGCGCCTGGCCCCCCAAGGGCAATGGCGGTTCCCACCCCGGCGATATTACCCGTGCCGATGGTGGCCGACATGGCCGCCGTCAAGGCCTGAAAGGGAGTAATTTCGCCCTTGGTATCCGGGGCTTCATACTTGCCTGTCAGAAGTTTAAAGCCGTATACCAGTTTATGAACCTGCAGTCCTTTGAGGAGCAGGGTGATGAGTATCCCGGTGCCAACAAGCAGGATAATTGTAAATGGGCCCCAAACGAAGCCACTTATAGTATCTAGCAAATCATATCCTTAAATAGTAAGGTTGAGCTGTTTTTTTTACACTTTGCCAGCTTAAATACTAAACTTTAGCGGATGTTTCAACCTCTTGATGGTACATCTTTTTTTTAAGCCTCTTGGCTTTACCGCCATTAATTTCATATACTTAAATAGTGCCCATTATGCGGATTAAAGGCTACTATCGGTACAACAATAATCCTTAAACAACAAACAACCTCAGACTTGGTGAAAAGGTGGCCCCAGCTCGCGTGGATAAAGAAAAACAGCAACGAATTTTAGTGGTGGATGACAATCAGGCCATGCGTAAAATGATTGAGTCGATGCTGACGACTCTCGGCTATTTTAATATCGTTTCAGCTGTAAACGGCGAAGCTGCCTGGCAAAAGGTGGTCGAAGATAATAATATTGATATCATCCTTAGCGATTTAATTATGCCCACCCTTGATGGTCTAGGCTTTCTCTGTCGCCTGCGGGAGTCTAAGGAATACTACGATATCCCCTTTATCATGATTACAGGTGCTGACCAGAGGGCTGATTTTATTAACACCGTACAATCAGAGGTTGATTTTTATCTCCTAAAGCCAGTAACCCCCATGGTTCTTGAGGATGCTCTGCATCAAGTCTATCTCCAGCAACATGCTGCTAATCCTTACCTGAATGCGGTTCATTCCGGTAAACATAATATGATTCATGAAAATTATACTGAAGCCCTGGAGTATTTTGTCCTGGCCCAGTCCCTTGAACCATCCTTTGCTAAACCCTATTATTTTCTGGGTAAAATTTCTATTCATCTCGGCAAAGAGTCCGATGCTGAGCACTATTTAAAAAAATGTTTGGAGATTGAAGAGAAGTATATCAATGCAATTATTGAACTTGCGGATCTATACACACGACGTCACGACTTTAATAACATGTTGCTCTATCTAGAAAAAGCCATTGAGGTATCCCCCGGCAATTTTCGATCTTTTGTTAATCTTGGTACAGCTTATTATAACCTCAACCACCATTCTGAGGCCAAAACCTATCTCCTTAAGGCGGCAAAGCTTGCCAGAAGCAGTAAGGAGAATGTACAGGTGGTGATTGACGCCATGATTGAGGCAACCCTGCTTGATGAAGCAGACTATCTATATGGAACCCGATTGCAGGATGACGATGACGATACTGTCAAGTTTTGGAATCACCTGGGCCTTAAAGCTAAGGCACTTGGCTGGTTTGACAAGGCCAAATATTTTTATATGGCCGCCCTGAAAATTCGTCCGCAAAATAAGACCATTAACTTCAATATGGCACTCCTACTGGTGGAGCAGAAAGAATATGATGCAGCCCTGGCCTATATCAGTAAGGCCCTGCGTTTGCACCCAGATTTCAAGGCAGGGTGTGAGTTACAGAAAGCAATAAAGCAACTCCTTAATCGTTAAACCTACATGGTTAACGAGTTTCTGCGGCCCTTGCGACCAGAACGACCAACAATAAAGCCCATAAGCAGGACACCGGCTCCGGTTAAAAACCAGAAGATGTTTTTTGTCTGGTCAAGTTCACTGTTCTCCATAGTCAGAACAGCAAGTTTCTGGGTTAGAGACTCGTTATTTTCCAGTAGGGTTTCCCGTTCGGCAAAAATTTCTTCAACCCCTTCAGAATGGTCTTTTAGGGTAATGTATTTATCCTGGGCCTCTGTCACCTGCCTCTTAAGCTCCTTAATTTCCGCCTGTTGCTGTGCTTCATGGGTAGACTTACTGTCAATGGTAGCCTGATAGGCATTGACCTTAGCCATTAGTTTGGAATTAATGCTTGATTGAGAAGCAATTTTCTCCTCAAGGCCTGTGATGATATTTTTTAAACTGCGGATAAGGGTATCCTTGGATTTACCTTCTGAGGTGTATTTCTTGGGAATCCACCCTTCAATACCAGAGGAAACCCGGACACGCAGATAGCCATTATCATCTTCCTCCAGGATGGTCATATAGTCACCGGAGCGCAAATGACCGATAATGTTGCTTGTGCGTGAAGGGGCATCACGCAGGCTAACAATTAGGATGTCCGAAATGTATCGTTCAGCTCCTTGTGCCTGTGGGGAACCGAGGAGGAGAACGCCAAGGCAGAGAAAGATAAGGGGTAAGGACTTCATGGCACTAAGCTCCTGATTGTTGGCGAATTGCCTCATAGAGGACAATTCCAGCAGTCATTGCTAGGTTAAGACTACGGATATGATCATTGGGCATGGGCAGGGTAAGGCATCCCTCCTGATAGTTTTTTATAATATCAGGGGGCAATCCCTTTGTTTCTTTACCAAAAACAAGATAATCTCCCGGCTTAAACTCGGCCTTGTAGTAGGGTGTATCAACCTTGGTGGTAAAGAAAAACAACCTGTTTTCGTCGGTGGCTTCGAGAAAACTTTCGAAGTCATGCCAATATCTTATGTCAACATGGGGCCAATAGTCAAGCCCTGCACGCCTGAGGTGTTTATCGGAGGTTGAAAAACCCAAGGGATGGACAAGGTGGAGGATTGTATTGGTGGCTCCACATAATCTGGCGATGGAACCAGTGTTGGGAGGAATTTCCGGTTCGACCAGGACAATATTAAAAGGTGGATCTACCATATTACAGAAGTATAAGGGTGTCTTTTGGGGTTAGAATGAAGGTGCGAACGTAAAGGATACGTTCTTTGGTGGTGGAGATCATCGCCATGAGGGTGGTATTGCTGTCGATAAATTTGGCGAGATCTGTGCCGCTTAACACCCCTTTGGGTTCAAATTTCATTCCAAAGGGGTTCATGTAAACGCCATTTTGAGCAATCCGGTAATCTAGGTGAGGTCCCGTAACATTACCTGTTGAACCAACATAGGCAATAATATCTTTTTGTGATACCCGTGAGCCGTTACGAAGCCCCTTTTTGAAGCGAGACAGGTGCCCGTAATAGGTCTTATAGCCATTGCCGTGCTTTAAGATGATTTGTTTACCAAAACCTCCCCGAACACCCCGAAAAACAACCTTGCCATCAGCTGATGCCATAACCGGTGTGCCGGTCGGAGCCGCGAGATCAATACCCAAATGGGGTCGAAAGACACCAAGGATGGGATGTTTTCTGCGATGGGAGAATTTGGAAGTGAGGCGACCCATGGGTAGAGGTGAGCGAATAAATGCCGAACCTATATCCTGACCGTCCCTGGTGTAGTGACCACCTCGGCCCTTACTGTCTTCATAGTAGAATGTTTCGTAATTGGTCTTTGCTGAAGGTTGGCTGTAACGGGCATAGAGTATATTGCCGTAACCGACAAACTTGGAATCACGGCTATACTCTTCAAAGACGATGGAGAAAATGTCGCCGGGTTTAGATTCCGTATTAAAGTCGATTCGTGAAGAAAAAATATCGGCAAAGGAGTAGATCAAACGTGATGAGACATTATGCTTGGCAAATGAACTAAAAAGAGCGCCGTTGATGGATCCGGTAAGACTCACCGTTTTTACTTCAAGGGGGATATCGTCCTGGCTTGCAACATAAACATTGTCACGTTTGACAATGGTGTAACGGTGCAGGGGGCCGGTTTCATAGGAACAGCGTATCATCTCATTTTGGTTATTGAGATCAATGGAGAAGTGGTCTTTGGGGCGGAGTCGTCTGAAATCCAGACAGGTGGACAGGTTACTTATGATCTGTTGGCGAACAGCGAGGGGCACATCAGCCCGTTTCATTGCCTTGGTTAGCGAATCACCGGGGAGTAATTCGCCACGAATGGTTGAGGCTATCTGTTCATTAATAGAGGGAGGTTCTGGGGTAACAACGGCAAAATGGAGCGGCGCAAGTTTATCGGGCAAAGCTGCACCCCCAGCCGCCGAAAAAGATTCTTCATACTGTCCTGGGTAATAGGGATGGGAATTTTGATACATAACCCCCATGACAACCAATATTACGGACAAACCTATGTAGCTTAAAAGGTATACTTTTTTCAAAAGATGTCCCAAACTGTTTAGATGTGAATCTTAACCTGCGAAAACTTCACTCTTTTTTCTACAATAAACTTTTTTATAAAACAAGGCGCTAAAGGTGGATAAATAGCAATAATCTGCTGTAGCCACAAGGGAAAACAGCCCTATACTATATATAGTGACAAAAACACCCCCGTGACTACTAAAAAAAATGCGTATTTTTACACAATAAGCATCAATTTGCAAATAAGCTAGATGTACCCTTGGTAGTTTGGCCAACTTTTGGTATACAAGAAAGCTGTTTTTCCTTTAATTTATATTTTGTTTGGCTTAAAGCAAACTCGTTTACCAATAGATTATTAAGTAATTTTCAGGAGTATAAAGAGACAAGATGGCTGTTATCGTCCAAAAATTCGGGGGGACCTCTGTGGCCGATCCCGATAAAATAAAGGCTGTTGCCGAACGGGTAATGAAGGTTGCCAAGGCTGGTAATGATATGGTGGTTGTTCTCTCTGCCATGAGTGGAGAGACCAACAAGTTTGTGGCCCTGGCCCATGCCATGCAAGAGCACCCCGATCCCCGTGAATTTGACATGCTCCTTTCATCGGGGGAGCAGGTGACTATTTCGCTGTTTGCCATGGCGGTTAAGGCCGCTGGCATGGATGCGATTTCCCTCCTGGGTGACCAGGTCAAAATAATCACCGATGATTCACACACCAGGGCCCGTATTTTGGCCATTGATACGGATGAAATCGAGAAGCATCACGCCAGTGGTAAGATTGTAGTAGTTGCCGGTTTTCAAGGGGTTACATCCGAAAAGAACATAACTACATTAGGTCGTGGTGGTTCTGATACCACGGCTGTGGCCCTTGCTGCAGCCCTGAAGGCCGATGCCTGTGAAATTTTTACAGATGTTGACGGGGTGTATACCACCGATCCCAATATGTGTAAAAAAGCGCGAAAAATTGATAAGATCAGTTATGACGAAATGCTTGAACTGGCCTCCCTTGGGGCCAAGGTTCTTGATATTCGTTCCGTTAGTTTTGCTAAAAGATATAAAGTACCCATCCATGTCCGTTCCACATTCACTGATACTGAAGGAACCTGGGTGGTAGAAGAGGATGAACTTATGGAATCACTTCCAGTGTCTGGCGTTACCTACAATAAGAACGAAGCCCGTATTACCATCAGTAAGGTTCCCGATACTCCAGGAACTGCCTCAAAGATATTCACCCCCATTTCTGATGCCGACATCGTGGTTGATGTGATTATTCAGAATACCCGTGAAGGTGGCCTCACCGACATGACATTTACGGTACCTTTAACCGACTATGAGTCAGCCATGGAAATTGTTAAAAAGGTGTGTGCTGACATCGGTGCAGAACGTTTTATCGGTGATCCTGATATTGCCAAAATTTCTATTGTTGGCGTTGGTATGCGTAATCATTCGGCCATTGCCTCAACCATGTTTCAGGTACTTGCCAATGAGGGAATTAACATCTCACTCATTTCAACATCGGAAATCAAGGTTTCTTGTGTTATTGCCGAGAAATACACCGAACTTGCTGTCAGGTCACTGCACGATGCCTTTGAGCTTGACAAGACCACACCTTTAGAAGAAAGATCGTAACAAATCAAACGGTTACGGAAATGACGCCTGGGGGGCAAAGAGAATCTTCCATGAAACAGATATCAATATATGACACAACCCTGCGTGACGGTACTCAAGCTGAAAACTTCAACCTCACCGTTGAAGATAAGGTTCGGGTTACCCTGAAACTTGATGAACTTGGAATTGATTATATTGAAGGTGGTTGGCCAGGTGCCAACGTCACCTCAACAGAATATTTCAAGCAGATCAAGGATTATGACCTGAAACATGCATTAGTAGCAGCCTTTGGTTCGACCCGTAATTTTAAGAATTCTGCCGCCTCTGATGCTAATCTCAATGGCCTGATTGCTGCCGGTGCCCCGGTTATCACTATTTTCGGGAAATCCTGGGGGATTCATGTACTACAGGCGTTGCAGATCGAGCTTGAGGACAACCTCCTGATTATTGAGGACTCTCTGCGTTACCTTAAACCCCATGTGGAAAAATTATTCTACGATGCGGAACATTTTTTTGATGGTTTTAAGGATAACAGCGAGTACGCCCTGAAGACCCTTGACCGGGCAGTTGCGGGTGGGGCAGATGCCCTCATCCTCTGTGATACAAATGGTGGAACTCTGCCCACCGAAATCCCTGCGATTATGCAGGCGGTAACGGACCATTTTGCCGCCAAGAAAGTTAAGGTAGAACTTGGTATCCATGCCCATAATGACTCTGAAACGGCGGTTGCCAATTCACTTATTGGTATTGCCAATGGTGCCACTCAGGTTCAGGGAACCATTAATGGCTATGGTGAACGGTGCGGCAACGGCAATCTGACCTCGATCATTCCAGCCCTGGCCCTGAAGATGGATTATAAGTTCAAGGTTCGGGAGAACCTGGCTTCACTCAGCGAAACGTCACGTTATATCAATGAACTGGCCAACCTTGCCCCCAATCGCTATCAGCCCTATGTTGGGGCCTCTGCCTTTGCCCACAAGGGCGGTATCCATGTGAGTGCAGTACAGAAAAACCCACTTACCTATGAGCATATTTCTCCGGAAAAGGTGGGAAACGAACGGCGTATCCTGATCTCTGACCAGTCTGGTCGTTCTAATATTCTCCACAAGGCGCAGCAATTTGGTATTAATATTGACTCCACCGATCCTGTTGTCACCGCCATCTTAAAGGATCTGAAGGAACTTGAAAATCAGGGTTTCCAGTTTGAGGGGGCCGATGCCTCCTTTGAACTTCTTATGCGTAAGGCCCTTGGAACCATTAAACGTTATTTTGACTTAAAGGGCTTTCGGGTTATCAATCAGAAAACAGGCTCTGATCATGATCTGCAGGCCGAGGCTACTATACGTCTGGAAGTTGCCGGAGAGATGGTTCATACCGCTTCTTTAGGAGATGGACCGGTAAATGCTTTGGATAAAGCACTTCGCAAGGCGTTGGTACGGTTTTATCCCAACCTGAAAGATGTCTGGCTCAATGATTACCGGGTGCGGGTCTTGGCCACAGAACATGGTACCGGTGCCAGGGTTCGGGTTTTGATCGAGTCCAGTGACGATAAAAACCAGTGGGGAACGGTTGGTGTCTCAACCGATATCCTTGATGCCAGTTGGCAGGCGTTAGTTGATTCAATTACCTATAAACTCATGAAAGACGAAGAGAGTTCAGTGTAACGCTTAAACGTTCGGGCATGATCCTGTAAATGATAACAACGATTAGGATGAATATCCGAAAATTCAGGCATTACATATCACTCACTCTGGTGTGAGGCAATGGTCGATAGTCGGGCTATATTTATTATAGTTTTTTGTGGTGCCGCGCTCCTGTTTGCCGGATTCTGGTTCCCGTCTACGCCCCTGTCAAAACACGAGGTAGAGGTTGATCTCAACACCGAGATACAAGATCATCCTCTGCTCTTTTTTCAAACCCTTGACCTTAACCTGGCCTCCTTTGAGGAGTTACAGGGCGTAGCTGGGATAGGGCCTGTTCTGGCTGGCAATATCACGGTGTATCGCCTTAAAAATGGCCCTTTCAAATCCCTGGCTGACCTGGAAGATGTAGATGGAATCGGCCCCAAAAAGATTCTGCGCCTGCAAAAGTTTTTTCATATTACCCAGAAGAGCGCCACCAGGCAGGTTAACTGATTGCCGTGACAAATTTCGCCATGTTGGCCTGAATCTCCTGATACTGCTTTTCATTTAATCCTGCCCCAAGGGCAACAATCTTTGCCATATCTGCAGTTAAAAAATCAGCTGGCCCGTGGGCATCGGCATTAACAATAAGCTTTGCCCCACATTCCAACGCCAGTTTTGCCACGTAGCCATTGGTGAGACTATGGCCCTTACGGCCTGATAGTTCAATCAAAATCCCTTTCTCTGCGGCAATCTCCATCTCCTCCCTTGTAATAAAACCGGGGTGGGCCAGAACATCAACCTCATCACAGAGGAGAGCAGCTAGGTTGGTGCCCCCTTTAACAGGTTCAACCACCGTCTCACCATGAACCACAATAACCTCAGCTCCAAGCTTACGTGACTTTGTGGCAAGTTCAGCAATCAACTCAGGAGGAACATGGGTAAGTTCAACTCCAACGAGAAGCCTGGTCCTGGAGTGGATATTCAGGTCTTTCGCGGCTTTGGCAATGCGGGGGATAAGGAAATCTATATTTGAGGAATCGGCATGATCGGTAATGGCAATAGCCTCATAACCAAGCACCTCAACGCGGCGCAAATGTTCAGCCGGAACGAGTTCACCGTCTGAAAAAAAACAATGGGTATGGAGATCAATCATCATGGTTTCCTCTTAAATTTTATCAACAATCAAATCTTTACCAGATAATAAATGGCTGTTTGGTGTAGCGCTGCCTGGAAAGACCGTAGTTACTGATTTTTTATACCAGTTCTGCCCGCAGTGAATTCATTAAACCTTCTGTAACTCTGACCCTGACCATATCTCCGGGTTGATACACTGTTTCAGAGTAAAAATTTACAATAATATTATGGGTGGAGCGACCAGACCACTGGCCATTCCCCATTTTTGACTCTCCTTCAATCATAAGGTCAAATTCCCTGCCAACAAAACGCTGGTGCTGCTCCACGGTAATCTCTTTTTGGCGTTTTTGAAAGAGGGCGAGCCTTCGGGATTTCTCTTCCTTGCTCACCTCATCAGCAAAATCACAGGATAGGGCAGGGGGACGATTTGAGTAGATAAAGGAAAAGGCAGAATCGTAACGCACCTCTTCCATGAGGGCCATGGTTCCCATAAAATCGGCGTCAGTCTCATTGGGGAAGCCGACAATTATATCCGTTGTAATGGAAATGTCCGGTGCCACCGCCCGTAAGCCCTTAACCAATAAAAGGTAGTCCGCTACGGTGTATTTACGGTTCATTCTCTCCAGGACAATATCAGAACCAGATTGCATGGGTAGATGAAAATGCAGGCAGAGATTGTCAAGCTCTGCAAAGCAGGACATGAGATCATTTGATAGATCTTTTGGATTTGACGTCGTAAACCGCAAGCGGATAAGCCCAGCAACCTTTGAGACCTCACGCAGTAATTCTGGAAAAGATGTGCGAGATTCGTCTGGTTGATCAAGACCATATGAATTGACGTTTTGGCCAAGAAGGGTGACCTCTTTAACCCCAAGATCAATAAGATGTTTAACCTCGGCAATAATATCAGCAGGTTTGCGACTGACCTCACGACCTCTGGTAAATGGGACAATGCAATAGGTGCAGTAATTATTGCACCCCTGCATAATGGTTACGAAGCGCTTATGGGGCGTTGAATGGTGCAGATCTGGTAAAAAAGGCGGGATTTCAAAGCGTTTTGACTGATCTGTAAGGATAAGAGATTCACCTGTTTCTTTAACCTTCTCGATATGATCGATAAGGCCATAGATGGACTGGGGGCCGAGTACCATGTCAACGTGCTGCATCCGTGAAACCATAGCACGGCCTTCCTGCTGGGCCACACAGCCCGTGACTATAATGATGATATTGGGGTTTGCCAGTTTATGCTTACGCAAAGAACCAATAAGGCTGTAGGCCTTTTGCTCGGCCTTGCCCCGGATAGAACAGGTATTGATGACGATAATGTCGGCTTCCATAATAGAGGTGCCACAACTGTATCCAGCCTGTTCAAGGATCTGGGTCATGATCAGGGAGTCCCGATCATTCATCTGACAGCCGAAGGTTTCGATAAAAAATTTCATAAATTTAGGTTTACAGTTTTGATGACAGGCAGAGAGAGTCGAGAAGGGTGATGACTTCCTTGCTGTTGTTCTGGTCAAAGCGAATAAAGACCAGTCCCTCCTTGGGGCGAAAAACGGATAACACCGCAAGGCCTTCATACGCCTCAAGGATAAACTTGAGAAAATGGATACGATTAGGGCGTATTCGCAGATAAAGGGAAGTGAGACTGGTCTGGTTCATAATAGTTGTGATTTACACCTTACACATTCAGTGAAGAGTCCATCTCGCCAAGCAGATCCGCATACTTGTCAAGTACGGGTTGCACCTCCTCAGCGATGTACTCAACGGTCTGCTCCTTAGCGCGACCGGTAAACTCAGAACCGTCACCAATCATTGCTTCAAGCTCCCCTAGGGAAAAAGGGATGGCCTTGTCGTTGCCAAGCCGCACAAGAAGATCATTGCCGGTGCCGTTATTTTTAACTTCTAACCCGGCGGCCACCGAATGCACCTTAACCACCTCATGCATAACGTTGCGGCTTTCGCCTTTCTCCACACACTCCATTAAGATTTTCTCTGTGGCCATAAATGGTAGTTCCTGTTGCAGGTGACGCTGAATCTGGGCCGGATAAACCACCATGTCGGAGGTAATGTTCATAAAGAGTTTCAGGATGGCATCTGTCAGCAAAAAGGCCTGGGGGATATCCATCCGGCGAATGGCCGAATCGTCAAGGGTGCGCTCAAACCATTGATTGGCATAGGTTCCACCAAAGTTACCCGGAAGACCCATAAGTTTGCGACCAAGGCCGGTCATCCGTTCTGAGCGCATGGGGTTGCGTTTGTAGGCCATGGCAGAACTTCCCACCTGGCTCTTGGCAAAGGGTTCCTCCTGAACCTTAAGGTTTGACAGGAGACGCATATCAACGGCAAACTTGTGGGCAGTTGCCCCAACTCCGGCAAGGGTCTCGGCGGTCTTCATGTCAAGTTTGCGGGTATATGTTTGACCAGTAACACCAAAAACGTCGCTAAAACCAAGCTTTGCAGAGACAAGCTTATCAAGCTCACGAACTTTGGCATGGTCACCGTGGAACAACTCAATAAAGGTTGCCTGGGTACCCACGGTGCCTTTGACGCCCCGGGCCTTAACCTGGGTCTCAAGGAGTTCAACATACTCAAGATCCATGATTAAATCTTGAAGATACAGGGTATTACGCTTGCCAACGGTGGTGGGCTGGGCCGGTTGGTAGTGGGTATAGCCAAGGGTAGCAAGATCTTTGTGCTTTAGGCAGAAACCAGAAAGATTGGCAAGAACATTAATTATACCTTTCTTTACAAGGGCCAAGGCTTCACGCTGCACCATTAGATCCGTGTTACAGCCAACAAACTGACTGGTGGCCCCAAGGTGAATAATGGGTTCCGCAGTCGGGCATTTAAGGCCATAGGCATAAACATGAGCCATTACGTCATGGCGGATCTCTTTTTCCTTGGCGGCTGCCACATCAAAATCAATATCATCCTTATGGGCCTTAAGTTCATCAACCATCTCTTTGGTGACAATCTCGGTAAGGCCGAGCTCATACTGGGATTCAGCCAGGGCAATCCAACACTGACGCCATTTTCTAAATTTATTCTCCTCAGAGAAGATCCATTGCATTTCTGGACTGGTGTAACGGGAGACAAGTGGTTCCTGATATATATCACGTTTCATATTTAACTCACTGTATTAGTGTTGTAGTTTGGGGTTCCTTGTGTAGTTTGAATTGCAGGGTAGGTCTCATACATACTCTATTTTAACGCTCTTTACATGGCCTTAATACAACATGGCTAACGGTTTTTTGTTTTGCGAGGGGGGTGCGCTGAAACGGGAACCGCAAAAGGTCCAACTGAATCCTGTTTGCGGTATAGGTGCTATGTCGCATAATGTATATTATGTTAAATTAAATATAGGCACGTTAGGTCAGGACGATAAGTAGAGCTACTATTTGCTCAACCAAACACTTATTTACCCAAGGCAAAAAGCACCTGTAATTGAAACCGTCGTCTGCCTCGAAAGACATTATCCGCTAACTGGTAAACAAGGCTCCTATTTTCCCCAACCTCAACAGGCATGGACTCGCCCTCTGAAATGGCGTTAAACCAGATGGCGTCAAAAATTTGTTTACCTGCACCAATACGCATCTTGAGGTGACTGCCATCGCCAACCGGATTAATTCGAACCACCTGAAAATCGTCAATGAATGTCGGTTGGGGGAAATCCTTCCCCCAAGGGTCAAGGCGAGCTAAAACATCGAGGGTCTTTACATTGAGAAGATTTGCCGGGAGTGTGCCATCCACCATGATTTCAGGTAAGAGTGGCCTTGTCCCCAGTTGTCGCACCACGGCCTCCTCATAGGCCACCTGAAAGCGTCCAAAGGCGTCGAGCCACACCGCCCCCCCCGCAGCCCCGGGATGCCCCCCAAAAGAGCGTAGAATGCCAGGATAGGTATCATCCACATACTGCAGAGCCTTTCTGACGTTAAAGCCTGGAATCCCCCGGAAAGAACCTGTGGCAAGACCCCTGCCGTCTTCACCTGCTTTTTTAGTGAACAGTGCTGCGGGTTTTCCAAATTTTTCAACTATCCGGGATGCCGTGATCCCATGAACCCCACTATGCCCATCCTCAATAAAGAGCACCAGGGATTGACTGGTCATCACCTTGGCGAGGCGATCCGCCTTTGCGGTTAACGCCTTACCAATTTCTTTGCGCTCCTCATTTTGCTCAAGGAGAATTTGCCACTCACGCACCGCCTCATCCCTTGTTTGGGCGGTGAGAAATAAAAAACCTGTTTCTGCCCAATCAAGGCGACCGGCAG
Source organism: Deltaproteobacteria bacterium (assembly GCA_024277655.1). GTDB lineage: Bacteria > Desulfobacterota > Desulfobulbia > Desulfobulbales > SURF-16 > JAJRUT01. The sequence goes on along the minus strand of JAJRUT010000034.1, from coordinate 26,877 downwards.
CGGCCACCGCAGGGGCTAACTGGAAACCTATGGTGGTTGAGGTTATTGCCGCCCCACCGATATGTTTTTTAAAGACCTGCCAGCAGGGCCTTGTCATATCATTGATAAACTCAAGCCCCCTCTTGACCAGTAAGCGGTTAATAAAACTACGATCAGGCCGTAGTGCTACACAATCAGCAACAGTTGCCACAGCAACAAAATCAACCAGGGGCAGAACAGAAGGACATTTTTTTAGGTGGCCATCTTCCAATAAGGCTGTTCGCACCTTGGCCATAACCAGAAAGGTAACCCCCGCCCCACAAATAAATGGGTCATAGATATCAGGATTTGTCGTGGGGTCGATACAGGCATAGGCCGAGTCTGGAGTTCCTTCCTGGGGGATCTCGTGATGATCCGTCACCACAACATCAATTCCAGCCTCTTTAATAAGTTTGATACGCTGTTCATCGCTTGAGCCTTTATCGGCAGAGATAACAAGGGTTGCCCCAGAATCGATAATTCGCTCCGCCACGGGCAGTGTAATGCCATACCCCTCGCTCAACCTATGACTGGTGACGACTGTCAACAGGCCGGGGTCAACCTGAAAATGATCCACCATTGCTGTCCATAGTACTGCCGCTGCTCCCTGACCATCCATATCATGGTCCACTGCAAGAACAATTTTTTCCTTACCCTTAATAGCGTCAACAATACGCAAAACGCCTTTAGAAAGATCTTGAATAACCTCAGGGTCAGGCAGGTTACTCATACTAGGGGCAAAGAGATCATCAAGGTCAACCGGCGACTCAATCCGTCCGGCAAGTAAGCTGGCAAGCCAGGGTTCCATCCCCTGAGCAATCAGATTATCAAGGATGGCTGGTTTGGGGGTGCGATGAACAATACGGGGGGCAACAATCACACTATCTCTCCTGTGAATAATTCTTTTTCAACAAATAGCACAACCTCTGCAGCCGCATCAGGATGAAACCAGGTAATCCCCTTGTCCCGAAACCAGGTGAACTGCCGTTTGGCGTAACGCCTGGTGTCCCGCTTCATTAAACGAACAGCCTCTGTGTAGCTCCAGTCACCGAGACAATACCTGGCCATATGTTTATAGCCAATGGACTGCATGGAGCAAAGCTCAACCCCAACTCCACTCTCCAGTAAAGACTCCACCTCACCAACCAACCCCTCCTCAAGCATCTCGTCAACCCGGCGCTCTATGCGTTCATATAGACCCTTACGTTCTCGGCGTAAACCTATGAGTATTGGTCTGTATTTACGCATTTCACCATGGGGATTTCTATCTTTTTGCTTTTTCAGAAAGAAGCTCCACGTCTTGCCGGTGGCCTTATAGATTTCCAGACCGCGGATAAGGCGCTGGGTATCATTAGTATGGACCCGCCTTGCCGTTTCAGGATCAAATTGTCCTAACTCTTCATGGAGCTTTTGGTTCCCCTCCTCCGCAATTCGGTGCTGAATCTGCTGCCGGATATCTGCCGGGACAGGTGGGATTTTAATAAGACCAAAGAGAAGGGCCTGCAAGTACAGACCGGTGCCACCAACCAGCATGGGCAACTTCCCCCGTTTTATAATATCAGCTGCGACCCGCGTACAGTCTTGAACAAAGAGGTTTGTGTTATACTCTGCCGTTGGCTCGATAAAATCGATAAGATGATGGGGGACAAGCGCCCTTTCGGCCTTGGTGGCCTTGGCTGTGCCGATATCCATGTGTTTATAAACTTGCATGGAGTCCATGGATATGATCTCTGCCGAAAAATGGTTGGCGAGACTAAAGGACATGGCTGTTTTACCGACACCAGTGGGACCAACAAGCACAAGAAGGGGCTGCAGGTTTTGTTTTGCCATGAAAAAGTTAGGGATAGAGTCTAGGGGAAAAGAAATTTAAGTGACAGCCAATCCTATTTACACTATATTTGCCACTTTTTACACCTTGTAGATGGGTAAACCATTTTTATATTTCAAGTCTCTCATAAAAGGAACGATCATGCCTGAACGAATTTACAATTTCAGCCCCGGACCGGGAACCCTGCCCCAGGAAGTTTTAACCCAAGCAGCCAAGGATATTGTTAATTTTAACGATAAGGGCATTAGTCTTATTGAACTTTCCCATCGCTCAAAGGAATTTATGGCAGTCTATGCTGAGGCTGAGGCCGATATTCGCGAACTTCTTGAGGTTCCTGATAATTTTAAGATTCTCTTTCTGCAAGGTGGCGCCTCCTCCCAATTTGCCATGGTCCCCATGAATCTTCTTGGTGGCTCCAAAAAGGGAACCTACTTAAACACCGGAAGCTGGGCCAAGAAAGCTATCAAGGAGGCTAACATCATTGCCAGCTCCCAGGTGGCCTACTCTGCCGAGGACTCTGCATTCAACCATGTTCCTGTTGATGCAGACTATACAGTGGACGCAGACTCCGAATATCTTTATTTCGTCTCAAACAACACCATATACGGAACCCAGTTTAGGGAATTTCCAAAGTCTGACAAGATGCTGATCTGTGATATGTCCTCCGATATCATGTCGCGAGCCATTGATTTTTCCAAGTTTGGTTTAATCTTTGCGGGAGCGCAAAAGAATATGGGCCCTGCCGGTTGTACCATTGTTATTATCCGTGACGATCTCCTTGACCGGGCTCCTGAAACCGTGCCAACCATGTTGCGCTACAAGACTCACGCCGACAAGGACTCCATGTTTAACACCCCACCCTGCTTTGCCATGTACTGCGTGGGTCTGGTGTGTAAATGGCTCAAGGCCAACGGTGGTGTGGCAGGTATGGCTAAACGCAATGAGGAAAAAGCGGCAATTCTGTACGATATGATTGACTCTACCTCCTTTTACCGAGGCCATGCCAAAGAAGGTTCCCGCTCTTTAATGAATGTCACCTTTAATCTGCCAACACCGGAGCTCGAAGCTGAATTTGTTAAGCAGGGGACAGAGCAAGGCCTGGACGGACTAAAGGGACATCGCTCCATCGGTGGTTGCCGGGCCTCGATCTATAACGCCTTTCCAAGGCAGGGGGTTGTGGATCTTGTTGAGTTTATGAAGAAATTTGCAAAAGAGAACAGCTAAAAGTCTCTTTTTTTAATGATGCTCCATAAAAAGCCCTTCCCTTTCACCGGGTTAGGGCTTTTTTATGACACAATTTCAAATGGTTACCCCATGCATTACGAAGGCAATGTGATCCGTCCACCCTCCGAGTGGAATTCAATTATCCTCCAGGTTACAGTTGGTTGCTCCCACAACAAATGCACATTTTGTGGGGCCTATAAGGATGTTACATTTAGAATAAAGGACGACGAGACCATTTATCGTGATATTGACTTTGCTGCGGCCCACTGTCAGAGGCAAAAGAGAATTTTCCTTGCCGATGGTGATGTGCTAATTTTATCACAAAAACGTCTGGTTAAACTGTTGACCCTAATCAGAAAGGAACTCCCCTGGGTAAACAGGGTCACCCTATATGCCAATGCCAAGGCTATTTTGGCAAAAACATCCAAAGAACTTATTGAGCTAAAAAAACTTGGTCTTGCCAGGATCTACATGGGGCTTGAGTCCGGAAACACAACCGTTTTGCAAACCATTCGTAAGGGGGCTGACCCTGAGCGCATGGTTAAGGCTGCCCGCCACGCCAAACAGGCCGGGTTGTTTTTATCTGTCACCGTACTCTTAGGGGTTGGCGGCGTAGCATTATCGCAGGAGCACGCCTTGGACACGGGACTTGTCCTCTCAAAGATGGAACCAAACCAGATTGCTGCACTCACCCTAATGGTGATGGAAAATACTCCACTTTTTACAAAAATGCAGACAGGCGAGTTTAAGCTCCCCACACCAGAAGGACTCTTGCAGGAACTGTATATTATGCTGAAAAATATAACTGTGCCGAAATCACAGTTTCAGGCTAATCATGCCTCAAATTACTTTGAAATAAACTGTAGATTACCACGTGATAAAGAGAAGATACTTAAAGAAATTAAAGAGGCCAGGCAGGGAGAACGAATCTTGCGGCCGGAGGCCATGCGACGGCTGTAGGTGTCCCCTCTAGACCAAGGTCCCTCAACGTATCTTTTCACCGGTAAGGATATCAAAGATAGCGTCTTCGTCCCGGTCATCAACACTTGAGGGTGATTTGGTTTCCGAATAATCGAGGGTGGGACTGGCAAAATCAACCAAATCATTGATCGGCCCCGTAACCTGCTTTGGAGTCGCAACCTTCCTTTCAACCTCAACAACCTTCTCGACCTCGACAACTTTTTCAACTACCTGAACAAGATCACCCATCTCAATTACCAGAGACAGGGCGCCCAGGGCCTCGGTGACCCTTTCAAGATTTGCAGCGGCATCCGGGTCAGTCATTGTTAGCGAAGCCTGGGCCATGGCCGTGGCTTCAAGGCAGGCAAAAACATCCTCAACCTTGGTTAAGTCATAGATATAATTTTCTTCATCTGATGCCATACATAAATTCCGCTGTTTTTTTCCGTAATGTCCGTTAGAAACTTGCAGTTCAGTCAGAGGACGGGGTCAAGGATTACCAGAATGTCGTTCCCCGCACTCCTGAGTTTTTTTATTTTCTGGCCAGACCACTAAATTATATCGCAGTTTACTGGTAAGATACCATCATTTTATAAGCTAAACTCTTCGCCCCATCCCTAAATAACTATTTATGATGGGTTGACTCCCAGGGGGAAGAAGAGTAAAAAGCCAACCTTACAGCAACTTCAACAAGATAACAACAATCGACACTAGACATTTATGTCCGTGTCAAGCTAAGTAGACCCTATGATTGACCTTAAAACATTAAGTCGCACCCAGCTCATCGACTGGACAACAGCCCGCGGTCATTCGGCCTACCGGGGCCGGCAAATTTTTGCCTGGCTCTACAGGCCGAGGATTACAAAATTTGCGCAAATGACTGATATCTCAAAGAAATTCCGGGTAGAGCTTGAAAAGGTGGCTCGCATCTCCACCCTCCCCTACACTATCAAAGAGACCTCAACTGACGGAACCATGAAGTACGGGTTTAAGCTTACTGATGGGCATATTATTGAAAGTGTGCTTATCCCCGAAGAAGACCGCAATACCCTCTGTGTCTCTTCCCAGGTCGGTTGCGCCATGGGTTGCAAGTTTTGTCTTACAGGTACCATGGGTTTTACCAGAAACCTCGATCCTGCCGAAATTGTCGGCCAGATCATCTCTGTTATGGAGGATTTAGAGGATCTTGGAATGGGCTCGGTGACCAATCTGGTCTTTATGGGGATGGGGGAGCCACTGGCTAATTTTGACAACCTGATCACCAGTCTTGAAATCCTGCTGGATGATTTAGGGCTCAGCTATTCCAGTAGACGTACCACAGTTTCTACCTGTGGTCTGGCACCCAAGATAATCGAACTTGGCGAGAGAATCGGGGTTAATTTGGCCATTTCCCTCCACGGTGCTGATGATGCCATTCGCTCAGAACTTATGCCCGTCAACAAGACTTACCCCCTTAAAGAGGTGATTGCGGCCTGTATCAAATACCCTCTCCAGAAACGCAAGCGGATTATGTTTGAATATATCCTGCTTAAAGGAGTTAATGATTCCGATGAAGATGCGCGCAAGCTTGCAAAGCTGCTCCGCCCTATTCCATGTAAGATAAATCTCTTGCCCTGCAATGAGGCCCCAGAACTACCATTTCAAAAACCATCAGGCAACCGGGTTCACGCCTTTCAGAAAATACTGCGTGATCTGGATTATACCGTGTTTATCAGAACAAGTCGCGGTGATGATATCTCTGCGGCCTGCGGCCAACTTGCCAATAAACATACATAGTACCAAAATAGGTGAAAATCATGAAATTTATCCGGCTTATCCCCTTACTTCTTAGCTGTTTACTCCTGCAAGCCCATTTTATCAGGGCAGGTCTTACGCCACTTGTTGTCGTTGCTTTGCTACTCCCCTTCCTGCTTCTGATAAAAAGCCTGTGGTCTACTCGGTTTGTGCAACTTAGTCTGGTTCTTGGCTCTGCCGAGTGGCTCCGAATCACTTTTGTCTATGTTGGACAACGACAAGACCTTGGCGAGCCGTGGCTGAGACTGGCTCTTATTCTTGGAGCTGTCGCACTTTTCACAGGCCTATCGGCACTGCCGCTATCACCCATAAATGAAGTCCAGGAGAAAGATGCCAGGTGAGAGATCCAATTCACATTATCTCACTTACCAATCTGGGCTTTGCCTTTATTCCGGTATCCATCATAATCGCTATCCTCTGGGCATGGTCACTTGACGTAAAAAATGCAATGTACGCCGTGTTGCGTATGCTCAGTCAACTCCTGCTAATTGGTTATATCCTCGCCTCTATTTTCAAGTCAGACAGCGGACTTCTTATCTTTACCATTCTGCTTGTCATGCTTTTTTCAGCAAGCTGGATTGGCCTTGGCACAATCAGAGAAAAGCGACTTGAACTTTTTAAAATTGGCTTTGTTGCCATTATTATTGGCGGCGGTACGACTCTTTTCTTTATTACCCAGGGGGTGCTGAGGCTTGACCCTTGGTACCACCCTCAATATATGATCCCTATTGCTGGGATGATCTTTGCAAACTCTATGAATAGTATAAGTCTTGCGGTTGAACGCCTTCAGGCTGAACTGGAACGTGGAGTTACATATGATGAGGCTAAAAAAATTGCCTTGAAAGCGGCCCTAATTCCCATTACAAATTCTCTCTTTGCCGTGGGGCTTGTGGCAATTCCGGGAATGATGACGGGACAAATCCTGTCAGGTGTAGAACCTATCATTGCCGCCCGCTATCAGATTATGGTGATGTGTATGATCTTTGGTTCAACGGGTATCTCGGCCTCCTGCTTCTTAATCCTCGCCAAATCAACCTTTGTTAGTCCTTCTCTCCCTTGGCAATCTCCCAAAACGCCTTGACTTTCGGGTTTAAACTCTTCTTCTTCAGGGTGCACAGGCCAATGGCAAAGGGCTTGAGAGTTGGCGCTATTTCTAAAATCGTTACCTGATCCTGCATGGGGCTTTTTTCAAGTACCAGAAGGGGAACTACGCCAATCCCATATCCCAGACTGACCATGGCAATAAGAGCTTCATTGCCTGCGACCTGGGCATAAATATTGGGGACAAGATGTCTTTCTTTGAACCACCCTTCAATACGGTTGCGACTTAAACCCCGTTTAGCGAGAATAATCGGGGTGTTCTGCCAATCTATACTATTGCCCTTGTAACTTACAATTTCCGGATAATCCACAGAGGTAATAAAAACAAGGGGGGTGGTTACCATATCCATCACCTCTAGCCGATCGGGTATACGATCCGGCAAAGCTGCGATGGTGATATCCACCTCATTATTTTCAATTTTGGCAATGGCCTGGGCCGCATCTCCAGTATGAAGATTTAAATGCAGCTCAGGATAGGCCTTACGAAAACGACCCAGGATGGTTGGTAAAATAGTATGGGCGGCAGTCACCGAACAATACAGGGATAACTCCCCCCGTAGCAGGGTTTCACTGGACAGTTCATGTTGCAACGCCTCCCACCTGCGGATACTCTCTTCAGTATATTTTTTGAAAACGTCGCCTGCAGGACTGAGCTCAACCGAGCGGTTATCCCGAATAAACAGAGTAACACCAAGTTCATCCTCCATGCGTTGGATAGTGCGGGTTAAGGCAGATGGAGTGATATTGCAGGCCCTGCTTGTCCGGCCAAAGTGGAGTGATTCAGACAGGTGCCTAAAAAGTTGTAAGTTACGAATATCCATTATTTTTATATTTTTCTTCTTGCCCTTCGTGACTTCGTGGTAATAAAACTGCTGGTGAATACAGTTCTATTGTTGCATTTAACTCAACACAGTATAGCGAACAATTCACTTTACGCAACAAAATATAATGATAGAATAACAGCAAGTTAAGAAATGCAGGTGGTCTATGGGGTTAAGTCCTTGGGGCTGCCTACTGGCGACAGATTATTAGACATCAATCACTATATACCTTAAAAAGGAGCTATCACCATGGGTGAAAATTATTTCAACAGTTTGCCACTGCGTCTGCAACTCGAAGAACTTGGTCAATGTCGTTTTATGGACTCTTCGGAGTTTAATGGCGTTGAGGCCCTGATGGGCAAGAAGGTCGTTATCGTTGGTTGTGGTGCCCAGGGGTTGCACCAGGGCCTTAACCTGCGTGACTCAGGACTTAATGTGTCCTACGCCCTGCGCCAGGCAGCAATAGACGAAAAACGTCAATCATGGAAGAATGGTACCGAAAACGATTTTACTGTGGGGACCTATGAGGAACTGATCCCCTCTGCCGATCTTGTGATCAACCTTACTCCGGACAAACAACACACCAATGCCGTATCAAACTTTATGCCGCTAATGAAGGATGGTGCCTGTCTCTCCTACTCCCACGGTTTTAATATTGTTGAAGAAGGGATGCAAATACGTAAGGATCTCACGGTAATCATGGTGGCGCCAAAGTCCCCAGGAACCGAGGTTCGCGAAGAGTATAAGCGGGGTTTTGGTGTCCCTACCCTCCTTGCCGTACACCGCGAGAACGACCCTCAGGGAATGGGCTGGGATCTTGCCAAGGCTTATGCCGCTGGCACTGGTGGTGATCGGGCCGGTTGTCTTGAGTCTTCCTTTGTCGCAGAAGTAAAGTCCGATCTTATGGGCGAGCAGACCATCCTCTGCGGGATGCTTCAGGCCGGTTCTCTTCTGTGTTTTGACAAGATGATGGACAAGGGTATTGACTCCGGTTACGCCTCAAAGCTGATCCAACAGGGCTGGGAAACTATCACCGAGGCCTTAAAGCATGGTGGAATTACCAATATGCTGGACCGTCTGACCAATCCGGCTAAAATCAAGGCCTGCAAGCTTGCCGATGAGATGGCTGATATCCTTCGCCCCTTATTTCACAAGCATATGGATGACATTATGTCAGGGTATTTCTCCCGCACCATGATGGAGGATTGGGCCAACGATGATAAAAATCTCCTGGGCTGGCGTGCTGCCACAGCGGAAACCGCTTTTGAGAAAGCATCAGCCACCGATGCTGATATCCCAGAGCAGGAGTATTTTGACCATGCCATCCTGATGGTGGCCATGGTTAAATGTGGTGTTGAGCTTGCCTTTGACACCATGGTTGCTGCTGGTATCAAGGAGGAGTCTGCCTATTACGAGTCCCTGCATGAGGTACCTCTTATTGCCAACACCATCGCCCGCAAGAAACTGTATGAGATGAATGTGGTTATCTCCGATACGGCTGAATATGGTTGCTATCTCTTCGCCCATGCCGCAGGACCAATGCTGACAGATTTTATGAAAAATATCGATACTGATATGATTGGTAAAGGTATGGCTGATACCAGTAACGGCGTTGATAACGATGAACTTATCAAGGCCAACGAGTCAATTCGTTATACTGGTGTTGAAATTATCGGTGAGGAGCTTCGCTCCTACATGGGTGCCATGAAACCTATTTTGTAAGTTACAAATAAATCAGTTTGCTGGTACATACAGAAAGGGGGCTTGCTTTAAAACAAAGGCAAAGCCCTTTTTTTATTGCCTGTAAGGTTAAAACCTTAGCGCATTTCGGAGTCTCGTCCCTCCGTTTGTCATATGAATAACAGATAAAGCCAGACTGGCTTAAAAAATCCTGCCTTTCCGTCCATCCATGTCTTTCTTCTTTTAATGGTTGCCCATAAAAAGAAATATTTTCCCTTGCAATGAGTTAAACAATCCTCTACATAGTAATAATTATTACTAACTCTTAATTGGGAGAACCGACATGAACAAGACTTTTGGACTATTTTTTACGGCAATGAGCCTCTTTCTAGCAACAGCAAACGCGAGGGCAGAGGAGCCCATAGAACCAATACCACTCGTTAAAGAAATTAATCTTGCCCAGGTTGAGTTGGGCAAGAAGTTGTTTTTTGACCCCCGCCTGTCTATCTCAGGCTTTATTTCCTGTAATTCCTGTCATAACCTCAGCATGGGTGGCAGTGACAATCTCAAGACATCCATTGGCCACAAGTGGCAACAGGGGCCGATTAATTCCCCCACTGTCCTTAATTCCAGTATGAATATTGCTCAGTTTTGGGATGGTCGGGCCGCAGATTTACAAGAGCAGGCCGGTGGTCCAATCGCCAATCCCGGTGAAATGGCCTCCAGTCACACCCTGGCCATTGATGTTCTCCAATCCATTCCACAATATGTAACTGAGTTTAAGCAGACCTTTGATTCTGACAAAATTACCATTGATATGGTGACCCTTGCCATTGCCGAGTTTGAAAAAACCCTGGTTACCCCAAATTCCAAATTTGATCAGTGGCTTCTCGGCGATAGCGACGCCTTGAGCCCCAAAGCCCTTGCTGGCTACCAGTTATTTAAGGAGACTGGTTGCGCCGATTGTCATAATGGCCCTGCCGCTGGTGGAGCATCTTTTGAAAAGATGGGGGTTGTTACCCCGTACACCACAGAAAACCAAGCACAAGGCTTAAGCGGTGTTACAGGTAAAGACTCTGATCGCTTTAATTTTAAGGTACCAACCCTGCGTAATGTAGAGTTAACCTATCCCTACTTCCATGATGGTGAGGCGGCAACACTTACTGAAGCCGTTGATATCATGGTGCGTCTGCAAATTGGAGAGAAATTCTCCGATGAACAGAATGCCGAGATCGTGGCCTTTTTAAAGTCCTTGACCGGCGATCAACCTTCATTCACCTTGCCCATCCTGCCACCATCAACCGATAAGACTCCAAGACCAAAACCTTTTGATTAGTGTCGTGTCAACAAGAAACAAAAAAAGGGGAGGATGACTTTACCAGTCACCCTCCCCTTTTTTTATGTGTTGTCGCTAAAACTTATTATTTTAATGCCGTGGCGAGACTCTTCTCCATCTTGGTTTGAATAGTCTCGGTGATGGCCTTAGGGTCAAGGACATTGTCCTTGCGCAACGATTTAGTTGCTGTACCAAAGGTCATTCTTACTTTTTTGGACTCAACGGCGGCAAGTGCTTTAGCAATACGACCCTGCAACTCCTCAGGATCAATACCTTCAGCCTGACCAAGTGGTCCAAGTTCTTTTACGGTATTGGTAAACTCAGTGATGAGTTTAACAAAGCGAGGTGCCTCAGCGGCAGAGGCCCATTTTAAATTATAGCGCCTTGGATCGACTCCAACATCAGTCAAAATCTTTGAAACAAGAGCATCTACACCAATTGCATCATAATTACCAAACTGGTAATGACATTCGCCGAGTTGTCAGCCACCGGCAAAGATGCCTGCGGCCCCCTGGGCAAAGCCCTGGAGGATAAAGGCCGGATCAATCCGACCAGTACACATTACCCGAATTGTGCGGATATTGGGGGGGTACTGGTAGCGAGCTACACCAGCAGCATCGGCGGCGGCGTAACAGCACCAGTTACATAGAAATCCAAGTATTTTAGGATTTGCGTCACTCATCATTATACCTCTTCAAGGTTGCCAAAGGCTTTAATCTGGGCCAAGATTTGATCCTGGGTAAAACCGCCCATATCAATGGCAAAGGTTGGACAACGTGAAGCACAGATACCACAGCCCTTACAGGAGGCTGCAACCGTCTCGGCCTTACGTTTCTTATCAATTTTAAGCATATCAATCGCATTATACGGGCAAACTACTGTACAAATTCCGCAACCGATACATTTGTCTTTATCGATGATGGATACGGTGGGAGCCACCTTAACCGTGCCCTTAACAAGTGGCATGGCAGCCTTGGCTGAGGCGGCCTGCGCCTGAACGATAGTTTCATCAATTGGCTTAGGGCCGTGGGCCAAACCACATACATATACCCCCTCAACAGCAAGCTCAACAGGACGAAGCTTCACATGGGCTTCAAGGAAAAACTCGTTTGCCGTGACAGGAGCTTTCAACAGTTTCGACAGGGTCTCGGTGCCTTCAGGCACCAGGCCCACAGAAAGAACGATGAGTTTGGGATTGATCGTCACCTTCTCTTGGAGAATAGGGTCAAAATATTCCACCACGTCAGTCTTGCCACTCAGAACCTTGGGCTTCTTGGCAAGTTCATAGGGAACAAATATTACCCCTTTTTCACGAGCCTCCTTGTACTGGTCTTCGGCAAAGCCATAGGTTCGCATATCACGATAGAGAACAATAACCTGAGACTCAGGGTTTATGTCTTTGATTTTAAGAGCATTTTTAACAGCCTGGTTACAGCACACCTTGGAGCAGTAATCAAGATCATCGCCCCGTGAACCAGCACATTGAATCATTACAACAGAATCTGGAGCGCGGTTCTTGCCTTTACCGGCAAGTTTTGCCTCAAGCTCAAACTGAGTGACCACTTTCTTGACTGTACCAAGTTTAAAATTCTTGGTGCGGTGCTCAGTTCCACCGGTGGCAAGAACAATCACGCCATGATCCAGAGTTACCTCCTTCTTCTTCTTAGTCTTACCAGTGGCAATAACCGAAGAGAAGTTGCCGACAAAACCGGAAACTGTCTGCAATTCAGAGTTCAAATATACAGAGACCAATTTTTCTTTTTTGATCTTAGCAGTTAACTCTTTAAGGAGTTTCGCAGGATTCTCACCACGAAGAGTGGTCTTAATGTTTACCAGATTACCTCCAAGCTTTTCTCCACGCTCAATTAGATGAACAGGGAAACCCTGGGCGGCAATACTCAGGGCAGTGGTCATTCCGGCAACACCACCACCAATGACCAAAGCCACCTTGGTTACAGGTACGGTCTGCTCGGTGAGGGGCTTATTGTTGCGCGATTTAGCAACACCCATCCGCACCAGATCAATGGACTTTGCGGTGGCCTCTTCAGGCTCCTGGGCATGAACCCAGGAACAATGATCGCGGATATTAACCATTTCAACAAGGGAACGATTAAGACCGGCATCTTTGAGGGTCTCCTGAAAGAGAGGCTCGTGGGTCCGTGGGGAACAGGCCGTCATAACAATACGGTTTAACTTATGTTCCTTGATCTTCTCCTTGAGAACTTCCTGGGCGTCTTGCGAGCAAGAGTAGAGAGATTCGGTTGCGTAGACAACATTACCAAACTCACGCGCTTCACTCGCAACCGAGGCCACATCGACAACGGAGGAGATGTTGATCCCGCAATGGCAAACAAAGACACCGACACGTACCTCATCGTCATCCATAACAGGAATCTCGGTGGGGTATTCTTTGATAACAACCCCCTCGCCTCGATACTTCTTCATAAGGGCTGAGGTAAGGCTTGCAGCGGCGGATGATTGAGTTACCGATTCAGGAATATCCTTTGGTACCTGGAAGGCACCAACCACAAAGACTCCCTCTTTGCTGGTCTTAAGTGGATCAAATTCATCAGTCTTACAAAAGTCATACTGATTTAACTCAAAACCGGCAATATCAGCAATACCCCTGGCGTCCTTTGGCGACTCAAGACCAACAGAGAGAACCACCATATCAAAGGGGGCAAAGGAGTGACTGCCGTCCATCTCAGAGTATGTCAGTTTAATCTGCTTACCCCAGTTCATTACGTCAGCAACCTTGGCCCGGATAAACTTGATTCCCATGGCCTCAGCTTTTAGCTTGGCCTGGTCAAAATCCTTACCCTGGGTACGGATATCCATGTAAAAGATACTGATCTCACACTCAGGATCATGCTCTTTGGCTACAATAGCCTCCTTGATGGCGTACATACAGCATACCCCAGAGCAATAGCCGTTATCGCAACCGATATCACGGGAACCAACACATTGAATAAAGGCCAGGGCCTTAGGATGACGACCATCGTTAAAGCATTTAACCTCACCCTCTAATGGGCCTGAGGCGTTGGTCATTCGTTCAAACTCAATGGAGGTCACGACATCAGGGTGACTGCCATAGCCGTACTCTTTCAGTACATCTTCAGAAACCTTGCCAAAACCGGGGGAAACAATTACTGCCCCAACGGCGTAGGTCTTGTCAATTGGCTTCTGGGAGAAATCAATTGCCTTGGACTGGCAGGTAGCCACGCAGATCTGACAGGTGTCATGTTTAAGATAAAGACAGGCATCAGGATCAATATAATAGGTGGCAGGCACTGCCTGGGCGTAATCAATATGAATGGGACGGGTAATATCAAGTCCCTCATTATACTCATCGCTAAGATGACGAGGACAATATTGGGTACAAAGACCACAGGCGGTACATTTATCCGCGTCAATATAACGGGGACGAAGACGAACCTTGGCGGTAAAATTTCCAGCCTCCCCTTCAAGGGAAAGAAAGTCTGCGTTACTTACGATTTCGATGTTTGGAGACCGACCGGCCTCAACTAGCTTAGGCGCCAGGATTCAAAGGGAACAATCGTTCGTTGGAAATGTCTTATCCAACTGGGCCATGGCACCACCAATGGCAGGTCCTTTTTCAACGAGATAGACATAAAAGCCAAGATCCGTAAGATCCATCGCTGTTTGCAGACCGGCAACACCACCACCGACCACCATAACAGAACCGGCCCGGTCATCCGAAGATGACGTGCAGCCTGCACATGCGTTCTGTGCTTTTCCCATAACAAACTCCGTTGTTTATAGTAGCTATCTGTATACAGTACAGATATGAAAATTATTTTTCACCCCGAAGGGGTTAGTAAAACCTAACCCACTAAAGCGGAATTTTAGAACTGGCTAAGTACCTTGGAGTCAACTGTAACGTCTTAATTCAAAAGTACTTTTCCAGTTTCTTTCTTTTTATTACTTCCTTACTGGGAGTAAGGTACTAAATTAATTCAACCTTAATGGCGCAAAGCTTATACTCAGGTGTCCTGGATAAACGATCCAAGGCATCGAGAGTCAAGAAGTTAACCAGGGCATCAGTGTGGTTATATGTTGTGAAGATAGTACCAATCTGACTTTTCTCAGTGATATTGGCCCGTAACTTCACGGTTCCACGCCTTGATGTCAGTTTCAACCAGTCAAGATCCTTGATTCCCATGCGCTCAGCATCAACCGGATTCACCTCAGCAAAGGCCTCAGGGCTGATTTCGTCTATCTCCTTGGTCTTACCAGTCATGGAACTAAAATTATAACGGGCAAGGTCACGACCGGTGGTAAAGTACATGGGGTACTCGTCATCAGTCGGCTCAACCGGTGCCATATACTCCTCAGGAATAAACAGACCTTTGCCACGGGTAAAGGTCTCGGTATGCAACACCGATGTTCCAGGATGATCTTCGTTGGGAACAGGCCACTGCAGACCAACCTCTTCAAGGCGCTCATAGGTAATGCCATTATACTGAGGCAACAACTTACGCAACTCCTCAAAGACATCTTCGGCTGACTCGTACTTCATCTCGTAACCCATCTTTTTTGAGAGATCACGAAAGATCTGCCAGTCGGGTCGAGCCTCGCCTGGAGG
This sequence comes from Deltaproteobacteria bacterium, assembly GCA_024277655.1. Taxonomy (GTDB): domain Bacteria; phylum Desulfobacterota; class Desulfobulbia; order Desulfobulbales; family SURF-16; genus JAJRUT01. Next base: position 11,509 of record JAJRUT010000034.1, on the reverse strand, counting down.
ATTTACCGCCTTACGAATGCGCTGAATACGCCGTTCTGTGTTCGTGAAGGTTCCATCCTTTTCTGCGAAACTGGCTCCAGGCAGAACGACATCTGCCATCTTTGCTGTCTCGGTGAGAAAGATATCCTGAACCACTACAAAGTCGCATTTTTCAAGACCTGCCTGAACATGGGCGATATTGGGATCCGCAATCGCCGGATCTTCACCAAAGATATAGAGCCCGCGAATATTACCCGAAAAAATATTTTCCCAAACCTCAGTGGCCGGTTTACCTGGACGCCGGGGCAGTGTGACGCCCCAAGCCTCTTCATAATGGCTAAAGAGTTCTGAACTATCATCAAGCCCGGCATACCCCGGCAGGGTATTAAACAACGCCCCCATATCACAGGCGCCCTGAACATTGTTTTGGCCACGGAGTGGATTACAACCACCCCCCTCAACCCCGACCTTGCCGCAAAGCATGGACAGATTGGCAATGGACTTAACCCGATCCGTTCCAGTCACATAGTGAGTAATCCCCATGCCATGGAAGATAGCGTGACGCCCTTCTGCCGCAAACATCCGGGCAACCGTGTGCAATTGCTCAACCGGAACTGTGGTTATCTCAGAGACATATTCAGGGTTGTATTTTTCAACTAGATTTTTCAGCTCAGCAAAATCTTCAGTCCTCTTTTCAACAAACTCCTTAGCCCAAAGATCCTCTTTGAGGATGATATGCATAAGACCATTGAGAAAAGCAACATCTGTTCCAGGCTGGATACGAACCCAAACATCGGCTGCCTCAGCAAGACTGGTCTTACGAGGGTCAACAATTATGAGTTTTGCCCCACGCTCAACAGCCTGGTGAATACGCAAGCCAATGGTTGGATGACTGGTATCAGGATTTGAGCCAATCATCAGGAAAAGATCTGTCTTTGTTGTATCAGCAATGGAGTTAGTCATTGCGCCGCTACCAAATGTGAGTGCCAAACTGGCAACCGTTGGAGCGTGTCAGAGCCTGGCACAGTGATCGATGTTATTCGTGCCGATCGCCGTGCGCATAAACTTTTGCATGAGATAATTTTCTTCGTTACTGGCCCGAGCACAGCTAAAACCGGCAATGGAGTCGGGGCCGTACATAGCTTTTAGGTCAAAGAATTTTTTAGCGATGACGTTAAAGGCATCTTCCCAAGTGGTTTCAACAAGTTGCCCATGCCGACGTACCAGGGGCCTTGTCAGTCGTTCTTTTGACTGAACAAAGTTATGGGCAAAACGGCCCTTAACGCAAAGATTGCCGTAATTTGGCGCAAGATGGTCCTCGGATGAAACCTCCATCAGGGTGTCACCCTTGACTTTGAGGAGAAGCTGACAACCGGCACCACAATAGGGACAGGTTGAACGAATCTCTTTCATCTTTTCGTAATTAAGCGGAACAATGGAGGTCTTCTTGTTCAAGGCGCCGGTTGAACAGTGATCCACACAGGAACCACAGTTAACACAGTTATCATTAAACGCAAGACTGATACCAGTGGCCAGAAGATCCTTATCAAGCCCCTTCTGGGTTAGATCAAGGGCGTCATAATCACAGGAGTTCACGCAGCGCATGCAGTAGATACATTTATTGAGATCAACCGTAATAACAGGATGAGACTCATCCTTCTGGTAAACGGGTTTAGTACCCATTCCGGTTTTGTTGATGTTAACCTTAAGATCAATATCAAGTTTTTTAAGATCACAGCGATCAAAGGCGGTGCAACCACAAGACAGACAGCGATCCGCCTCGTTCTTGGCCATCTGCTCAGAAAAACCAAGTTTTACCTCATCGAAATCCTGAACGGCAATTTCCGGTGGACGGGTGGGCATTTTTTCCCGCAGTTTGATGTCAATACCATCAAAGTTCGCCATGGACACCTTGTCAAAGGCCTTGCCGCGAGTAAAATTAAAACGATTATCGGCAGGTTCCTTCTCTTCCCCAGTGATGAAGGCATGGATATTATTAGCAGCCTTTCGGGCAGAAACTACAGTCTGAATAACGGTACGGGAACCGGAAACACAGTCTCCGGCAGCATAAACACCAGCAATGGAGGTGATAAAGTCACGGGGGGAGGCCTTAATGGTGTTCTTCGGCGAAATAACCAGAGACTCTTCCAGTTCACCACCCTTGAAACTACCATCACAGGCCATCTGCCCTAAAGAGGAGACAACGGTATCAACGGTAATTGCAGTATTTGAATTGGGAATTGCCTCAGGGATACGGGTGCCACGTTCATTCGGCTCGCCAAGGCGCATACGGACAAGATCAAGCTTCATCTTGCCATTATCATCAGATACCTGAACCGGGGAGGCCATCAGGATAAATTGAATACCCTCTTTAGTGGCTTCACGGATTACCCGCTGATTGGCCACCATTTCCTCCTGGGCCCGGTGAAAGATAACCGTAACATTTTCAACACCTTGACGCAGTAGTGACCGGGCACATTCCATGGCAATATTATTACCACCAATAACGGCGGCAGTTTTACCGAAGTCGTGCTTGGTGCCAACGGCAATCTCGCGTAAATACTCGGTGGCATGATGGACACGGGGTAACTGACAGCCTGGGACATCAAGCCTTTGGTCAACTCCGGCACCGGTTGCCAGTAAAATGGCATCATACCCCTGATCCTTAATATCCTGCAGGTTGAAATCAACTCCCCATTTCTGGTTCAGACGGACAGAAATCCCCATCCGCATAATGAGGTTGGTTTCATAGTCAAGGATATGCCGGGGGATCTTATAATCTGGGATCCCGTAACGAAGCATACCGCCAAGTTTGGGGTTAGCCTCAAAAATCGTGACATTATGGCCCTTCTGGGCCAGATAATAAGCAGCAGTTAGACCACCAGGGCCACCACCAATTACCGCAACACGCTTGCCGGTCATCTTTTCCCGGTCGATTTTAAGATCAACCTTGTTGGCCATGCACCAGTCAGCCACAAACCGTTTCAAATGGTTAATGGACACCGGTTCATCGACAAGAATTCGCCGACAGCGGGTCTCGCAGAAGCGGGGACAAACACGACCCACGGAAAAAGGAAAGGGGTTACGTTCCATAATGAGGCGTACGGCCTCTGCATATTCGCCCTTGGCAACGTGAGCAATATACCCCTGAACATTAAGCTGTCCGGGACAGGTCAGGTTACAGGGCGCTTTGCAATCGCCAAAATGGGTGGAGGAGATCACTGCCAAACGATCCTGACGATGCTTAGTCAGTTCTTTGGAATCAGTAACGATGTGCATTCCGTCTTCTGCAATTGTAGTGCAGGAGCGAATCAGACGGTCTTTACCTTCAATCTCAACAACGCAGAGACCACATGGCACATCACTATTCTGACCTTTGGCGTGGCAAAGGGTCGGAATATTAATCTCAGATCTTTTGGCCACTTCAAGGATGGTTAAACCTTCCTCAGCAACAATTTCAGAACCGTTTATTTCAAGTGTTATGGACATAGTTTTTTTGTGAATTCAGGAGTTAAGTATTCAGGAGTAAGAATATGAATAAATGAAAAAATCCTTCACTTCTACATTCTCGAATTCTGAATTCTCATATTCTTAATTATGCTGCCGGCTTCCATTCTTTCAGAAAGGCAGGAAGATGACCTGCCTCACGAGGACCGATGGTGATGGTCCATTCAGGCAGTTCTTCTTCAAGCTCACCCTTCATCGAGGCAAGGTACCCTGGAATAATGAGTTCAGAGTGATTTACCTTGTCTTTGATCCCGGCTTTCTTCATAAAAGCGGCAATTAGGTCGGCACCGAATTTACCCGCAGCCCAGGCCGTAAGCACGGACAGACCTTCGGTATCTTTAATCAGCAGATGGGATGGTACACCGGAGCCTTCAATTTCACCGGATACAATAAAGTAGGTGAGAGAGAAATTACAGGTGATGAGCACTGGGGAATCCGCATCAGGGCCATTGATAGGATACACGTCTTCCTGAACGACCATGGGTCGCTGGGGATCGGTAAAGATATTGAGTTGCTCAAGGAGCAGTGGAAATAAAATCTCCCCTTGAAGATCATCAAGAACAATGATTCCGGCATACTTAGCCATGACAACAGAGGCGATCATCGCCTCCATCATTGGATCATCTGTCATTTCACAGGGGAAAACAATGGTGGGAAAACCAAGTGGCTTATATTTAGCGTTCACTGCAGAACGACGGGCAACGATATTGTCTTCGAAAGCGGCACGCAGAGTCCGGGCACCGGTGTCGATAACAAGGTCCTTAACTCCGGCAGCCATGGCTTTTTCAGAAACGTCGACAAGGTTGTCAATATTCGAGCCCTTACAACCGAGTGCGCAACCAGTGTCCTTTGCGACCCCTGCCATGGCATCAACATTGGCATCAGTGGCACCAAAGAGCAGAGGCATACGATCACCACAGAGCTTTGCGGCAGCTCCCATGGCATCAGCATCTTCTGTCATCAAAATAATTGCTGCACCAGGCGCACCGGCAAGAACCTTTTCGGTGAGAGCGGTGAACTTCGCCTGATCGCCAGCAGTATCAGCGATAGCAATCAGCTCAGCCTTCATGTTTACGCCAACACGATCATATTGCAGGGTATTAAAGCGCTCAACACGACCGTCAACGTCGGCATCAGACATATCGGTGGTTACGCGAACGGCAATACCCGTTTGATTTTCAAAACGTTTCTCATGCCGATAGAGACAGGTCTCACCACCGGTGGTGAACTTATCGTCACCAGCACCAATAGCAACAGTACGGATTGGTGGAGCTGAAGCCTCACCGATGCTATCTTTGGCTTCGTCTGAAACGTATGGACATTCGCCTACTTCTACCTGACCTGCCGCAACCTTCATCGCAAAGGCGAGACAGGTTGGGATATTACACTCGCCACAGTTTTTCTTGGGGAGCATTTTGAGGATCTGAATACCAGTTAAAGCCATTTTAAAGCCCTCTTAAATATATGAATAATTTGAATCTATTATTAAAAATATCTCAAACATTCAATGGTGTCGTAGATTTGTTCGTTTGGGGTTCCGGAGCATATTGTCAGTATGTGAGGAGTCCCAAACGGGCAAAGATGCGATGCCAGTGGATGTTGTTATCTTAAACAGCCTGTTCCATCTCTAGAGCAGGATGCCCCTTCTCTTTAAGGAACTCCATGATCTCTTCTTCGGTGGTTCCATTCTCTTCGGTGGCGATCATGTCGTAGAATTCAGGCATGCCCATCTCCTCGCAACGCTCCTTGAGCTTTTCGGATACCTCTTCTTTGAGCATCTTTGGCAGCCAGACGATCCGCTTGAGACCACCTTCCGCAAAGAATACCTTCTTGGAGGTAAGGAAGTGTTTTGACACCCCCATAAAGCCTGGGGTCTGAGCACCACCACCGGCCATACCGGCAAGGGAGGTAAACTTCATACCGGAAGGAGTCATACCACGGTAATCACGACCAACGACCATGATACCGTTACACTGGGGCAACATGGCAGCAATGGCCTCAAAACAACCGCAGGCGGTCATGGGGTTGTTCATCAGGGAGTAGAGACTTACCTCGGGAACAGCGCCACGGGAGGCTTGATTGATAAAGTTGTTAATCCCTTCAAAATCACCAAACTCACCACTGGTACAGGCACCCTTCTCAATGGGTTGATTTGGCCCGGTGGGGTTGATCTGATAAGACGCCTTACCATCAAGCCAGTTATAGGCACCACACATGCCGACCCGCTCTGGGGTAATAACACAGACATGGGAGGGAGCAAAAGACTGACACAGGGTACAGGAGTAGAACACATCCTCGGTCTCATCGGTCATGGAACCAAGACGCAGATCACGTTCGTGGTATACGGCCTTGGCAAGTTCCATCACAGACTCAACCGTTTTTTGTTCGGTGGAGATCTTGACCTGAACCTTATCAAGGATGGCCCCAAATTCTTGGTGAAGTTTACCGTGAAGGACTTTACCTAAGTGTTTGAAAGAGAACCCTTTCTCAACTGCACCGTGACCAATACGGATCCACATGATATCACGTTGACCAATATGCATAATACCCTGGATATAGTTCATCAGGTGATGAAACTGACGCTCAAGGATTGGCTCAAAATCAGACTGCATTTCACGCCCTGCAACCTCAACCAGAATACTGATCGGCAGGTTCTGACCAAGCTCGATGTCACAGATGTCCTTACCCTCAAGGATAACCAGACCATCTTCAATCTCATCCATTTCCTTGGAGATAAGAACCTCAACACCAGTTGTTCTACCACCACCACATTCCATAAAGAGATCATCCTTACGGATACGCTCACCCTCAAAGGCAGGGCCAAAGGACATGGGGATATCAATCTTGGCAATATTCACCTTCAGACCGCGAACCTCAATGGCCTTCTGGACAAATTCTTCGTGGGGAACATTGGACACAACATGCTCATAGGTACAGACACCTGTAGGCAGAACCTCAGGAATGTCATAATCAGAAATAGTAGGAAAGCCCCAGTTGATGGCCCCTGCCGCATTGGCATACCATTCATCAGAAACGTCACCAAAGGCCATAACAAAGGCAAAGGTCCGATCTTTATTGTAGATGAGATTCTTGGTGGCATCACCAGGCTTGATTCCACCAAAGGCCATGGCTACACGACAGGCAAAACCAATGGAGAATACTATTGACGTATAAGAATCAGCAAAAGGTACGAGACGGGTATTCCAACCAACCTGAACACCTTGATCGACAAGTTGCTGGCTCATATTCTTGCCGTTTACCGAATGATCGTGCATGAAGATGTAAAGATTCTTCTCCTGCAACTCAAGGGCGATCTTCTCGGCCACTGCCGGATCGTCAGGAGCACCAACGATGGCGGCAAAACCGGGGGCAGAGCCATCAACAAACTCAACACCACGCTTTCTAAAGATAACATCATCGGCAGCACCCAGGAAAAGGTTGCTGTCGGTTGGGTCTTCAGTGCCGGTGAAAAAGTCAGGGGTCTCAATATTGCGGATGGCTTCAAACATCTCTTCAGCAAAATATGTTGCCATACCCGCGTCAAGAGCCTGGCCAAGGTATGGTAGCCAGGTGTTATCAGAAACCGAACCGGGCAGAAGGGTCCGGCATTCCTGAAAGATCTCCTTCATATCGCCAAGGGTTTCAACCTTGGCACCAAGCATAGAGTAAATGATTGGTAAATAGTAAGCCGTATTTGGAAAGTTAACTTCCTGGTCAGCTCCATACTTTTTCAGAGCCCACTCAAATTTTTCTTCAGACATATCAACGATTTTTTGCGCACCGCGGATAGCTGCTGAACAGATTATTTTAGACATTATATTCCTCTTTATTCCAATTAATAACTATCCGTTACGCCATTAAACCATCAATCATAGCGCGGGTAAGACTAACAGCTTTGGGATGACGCATAATCATCAACTCGCCACCAGCCATAAGCATACAACTTGCGGTGATCGCTTCCATCATCAGGGAGCGGGTCTCCTGATCACCAAGAAGCGCATCGGTTGGCAGGCGACATTCCTTCGCCTTCCATACTTCACGACCAAGGTTACAGATAATTGGCACCTGAAGTTTTTCATCCTGTTGGGTGAGGGCCGCTTGGCGGATACGTTCCATAACAGAGTAGGTATATTCAATACCGTAACCAAGGGCACCAACGGAAGGATCAATCATCACGTTGCTTAAGTTAACGCCGAGATTCTCCAGCAGGATATTGAGCTGTTTGGCAAGGTTAACGTCAATAGGTGACGCCGCAACAATTGGGTGTTGGAAGGCCATTGCCGTGGCACCGAGTGAACGGTAGTTAGCATCAGACAGAGGTGCCAGACAAACCTTCTTGTCACCGATGAGTGAGGTCAGCTCACGCAGGGTGTCGGTATCCTTGTCTCCATTTTCACAACCCCAGACAATAACAGGTACGTCAACTGCATCAATAACAGAAGCCGCCACTTTAGCTGCTTCATCAGCCGGTTTATCAAGGCCGTTTGGATCGGTTGAGGTCAGGGAGATACACACGGCGTCAGCATTGTAATCACCAACACATTTTTGCGCCCAGGCTACAGGGTTATCAAGGACATCAGCAAAATGACGGGTGATGGTCTCTGGCCAGGCATCGGTTCCGGAATCAACTACTTCCATGGCGATACGGGGCTTATTATCCATGACACCTTCAAAGAGTTGGAATGGTAAGGTTGATTCACCACCGATGGTGATTGTGTTATCACCGTTACCGAGGGTAGTCTCACGAATGGCGCCAGTGTATTGAGCGGTATATGCCGTGGTTGGAACCTTGGAAGCGCGGTCGGCAAGTGGAGTTGTTTCAGGGGCAAAACTTGCGCCATCTGCCACAACCGGAGCCGCAGCTTTCTTGGCTGGAGCCTTTTTGGCAGGAGCTGCTGGTTTTGCGGCCTTAGCCTTTGCCGCAGCCGCTTCCTTTGCCTTCTTTTCAGCCGCAGCCTTCTTAGCTGCTTCTGCCTCCGCATCGGCAGAGGAAGTATCTTCACCTGCGCTGGGAAGAGTGCCACCGGCACGTTCCATCAACGCTTCGTAACGTTTAACAACCTCGGGAGGAAGATCCGCAGCGGTTTGCAGGGTACGTGGAATTCGCTCGGTGGAACTTACTCCAGCTGCCGTTGCAACAGGAGTAGAAGCAACCGGAGTTGCTTCTACTGCGGCAGGTGCAGGTGCAGGTGCAGGTGCAGGTGCAGGTGCAGGAGCCGGTGCCGCTGCTGCGGTGACCTTGGGATCCTTACCGAGGATACTGCGAGCCCCGGCAAAGCTTGACAGCGCATCAAACTGCTCATCTGTAAGGTTGAATGCTGCTTTTAGAGCATTCAAACCATTGGTTACAGATTCAAGCGCAAGTAACCGTTCTTGTTCATTCATCTCATGTTCTCCTGCATCCGTATCGTTATTAACTAAATTATCTGATGTTGATGGCGGTTGAGCTACCTTAGCACCCTCAACCAGTCGTACTGCGTGGGCTTTGGCCTGATCTAACTTGTCAGCCTCAGCCTGAGCAGCCGCAACAATTTGTTTTGCTTTGGCATTGGCTTCTGCAAGAATTGCGTCGGCCTTTGCGGTGTCCACAGGAGCACTGGTCACTTCGATGGCATCCCTACCTTTCTCAGCAACCTGCTCCGTATCATCGTCAAGAACCGGACGGTCAGCAAGACCTGCCAGACTGACAATCTCAGGTACCGCCTCTTCCCATTCAATAGCCATGATATGGGCCCCGGCAACACCTTCAATTTCTTTAATCTGATTGATAATATCAACACAGATCTGGATTCCCTCTTTCTGCTTGTCCTTGGCATCCTGCAGACGTTGAATCACTTCATCAGTAACTTCCATGCCAGGTACAAATTTTTTCATGTAGCGCGCCATGCCAAGGGACTTTGGCGGAGTTACTCCCGCCAGGATATGACATTTTTCATGTAGGCCAAGATCCCGCACCATTTTCATAAATTCAGCAAACTTCTCGACATTGTAGATGATCTGGGTTTGACAAAAATCAGCACCTTGGGCGACCTTTTTAGCCAGACGTTTGGCCCGAAACTCAAAAGGATAGGCAAAGGGATTGGCAGCACAGCCAAGAAACACCTTGGGCGCTCCTGACTTGATTACCTCACCACATTGAAATTCCTTATCATCCCGCATGGTTTTCATCATGCCGAGCATCTGAATGGAATCCATATCAAAGACACCCTTGGAACCGGGATGATTACCAAACTTCTGGTGATCGCCGGTGAGGCACAAGAGGTTCTTAAGGCCAAGTGCAGATGCGCCAAGGATATCAGACTGCATACCGATGCGGTTACGATCGCGACAGGTCATCTGAATAACCGGCTCAACCCCCTCCTGCTGAGTAATCAGACCCGCAGAGATTGAAGACATCCGGACAATGGCGGTCTGACAATCTGTAATATTGACCGCATCAACATGGCCTTTTAATATCCGTGCTTTCGCACGAACCACCTCTGGGTCGCTGGACTTTGGTGGACCAAGCTCACCTGTCACAGCAAAATGACCAGCTTTTAATATACGTTCTAAACGACTACCCGATTTCATCGGCGATCTTCCTTATTTGTATTGATTCAGTATTTCTTTGCCACAGAACCCACAGAAAGACACAAGATCAGAGAGTTATTTCCAAATCCTGGGGCTTCTGTGGCTCAACCAAAAAACATTCTACTTGTCTGGAGAACAGCCAACACCTTTAATATCTCCACCTTCCAGATCACGACGCATTTCCATGTCGAAAAGGACACGATCCTGCTTCTTGTTGATGCCAAGTGCCTCACGTTTCTCTTCAATCTTGGCGATAATGGTTCTGGCAAGTGTCAATGGATCTTCCTCAACATTCCAAACAGCACCGTAGGTCTCCATCATGCCCTCTTTAAGGTACTTATCAAAGACCTTGGAACCATCGGTTGGTAGGGACTGAAAGATGACCTGAGCGCCACTTGCAACAAAATACTGGCCAATGGCAATCGCCTTTTCACTCATCCACAGTGGGGCTGTACCAACGGCTGGGAGGTCGTTGATATCATCACCGAGACCACCCTCTTTAACCATTTCAGTGGCAGCGATAAGGAGACGACTATTATCAACACAGGATCCCATGTGTAGAACCGGTGGCATACCCACAGTTTCACAAACCTCAGCAAGGCCTGGGCCACAAAACCTTGCCGCTTCAGGATTGGCAAGGCCTGCACGCCCAAGGGCGGTGGCGGCACAACCAGTAGCAAGGACAAGGATGTTGTTTTTGATAAGTTCCCGAGCAATAATCTCGTGGGCGTCATCGCCAAGCTTGAAGTTGTCACAACCAACTATGATTCCAACACCACGAATACGGCCGTTGATAATGTTATCATTCAAAGGACGATAACTGGCACGAAAGCGGCCACCGAGCATACGGTTAATGGTTTCATGGGAAAAGCCGACAACCACATCCAGTTTTTTATCTTCAGGGATGTAACATTTGCCACGTTTCTTGTAATTCATAATGGCTTTAGTGAGGATTTCCTTGGCTGAAGCCATGGCGTTATGCTCATCAAAGTGAATATGGACAGCGAATGGCATTTTAGCGCGGTAGTTGGTGGTGATGATATCGGTGTGCATCTCCCTTGTCATCTCGCCAAGGGATTGCATTACACATTGAACGTCAACAACCATGGCCTCAATAGCACCGGTGGCAATAGTAATTTCCTGATGGATAAATCCAGCGGCAACAGGGATACCGCGCCGCATGAGAATCTCGTTACCTGTACAACAGACACCAACAAGGTTAATGCCTTTAGCCCCCTGGGCCTTGGCAAGGGCAAGCATTTCCTCATCCTGGGCCGCAATACAGAGGGATTCTGCCAGAAGAGGCTCATGACCATGCACGGCAACGTTAACCTGATCTTCCTTAAGTACGCCAAGATCAACAACAGAGCGCCGTGGAACCGGAGTTCCAAACATAATATCGGTCAGTTCGGTGGACAGCATGGAGGAACCCCAGCCATCAGACAGGGCACAG
>JAJRUT010000033.1 GCA_024277655.1 Deltaproteobacteria bacterium | reverse complement strand
TCCGATTGCCGGAAGGCTGAGGGGGTTGGAGTTGCGGCTCTTTTTTGTCCGGATGTGGAGGAGATGTACCCGGAAGCTTGTCAAACTGCTGTCGGTGTTCCCGGTTTGTCGCATAAGCTCTGTGGTCACTCCAGGCCCGACCATTTTAATCGCGTGGCTACGGTGGTAGCAAAGCTCTTTAATATATGTCGGCCTGATTGCGCCATTTTTGGTGAAAAAGATTTTCAACAGCTTGCCGTTATTCGGCAAATGGTTAAAGATCTTAATATGGGTGTCAAGGTGTACAGTCTGCCCATTGTCCGTGAAGATGACGGGCTTGCCATGAGTTCCCGCAACACCTACCTGGCAGAGGGTGAACGGCGGCAGGCCCTTTGCTTGGTACGCGGTCTTGATTTGGCCCGGAGTCTTGCGGTTACTTGTGGCGATTCCAGCGCGATTATAAGGGAAGTAAAGGCTTTTATCCTGCAACAACCCAGTGCTGTTGTAGACTATGTAACGATTGTTAATCAGTATACTTTAGAAAACAGTACGCAGGTAGATGAGGATTCACTTCTTGCCCTGGCTGTTAAAATAGGCAAAACCCGTTTAATTGATAACGGGTTTTTGCTTTAGTGGAGATAAAGATGTATCGCTCAATGCTTAAGTGCAAAATTCATAAGGCCACGGTTACCCAGGCCGATTTAATGTATGAGGGGAGCTTAACCATCGATGCTGAGCTTATGGCCAGTGTCGGTCTTGTTCCCTACGAAAAAATTTGTATCTACAATATAAACAATGGTGAACGCCTCGAAACCTACGCCATTGAGGGTGAACCGGGTTCCGGTGTGATTGGTCTAAACGGCGCTGCCGCCCGCAAGGGGCTTGTGGGGGACTTGGTCATTATTGTGTCCTACGCCTTGTTTGCGGATGATGAACTTAAAGAATTCACCCCCAAGGTGGTTGTCCTTGATGGGGATAACCGAATTGAAAATGTTATTGATTGTACCTTCGCAGACTCAATCCTGATGAAAGGCCTTGTCTGATGGACCTTGTGGTTACAGCTACCACTGGTGAGGCAAAGGAGCTTCGCCTGCTATGCCCTTCCTGGGTGCAGTTTCTGGTGGCTGGGGTTGGTCTTGTCGAGACCACCTATAATCTGACCACCTATCTTGGTAATCACCCTGAGATAACCAGGGTGATTAATGTTGGTATTGCCGGTGGTTTTGCTGCTGAAAACATTAAAATCCTGGACGTCTGTCTGGCAACGTCTGAGACCATTGCTGATCTTGGTATCTGTTTTGCGACCTCCCTTGAACCCCTCGACCAGTCCTTCCTGGCAAATGGCAATGAATACCCTTGTGAAAACCGGCTTTTCGACCAGTTTAACCAGTGGCTTGTTGCAGGGAAACAGGTTGTTCACCAAGGGCCGTTTCTCTCCGTTAATGGGGTCAGTGGCACCCTTGCCAGGGGCGAGATGCTTAAGCGCAATCACGCCATCTGTGAAAATATGGAAGGAGCCGGGGTGGCACGGGTGTGTCACGGCTTTGATCTCCACTGGCTTGAGCTGCGGGTTGTTGCCAATTTGGTTGAAGATCGGGATCTTACGACCTGGCGGATCGAGCCTGCCATTAAAAAGTATTCAGAGATAATGGCGTCTTTTCTCCAGGAAAAACAACCATGACCTCCATCGCTTTTTCACCCTGTCCAAATGATACATTTATCTTCCACGGACTGGTGCATCGATGTTCGGCAAGTTTTGGGGTTGATCTGTCAACCCCAAAACTTGCCGACGTTGAGACCTTAAATATCTGGGCTACCCAGGGGAAATTTGATGTCACCAAGCTGTCGTTTCATGCCTACGGCCATGTCCGTGAGGAGTATCAACTACTCAACGCCGGGGCGGCCCTGGGGCGTGGGTGTGGGCCATTACTGGTAAGTCCTGATGGTAATGTTGATTTTAAAACAGCCGTTGTCGGGATTCCGGGAGAACTGACAACGGCAGCGATGCTCCTGAAACTCTTTGCTGATTGCCCGGTAAAGGTGAAAATAATGGCTTTCGAGACCATCATGGACGCCGTGTTAACGGGTGAGGTGCAGGCCGGGGTGATTATCCATGAATCCCGGTTTACCTATAGTGGGCTTGGTCTTAAATGCGTGCAGGATCTGGGGCAGTGGTGGGAGGGTTACTCCGGTTTTCCTATTCCTCTTGGGGGAATCGTTGCCAAAAAATCACTAGGACAGAATGTGATTGGCCGGATAGACCAGGCCATTCATGCCTCCATCGAATATGGACATAGCCATCCCTCCGCCTCAATGGACTATATTCGCAGTCATTCTCAGGAAATAGCTCCAGAGGTTTTGACCAGTCACATTGGTCTCTATGTTAACTCCTTTACTACAGATCTTGGCAAAGAGGGACTTGCCGCCGTTGATTTTCTTTTAAATTTGGGCGCTGAGAGAAATTTGTTTTAATTTGCCGAAGTAGGAATTATTAGCAAAAGCTGTTTGACGTTACTAATTGCCCATCAGTACTTGACAATTTTCCAGTGACTTATATATTGTTTTCTCCTTATGTGTAATGGAGTTAGGCGTTATAGTTGCCTGTTTTTTTGTTGCAAGTCGTGGTAGTAATCTTTTGACGGGTAAATACTACGCATAAACAGTAGTTTACTTATTTTTTTTGTTTTCATTCACAGCAGTTTTAATAATTGCTTAACCCATGTAGGATATATCTATGAAGATGACAGGCACTCAGGCATTTATGAAATGTCTGGAGGAAGAAAATGTTAAAACAATCTTTGGCTTTCCTGGCGGGTCAGTCATTGATCTTTATGACACTATTCTTAAGCAGGATAAAATTCACCATGTTCTCGTTCGGCATGAACAGGCAGCAGTACATGCTGCAGACGCCTTTGCCCGTGTAACGGGTGACGTTGGTGTTGCCATCGTGACCTCTGGTCCCGGTGCCACAAATACGGTTACAGGAATCGCCACGGCGTATCTTGACTCCATTCCAATTGTCGTTTTTACAGGTCAGGTGCCAACGGCCCTTATTGGTAATGATGCCTTTCAGGAGGTTGATATTGTCGGAATTACTCGTCCCTGTACCAAGCATAATTACCTGGTAAAGGATATTAAGGATCTTGTTCCGACCATCCGCGAGGCCTTTCATGTTGCTAGGAGCGGCCGTCCAGGTCCTGTCCTCGTTGATTTACCCAAAGATGTTATGGCATCCATGATTAACTTTCCTGCCAAAAAGGAAGTTAAGATGCGAACCTATAAGCCCACCTATGAGCCACACCCAGGTCAGATTGCCAAGGCCTGTAAGGCCATTATGAAGGCCAAGCGTCCGGTACTGTACATCGGTGGCGGGGTTATTCTTGGCAAGGCCAGTAAAGAGCTTACCGAATTTGCCAAAAAGCTTGATATTCCGGTGACCATGACCCTTATGGGGCTTGGTGGCTTCCCTGGTTCTGATCCGCTCTCCCTTGGTATGCTTGGGATGCATGGCACCTATTATGCCAATATGGCCGTGGCCAAATCCGATGTGCTTATTGCCGTTGGTGCCAGATTTGATGATCGGGTAACCGGTAAGGTTGATGAATTTGCCTCTGGTGCCAAGATTATCCATATTGATATCGATCCTACCTCCATCAGTAAAAACGTCGAAGTTGATATCCCTATTGTCGCCGGTTGTAAAGAAGCCATGATCCAGATGAATAAATGGGTTGATGCCGCCGATATTAATCTTGACGCTAAAAAGTCTGAAATGGGCCCATGGCTTGAGCAGATCAAGGAGTGGAAGGAAAAACATCCTCTGAGCTATGTTGAAGAAACCGATGTAATTAAGCCCCAGTTTGTTATTGAAAAACTGGACGAGTTAACTGGTGGCGATGCCATTGTGACCACTGAGGTTGGTCAGCACCAGATGTGGGCGGCGCAATTCTATCATTTCAATAAGCCCAACACCCTGATCACCTCCGGTGGTCTTGGTACCATGGGCTATGGTTTTCCGGCAGCAATGGGGGCCCAGATGGCGGCTCCAGGGCGTACCGTCATAGATGTTGCTGGTGATGGTTCCATGCAGATGAACATTCAGGAATTTGCGACAATCATGCAGGAGAGACTGCCCATCAAGATTGCCCTGCTCAATAACGGCTACCTGGGCATGGTACGTCAGTGGCAGGAACTGTTTTATGATAAGCGTTACTCTGCAACTCCAATGGAGGTTGTGCCTGATTTTGTTAAACTTGCCGAGGCGTATGGTGCTGTCGGTCTGCGGGCCACCAAACCAAGTGAGGTTGAGCCGGTAATTAAAGAGGCCTTGGCCACAGACACCTGTGTCTTAATGGATTTTGTCATCGCCCGTGAAGAAGGTGTTTTTCCCATGGTTCCTGCTGGTAAGGCAACTACGGATATGCTTTTAGTTTAAGATTTTGCCGGATAATTGAATAGGTATTTTAATGAAACATACAATCTCTGTACTTTTACAAAATAAACCCGGAGTTCTCTCTCGGGTAACTGGTCTTTTTTCGGGCCGTGGCTTTAATATTGAAAGTCTTTCTGTGGCCCAAACCATGGATAACGAAATCTCCTGCTTAACCCTCGTTACCCGTGGCGATAACGCTATTATCGAACAGATCACCAAACAGCTCCATAAGCTCATTGATGTTATCAAGGTTACTGATATCAGTGAGACGGATTATGTTGAGCGTGAGATGGCCCTCATCCGAATTAAGGCTGAGTCTTCCACTCGGGCTGAAGTTCTGCGTATTGCCGATATCTTTCGGGCCCGCGTCGTTGATGTGAGTCAAAAGAGCTACTCCATTGAGGTTACAGGAAGCCAGGGCAAGATTGAAGCTGTTACGGAACTTCTTAAACCCATAGGTATTCAGGAAATTGTCCGCACTGGCTCTATTGCCATGACCAGGGCCTCAAAAAAATATTAGTAGTATAGTCTTCTGTTTCTAAAGAGTGGTTGTCCGCTGAATAGAGAAAAACAATTCTCTTCTGCCGCGTGGCAATTGCTCTTTGCAGCTTTTAATACTGGTGCCTTTTTTAAGGTGACCAGTATCGTTGTCTTTTGGCGTATTGTTTTTCCCAAAAAAGTCGGTGGTGTCAGGTTAGGATTTCGAAGTCTTCGCTATCTGTAAGGGGCGGGTGTACACAAGAAATTGCAAGGTAGAGCTTACTTGGGTAAACCTTGGACCCGTTCTCCTGTGAGCAGCAAGTTTCTTGCTTGCCATTGCTGAAAAAAAATAAAAGATTTTATCTATGAAAAAACCAATAGTGCCAGTTGCCCTTGAGGGTGTACCTTTTATCGGATTTACGGCTTTTCTAACCTTGATAGCGGCAATTCTGGGTTATCAGTATGTTGTAGCTGCAGGTATATTTCTCACCGGATTTTGTCTATACTTTTTCCGTGATCCGGAGCGAGTTTCACCCGTTGATGGTGATGCTCTGGTTTCCCCTGCCGATGGCAAGGTTATCATTGTTGATAAAATTTACGATGATCGCTTTATCCAGGATCATGTTTATAAGGTGTCGATCTTTATGAACGTGTTTAATGTTCATGTGAATCGTATCCCCTTCGCTGGCAGGGTGGCAAATGTCATCTACTCACCTGGTAAGTTTTATTCGGCTGATTCGAAGAAAGGTGCTCTTGAAAATGAGGCATGTACGCTTATTGTCGAGACCAAGCACGGGTTTAAGTATGGGATGACCCAGGTTGCAGGTCTCATTGCCAGGCGTATCGTCTGTTGGGCTGAGGTTAATGACAGCTTTCGTAGCGGACAACGTTTTGGTCTTATTCGTTTTGGTTCCAGGGTCGATCTTTATCTGCCCCTAAAGACCAAGTTGGAGATTTCTGTGGGCCAGAAGGTTAAGGCTGGAGAGTCAATTTTAGGGTATTTAAGTTAGGGGGCACCCGAGCATATTGCTCATTCACCTCGAACAGGGTTTTATTTATGGAAAACGTCAATCTACCTGCGGAACAAAAACAGGCCCCCCGTGGCACGGTCTATATTCTGCCGAATCTGATTACGACCTTTAGCCTTTTTTCCGGGTTTTACTCCATAATTTCCTCTATTAATGACAAATTTATCCATGCCGCCATTGCCATTTTGATTGCCGCAGTCTTTGATACAATGGACGGTCGTGTTGCCCGGATGACCGGCACAACCTCAAAGTTTGGCGAGCAGTATGACTCCCTCTGTGATCTGGTATCCTTTGGTGTGGCACCTGCTCTCTTATCCTATCTCTGGCTTTTGCACCCATTTGGCCGTTATGGTTGGCTTGCTGTGTTTTTGTATGTTGCCACTACTGCATTACGTCTGGCCCGGTTTAACAGTCAGATAGAGGAAACGCCAAAGGGCGTTTTCATAGGTTTACCCTGTCCGGCAGCGGCGGCCATGATTGCCACCATTGTCCTGTTCTGTAACTTTGTCTGTTCGGTTCAAACCGAGCATCTCAATTTAATCTTACTCTTTACGGTTTATGTGTTGTCCTATCTTATGGTTTCAACGCATCAGTATAATAATTTAAAAACAATTTCAAAGCCAAACACCTTTCAGTTTATGGTGGGTACGGTATTATTTTTTATTGTTATTGCCACTGAGCCACAAATTACCCTTTTTGTTCTGTTCGTAACCTATATTCTATCCGCGCCCTTGGCGGGGGCATATAGATTATTACGACGTAAGAAAGGGGAGATAACCAAGACAAAACTTGTTTTATAGGGGATCTCCTCATAACCTGTAGTTAGCAGATTTGTTATGAGAACTGATTATGCCAATAGATACTGATAAAATAATATTTTTTGATACGACCTTGCGTGATGGCGAGCAGTCCCCTGGTGCCACCATGAATATGCAGGAAAAATTTCGCCTGGCGCAGCAATTGGTAAAGTTGAATGTTGACGTTATTGAGGCGGGGTTCCCTATTGCCTCAGCCGGAGATTTTGACTGTGTAAAAAATATAGCTGACAACACAAATGGTGTGCAGATTGCCGGTCTTGCCAGGGCAAACAAGAATGATATAGATACCGCATGGGATGCGCTTAAAAACGGCGAGAATCCGCGGATTCACACCTTTCTTGCCACCTCTGATATCCATTTAAAGTACAAGCTTAAGATGACGCGCGACGAGGTTCTTGAGCTTGCAGTGGCCTCGGTTAAGCATGCGGCGAAATACACCTCAAATGTTGAATTTTCGGCGGAAGATGCTACAAGGTCTGACCTTGATTTTGTCTGCAAGGTGTTCAGTGCTGTAATTGCTGCCGGGGCCACCACCCTGAACTTCCCCGATACAACCGGTTACGCCATGCCTGATGAGTTTGGGGCTCAAATTGCCTATTTGTTTGCCAATATTCCTAATATTGACAAGGCCGTATTATCCGTGCATTGCCATAATGATCTTGGTCTTGCCATGGCAAACTCTTTAGCTGCCATTAAGGCCGGGGTTCGGCAGGTTGAGAGTACCATAAATGGTATTGGTGAACGGGCTGGCAATACCGCCATGGAAGAGGTGGTGATGGGGATTAAAACTCGGCCGGACATCCACAAGGTAACAACCGATATTGTCACTGAACAGATCCATCCAACTTCGAGAATGGTCAGTACCATCACTGGTATGATGGTCCAACCCAATAAAGCCATTGTTGGGGCCAATGCCTTTGCTCATGAATCGGGTATTCATCAGGATGGAATTTTAAAGGAACGAACCACCTATGAGATCATGAATCCCAAGGATATTGGCCTTACCTCCGGGAGTCTTGTCCTTGGCAAACACTCTGGCAGGCATGCCTTAAAGGATCGTATTGCCTCCCTTGGCTATGATGACCTCAGCGCTGACCAGTTGCAGCAAGTGTTTGCCCGTTTTAAGGATTTGGCTGATGTGAAGAAGGATATCTTCGATGAGGATATCGAGGCCATTATTATGGATATTATTTTTGCCATTCCTGAGACCTACAAGTTAATTTCACTGGGAGCCATGTCTGGTAATAAGACTATGCCGGTGACTGGAGTAAAGCTCAGTGTCAACGGTGAGGAGCGTGAAGGTGCTCTTATTGGTGTCGGCCCGATTGACGCGGCCTTCAAGACCATTGCCCAAATCACCAATACCACCAGTAAATTATTATATTTTGCCGTGAGTTCTATCACCGGTGGCACCGATGCCCAGGGCGAGGTTATGGTGCGTTTGCAACAGGGTGATAAGATCATTGTGGGGCAGGGTGCAGATCCAGATATCATAACAGCGGCGGCCAAGGCGTATATCAACGGTTTGAATCGTGCTGTTTATCTGGAGACTAAACATAAGTAAGGGGGTGATTCGGGCTTTAGGGCAGAATCACCTGGTTGAAGGGCAGCTTTTGTCGAAAGCCTGCCCTTTTTGATTTTTTGCAGTTATGACTATGGTTTTGGGCCCTATTTGGCCTTGTTTGAATAATGACGTTGGAGATAAATGATGAGAGAAGAAGGATATAATGTTGCTATTGCTGGTGCCACCGGTGCAGTTGGTGGGGCCATGCTTGATGTTTTAGAGAGACGGAATTTTCCGCTTAAGTCGTTACGATTATTGGCATCTAGCCGCTCTATTGGCAAAACCTTGAAGTTTAAGGGTGAGGATATAGCCGTTGAGCTTCTTGATGAGAATGCCTTTGGCGGGATTGATATTGCCCTATTTTCAGCCGGAGCCCAGCGCTCACTGGATTTTGCTCCAGCCGCAGCCAAGGCTGGGGCCATTGTGGTGGATAATTCATCGGCCTATAGAATGGACAAGGAGATTCCCCTGGTGGTTCCCGAGGTTAACAGTCATGCCATTGCCGATCTTAAAAACCACGGTATCATTGCCAATCCCAACTGTTCCACCATCCAGATGCTGGTGGCCCTAAAGCCAATACTTGACAAGGTTGGGATTAAACGTATTGTCGTCTCCACCTACCAGGCGGTATCCGGCACGGGAAATCCAGCCATTGCCGAGTTAAAGGCTCAGGTAAAGGCCTACGCCGAAGGCAGGCCACTTGCGGTGGAGGTGTACCCCCACCAGATTGCCTTTAACTGTCTGCCCCATATTGATTCATTTCTTGATAATGGCTACACCAAGGAAGAGATGAAGATGGTTAATGAAACCCGCAAGATCTTTGAAGATGACACCATTGGTGTAACCGCCACGACGGTCAGGGTTCCGGTTATTTACGGTCATTCTGAAGCGGTTAATATCGAGACAAAAGCAAAAATTACAGCGGCTGAAGTAAAGGAGCTTATGGTAAGTGCTGAAGGGGTTGAACTGGTTGATAATCCGGCCAACAATGAATACCCCCAGGCTATTTATTGCGCGGGTGAATTTGCCACCAAGGTCGGACGTATTCGTGAGGATGAATCCATAGCTAACGGAATTAATATGTGGATTGTTTCTGATAACATCATGAAGGGTGCTGCCCTTAATGCCGTGCAGATTGCCGAAGTTCTCATTAAAGATTATATTAAGTAAGGCTGATGCGAATCATTAGCGGTACGGCCAAGGGGCGTAAGCTGCAAACCCCAAAGGGTGATCAGATTCGTCCCACCGCCGATAGGGCCCGCGAGGCCCTGTTTAGTATTCTGGCAGCCTCTGTGGCTGGTTGTCGTTTTATTGATCTTTTCGCCGGTACGGGTGCTGTTGGTCTTGAGGCGTTAAGCCGGGGGGCCAAGTCCTGCGTCTTTGTTGACAGTAACAAGACTGCCTGTGGCCTGGTACACCAAAACAGCGCCCTCTGTGGTCTTGGGGAGCATGCTACTCTGCTTAAAAGAGACCTGCGTCGTGATCCCCATTATCTTGTTAAACTCCCATACACCATTGATACCCTCTTTATGGACCCCCCCTACAATCAGGGTTTTAGTAAACCTCTTTTTCGGTACCTTGATGCAAGTGAGGGTATATTTTCAGCAGGGGCAACCCTTATAATAGAAGAATCGGGGGAGGTTGCTTTGCCTGAAGAGGGATTACAGTTTAGTCTGAATGGTACCAGAAAGTATGGGGAAGCTGTGTTCTGGATATATAAAAAGAGGCCGCAAATCAATGACTAAAGAAAAAAAGTACAAGCCATTCATTAGGGATGACGTTTCAGGCAAAATTGCGGTGTACCCCGGCACATTTGATCCTATCACCAATGGTCATCTGGATATTGTCCACCGATCCCTTGAGATTTTTGACAAGGTTATTATTGCCATTGCCATAAATCACACCAAAAAAGCGCTCTTTTCTTTGGAGGAGAGGCTCGAGATGATTCGCGCCTGTTTTCCGGATAATGATGGGCGTATTGTGGTTGATTCGGTGGATGGGCTGCTGGTTGATTATGCCTATACCAAGGGGGCTACGGCCATTGTTCGTGGCCTGCGGGCCGTGTCTGATTTTGATTATGAATTTCAGCTTGGTCTGATGAATAGACGTATTGAACGGGATGTGGAAACCGTGTTTCTCATGACCGGTTTGCGCTGGATTTATATCAGTTCATCTATCATCAAAGACGTTGCCCGGCATGGCGGTGATATTGGTGGTCTTGTTCCCGATCATGTTTGCGAGAAGTTACGCAATATCTTTATGATGTAATTTTATAGAAGGTTTTGCTTATGTCCCATCATCTAAAAGAATTAGGCATCGAAAAAATTGTTACAGGTGGTTATGGCCTTGGTCATTCACCAACCGGAAAGGTAGTTTTAGTGCAGGGAGCCATTGCTGGTGAGTTGCTGGATGTCCAGATTTTCAAGTCGAAAAAATCCTATGATATTGGCTTTATCACCGCAATCAAGGAACCGTCTCCCCTTAGAATAGAGCCTCTTTGCAAGCACGCTGGGGAGTGTGGGGGCTGTAGTTTGCAGCATTTAGCCTATGATGAGCAGATTCGGGTTAAGAAAGAGGTTTTCTTGGAGGACTGGCAGCGTTACTTCAAAGATACCATCCTGCCAAAGATAGAATTTTACCCAGCTCCAGCCCCTTTCAACTACAGACAACGTATCCGTTTACATCTAGATGATGGCGACCATTGTTTCTACCGCCACCACTCCAATAAATCCATCCCGGTTGAGTCCTGCCTTTTAGCCAAAGAGTCCATTAATACCAGCCTGGATGAGCTTAAGTCACAACCGGCCTACTCCGATTTACAGGAGCATCTTACCGAGATAGTCCTCCATGATAATCCAGCAAACAACCGCTGTATTATAGAACTTTTTTTCAAACGTAAGCTGCGCCCCGCCGATAAAAAGCGGATCAATGCATTGCTGAAACTCCCTACAATTCAGGCGGTGCGGGCCTACGGCAGTTCCTCAGAACTACTCCTTCTTGCAGGGGATGATCCAAAGCTGCATTTTTCCATGGAAAACAGGTACGGCTCACTTGCTTTCTCCCTGATACCGGGTGATTTTTGCCAGATTAATATGGCTCAGAACCAGGCCATGCTTGATTATGTTATGGCTCGGATTGATCATGATAAACCAAAGCGCATTCTCGATCTTTTTTGTGGCCTTGGTAACTTTTCTATTCCTTTGGCAAAGCTTGGTCACAAGCTGACTGGCATCGAGCTTAAACGCTCATCCATACGTAACGCTGAAATAAACGGTGAACAAAATGGGGTGAACTGCAAATTTCTGCGGACATCAGCCGAGAAGGGACTGGTTGACCTTATCACCGATGGCAAAACCTATGATATTATCATCCTTGATCCGCCGCGCTCAGGGTTTAAGGACGGGGCGCTACTTGTGCATAAGCTCTCAGCCCAAAAGATTTTTTATATTGCCTGCGACCAGCAGACCCAGATGCGTGATATCAAGATGATCTCCGCCTGTGGTTATGAGGTTGTGGAGGTGTGTCTTGTTGATATGTTCCCCCAGACCCATCATCTTGAGTCAATCGTGGTGCTGCAGGCGGTGTAAGTGTTTTCAGTCCTGCTGGTTCCCTTCACTGGCTGCGCCATAAAGATCAATAAGCTGCATAAGCACTTCGTCCCTTCTGTTTTCTTCCTGATTCAGGATGATTACAAAGGCTGGGGAATCCGCTTCTGTGCCAAAAAAACCGGCATATGAGTAGACCCCATTCATGGTCCCTGATTTTAAGGGGATATCCTGTTTTAAGGGTAGAAACTTTGCGTATAGTCTAAATTTCTGCAGAACACCAATCATCGTTTGGCAACTTATTCTGTTGCCCTTCGATAGCCCGGCGCCATCAACGATCTGTTGCGGTAGTTCAAGATTATTGCTCTTTAAGAAGTGAATCATACTCCTTTGGGCCTTTTCCCAGGTTGCTGGATAGCCATACATCTTTACGCCATTCTGCAGATAGATCTGATTTGCCATATAGTTGTTTGAGTAGAGAAGCATAGCCGGTATCATTTCTTTGAGTTCTGCCGAGTAATGGCAGTAAAACAGACCGGCCTGGCTTGGAGTTTTCCGGGATGCAATTTGACCTGTAACACCAATACCTCCCTTGCTAAAGCCAGCCTCAAAGAGTTGTCCGGCGTAGAGGGCAAGATCCTCGCTATTACTGCCAAGGTTGATTCGATGCACCCCGGGTGGTAACCCTTGGCCTTTTTCTCCCATAATTGGCAGGGTAGGGGTTTGTTCCTCTCCGGAGATGATTTCAAGATCGTCGGTAACTTTAATCTTAATGGTGTTGAAATTGACACCTACGGCTGAAAGGGCTGTGTCGTAAGGGTTTTGACTGATGGTCTCATTAATTGTACTGATGCCAAGATTATAGTTGGAGTTATCAATAAATATATTCCGAACATGTTTGAGCCCGCGTTTTTTCAGGGCTTGCACAATGCCATCAATATCCTCAGAAATAAGCAGGGGATCACCTGTACCAACAATATAGAGATCAACACCTGGGGTAATAAAAAAATAGGTTGGGAAGCGATAGTCTGGCCCGAGACTATCCAAGCCTTGCAGAGCTGTAATAATCTTAAAAATTGAGGCTGGGATAAAAGATGTTGTCTCGTTAAAGGCGCCGAGGGTCTTGCCGGAGGCGCTAATGACCATATAGCCGCCACTCTTGATAAGTGGCTCCTCTGCGATTCCATAACATTTAAGCGGAAGTATCAGGCTGAGCAGAATAATGAGGGAATAGATTGTTAGTCTGGCAAAAGATACGGGGTAGTTCATAGATTTTTTTTACATATACATCCATCTTCCGTAAGGATGGCTAAAGTTTAAGGTTAATAGGCTGAAATATGCTTACTCTACCTCTGCAATTTTCACGAGGGAAGTGATTCCTTTAAAAAAAAAATCATCAATACCTGTAACCAATCCCGCGTTGACAAAGATACCCCCCTGATTTATGTTGCTTGCTGTAAATTGTATCGGATTATTTTATAATTTAGAGGTTATATATGCAGTCAATTTTAAAGGAAAGTCTGGCAGGATCCATCAAGGCCAAAGAGCTGTTTTTCGCTGAGTCCTCTCAGCTTCTGCAGGATGTTGTTGAGGAGATCATCCGTTCTTTTGCCAGGGGTGGTAAACTTGTTTTATGTGGTAATGGCGGTAGTGCTGCCGATGCCCAGCATCTGGCGGCTGAATTTGTAAACCGCTTTTTGATTGATCGTAAACCCCTTCCAGCCCTGGCTTTAACCACCGACACCTCTATCCTTACCAGTGTTGGTAACGATTTTTCCTATAACGATATCTTTGCCAAGCAACTGCAAGCCTTGGGTAAACCCGAAGATGTGCTTATTGGTATCTCCACCTCGGGTAACTCTGGCAATGTGATTAATGCTATCGAAGTCGCCAAAGACATTGGTATGATAACCGTTGGCCTTACCGGTGGCAATGGCGGAAAGATTGCCCCCCTTGTTGATGTTCTCCTTAATGTTCCGGTGAACCATACGCCCCATATTCAGGAATGTCATATCTGGATCGAACATATGCTTTGCCAACTCGTTGATGAACGCCTATTTGGGTGTCTGCAATGAGTTACCCAAAACCTCTGGAATTTGATAACCTCTCCACCTATTCGGTTCATGACAGGTTTTCCAAGGTCACCATTGACCATTTTGCTAAACCCTTAAAGCCTGGCTGTTCTCTGCTTGATTTTGTGCAGTCACTACCCCAGCAGTTTGCCGGAGTTGATTTCCCTGAACTTGTTGAGCGGCTAAGGGAAAGCCATCAGCAGGGGCATCCGATTTATATCGGCATGGGAGCCCATGTGATTAAAGTTGGTATGAATCCGATTTTAATTGATCTCATGGAGCAGGGGGTTATTCAGGGTATTGCCCTGAATGGTGCTGGTATCATTCATGACTCCGAGATTGCCATGGTGGGGCGGACTTCTGAAGATGTTGGTCTTGTCCTTGATGATGGTGCCTTTGGTGCCGCCAAAGAGACCGGCGAGGTGGTGAATGCGGCAATTATTCAAGGGGCGAAAGATGGTCTCGGGTTGGGGCAGGCCATGGGCCGCTATCTGGTGGAGCAGGATTTTCCCCATAATGATGTGAGCCTTCTCGCCATGGCCTACAAGCTTGATGTTCCGGTTACTGTACATGTCGCAGTTGGTACTGATATTGTCCATATCCATCCCAGTGCCGATGGGGCAGCCATTGGTGCCACAAGCCACCGTGATTTTAAACTGTTTTGCAGCCTTGTCTCTGAACTTGATAAAGGTGCTTATTTGAATCTGGGGTCAGCGGTAATCCTCCCTGAAGTTTTCCTTAAAGCCCTTACGGTTGTTCGAAATTTAGGCCATAAGGTCAGTAATTTTACCACAGCAAATTTCGATTTTATCCGCCATTATAGGACTATGGTCAATGTTGTTAATCGTCCCACTGCCACTGGCGGTAAGGGTTTTAACTTTATTGGCCACCATGAGCTTATGATTCCGCTTCTTGCCGCAACATTAAAGGAAGCAATTTGCAGGCAAACTCCCAATTAATACTTTCTATAGATAATAACGTGACGACATCAACTAAAAAAGGCAAGGCCTATCTTATCGGCGCAGGTCCCGGTGATCCTGGACTGATCACAGTACGCGGTCAGGAAATACTGAAAAAAACTGAAGTCCTAATCTACGACTATCTTGCCGGTGAGAGACTACTAGATCTTGTCCCTGAGGGGGCAGAACTTATCTATGCCGGGAAAATGGGAGGGGTAAAACATACCCACACCCAGGAAGAGATCAATGAGATGCTGGTTGACCGGGTGCGAGCCGGAAAGATAGTGGTTCGTCTCAAGGGAGGTGATCCTTTCATCTTTGGTCGGGGTGGAGAGGAACTTGAAGAGCTTGTCAAGGCAGGCCTTGATTATGAGGCCGTTCCAGGGGTAACTTCGGCCTCGGCTGCTGCGACCTTTGCCGGAGTACCCATTACCCATCGGGATTGCACGTCATCTGTGGCCTTTATTACCGGCCACGAGAGACCGGACAAGAACGAGACAGCCATTGCCTGGGATAAAATTTCGACCGGGGTTGGCACCCTGGTCTTTTACATGGGAATCAAAAATCTTCCCTCCATCACAGCCAATCTGATTAAGCATGGCAGGGACCCCAAAACACCCGTAGCTGTGGTTCGTTGGGCCTCCATGCCTTTTCAGCGTTCGGTTGTTGGTAATCTTGAAACAATTGCTGATATTGTTAAGGAAGAAGGGATTAAGCCCCCAGCTCTGACCATTGTCGGTGATGTGGTTAATTATAGGAAGAAGCTTGATTGGTACGAGGGACGCCCCCTCTTTGGCAAACGTATTGTCGTCACCCGTACCCGCGAGCAGGCCAGTGAGCTAGTCTCTCTGCTCAGCGAAAACGGCGCCTATTGTCTGGAGCATGCGACAATTTCCATTCATCCACCTGACTCGTGGCAGAAAACGGATGAGGCCATTGCCAACCTGCAACAGTTTGACTGGATTTTATTTACCTCTATCAATGCCATCCACCATTTCTTTAAAAGATTGCGTAAGAAGGGGAGGGATTGCCGTGATCTTCACGGTATCGCCATTGCTGCCATTGGTCGGGTAACGGCTGATATCCTCCTTGAATATGGTATTTCTGCTGACCTTGTCCCAACCTCTTTCACTGGCGAGGGTCTTGCTGCCGCCATGAGTGACCAGGAGCTTGCAAATAAGAAAATCCTGATCCCCCGGGCTTTGAAGGCCAGAAAGGTTCTGGAGGAAAAGCTTAGTGCCAGTGGCGGCCATGTGGTTATTGCCCCTGTCTATCAAAATGTGCCGCCAGTGTATGAAGGGACAGTCTTGCGTGAGGAAATCAAAAAGGGCGAAGTTGATATGGTTACCTTTACAAGTTCCTCAACCGTCACCAATTTTGTCTCCATGTTAAATGTGAGTAATAACGAGGAACTGCAAGACCTGCTGAAGGATGTGAAAATCGCCGTTATCGGCCCGGTTACTGCTAAAACAGCACTCAGCTTTGGCATGACCATTGCCACCCAACCAGAGTCATTTACCATTGCCGATATGGTTGACTCCATTGTGGACTGTTTTAGAACAGTGGTGTCTGGTTAAGAACTTGCGAGAGGGTTTTTATGCCCCTTTATGGAGTGTCATTCTGCAAATTTCGTAGTGTTTTCTTAATATTTTTGTCTCCCATTTTATCTGTTTTTGCGAGGGACTCGCATGGTGAAAATGGGAGACAAAAATATTTAAAATCAAGAAATGTGGAGTGGGAGCAGAATAGAAGGGCATAAAAATCCGGATTCAATCTACGGCAGATAATAGCGTAGACTTCGACTTTCTATCCGGACACACTGGTTTAAAATCGTAATTTTCATGATTACCAAACCAACCTCGGTTTTTAAGGGTTTATAGCCTAAAACAAAAAAAGGGTTTCATGCTTGGATTAACTAACCTAAGCATGAAACCCTTTTTTTGTTTTACTGGAAATTATGGTGCAGAATTACTTCCAGTTTGGCATATCTTCCGTGACAATATGCGTCTCATCACCCTCGGGTGATACGGTTAATGTTTCTTCTTCAACCGTATCAAAGGCGGCATCATCTTCGATAATAACGACGTCTTCAGGTGTCTGAGTAGCTGGTTTTTCCTCATTAAGCCCCGTTTCAGCAGTTGTTGGTTCAAAGGTAACTTCTGTAGTCGGAACTGGTTGGCTAACCTCTTCGCCTGTGGTTGCTGATTCAACCTGTGTGGTCGCCTCAGGGGCCATAACTTCCTCTTCACTGGTCGTCGATTGCAGTTGTTCCTGCATGGCCTCATCAAGTGGCGGAAGAACGAAATCATCGCTTAAGAATTCTTCTTTGGAAATCTCCTGCTCAATAATAATAAAGTCAGTGACGATGGTTGAAATAACAGCCATCACCCGTCTGTTACGAATACGACCTTCTTCGCTTGTATTCTCAGCAATGGGTTCGGCTTCACCAGCACCACGGGTCTTAATCCTCTCGGGGGCAATGCCAAAGTTGCTAATAAGGCTGTTTTGCACGGCCTCAGCCCGTTTGTGCGAGAGATTAAGGTTGTACTCTTCACTGCCAAGGTTACAGGTATGGCCCTCGAGGAGGACCTCTGTCTCTGGGTACTGGCTCATAAAATCAGCAATATGCTGGATGTCGGCGTTAAACTCAGGCTTAACAGAGGCCTTGTTTAAATCGAACTCAACATGCAGTTCAATGGTAACCACCTTATCATGGGGAAGTTGCCGTTCTATGATGATAATATCATCGTCCGTTATATCCTCCATGGGTTCTTCGTCGATATCACTAACCAGTTCCGGCTCATAGGGCTCTGCAATTATCTCCTGGGCGTTATCCTCAGGAGTCTGTTCTTCGCTAACGATCTCGTCTGGAACAGAAGCGATGACAGGTGGTTCTGGTTTGTAGTTTCTTTTCTTGGCAAAAAATACGGATTCGACAAAATCTGTCATCTCACCAGGAGTGTCTATATCACCATAGGTAGAAAACGTTCCACAGCCACCAATACGTTTAAATTGTTGCATTTTGGCTTCGCCCTTTTGGGTGTCGCCGATATATATTGGATAAAAACAGACCGACCCACCGAAGGCTTTCTTCAAATAGGCGGATTCGGCAATGGCGGCCCTGGAGAATTGCTCTCCCCGGCTAATAAGGATAATAGCATGGGTGCCGTCTATTTTTTTAAGATCAGCGATGGCCGAGAAGAACGTCAGTTCCATGGGGTCATTATCGCTTATAGGGAGGGTCTTGGTGGCAATGATTGGCGTGTAATTATTGGCATCGATGTTGAAGAGACCAAAAATAGTTGAATAATCATCCAGGAAACCATCGGCCGAAGGGCCAAAGACGCGTAACATGCGGCGATGGGGGATATTGGGGATGGTGCTACCAATGCGATCAATTAATAGTTTAGCTATTTTAACCTGTTGGGTTTCACGTCCTAGCCAATCCGCCTTGCCCTGACCGTCAACAATAATCATAAGATTATCTGTCTTTTGCAGGTAAGCGCCGGTTTTGATACGGCGAGTTAACTCATTTGAGTTGTAACCGGAGGAAAATGCGGTGGCGGGAAGCCAGCAGAGCAGGGAAACAACCAATACAAACATTAAGGATTTCACAATTGTAAAAAATCGTGATTTCATACACTTACCTCTTTATTGCTAGGGTTTTCTCAAATAAGTATAAATTTTGTTAAATCAACAGGACTTCCTGATGTCGATTTATGTTGATTATTCTAGTATAAATCCCCAAAATATCAAAACTTTTATGCTGTCAGACTCTGCTGTCAAGCATCACTACAGCTTGTGAAAAAATACGATTTAGCTAAAGCCCATACTGATGTCACATGCTGGGGCTGAATGGGTTAAGGCGCCGATGGATATAAGGTCAACGCCTGTCTTTGCATAACTGGCAACTGTTTCAAGGGATACACCACCTGAAGCTTCGACCAAAGCGCGTCCCCTGATAAGTTTTACAGCACTACTCATCATGGAGATGGGCATATTATCCAGCATAATGATGTCAACGTGATTATCTAAACATTGTTGTACATCATCAAGTGTCTCGCATTCAACTTCCACCCGTAAAGTGTGTGGTGCAAGAAAACGAACCTTAGTAACTGCTTTTTTAATGGAACCACAGGCTTTAATGTGATTATCTTTAATCAAAATACCATCAGAGAGGTTGAACCGATGATTATGCCCCCCCCCAACCTGAACCGCGTATTTCTCTAAAACCCGCAAACCGGGGGTTGTCTTTCTGGTGTCAACAATACGCGCTGGATATCCCTTAACGGCTTCAACGAATAAGTTGGTAAGGGTAGCGATACCACAAAGCCGCTGACTGAGGTTTAGGGCCACCCGTTCAGCCTGCAAGAGCTGCAGGACCGGGCCATTACATTCAAGGAGAATCTTGCCACTAGCAACCCGTGTGCCATCCTCTACATAATTACATTTAAGCTCAGGGTTTACGCTTTGAAAGACCAGCTCGGCAATAGACATGCCGGTACAGATAAAGGCTTCCTTGGCGACAAAAAATGCCAAGCCCTGTTCATCATCAGCAAAAATGGCCTGACTTGTGACATCACCGGTGCCGATATCTTCCTGCAAAAATGCGGCGATATCTCTTTTTAGGGCAGATATATTCATGGAGTTGTTACCGTTTGCGTTACTGTAAGTTTATTGATTGTCATCTTCAAGTTCAAGGTTTGCAAGCTCGAGGATCTGTTGTGGAAATTCCTTTTTGACCTTAACCCCAAGATTTTTCAGATCCTGGGCCTGACCAAGGAGATTACCGCGTCCCTGGGAAAGGCGCTTAAGGGCCGTATCATAAGTATCCTGGGCCCTGTGGAGCTGTTTGCCTAAATCGTCCATACTAACGAGAAAGAGGCGGAGTTTTTCATAGATCTTACTGGCCCTGCTGGCAATTTCCCTGGTGTTTTGGTTCTGGCGTTCAAATTGCCAGATATTTTGGATTGTCCGCAGGGTGGCCAAAAGGGTGGATGGGGTAACGACAATGATTCGCCGCTCAAATCCATACTGAAATAACGATTCATCCGCCTGAAATGCCGACATAAAGGCGGATTCTATGGGGATGAAGAGGAGGACAAAGTCAGGGGATTTAAGCCCTGACAAATCAGCATAGTCCTTGTCTGATAATTCCTTGATATGTTTGCGAACGGAAAGGACATGACCGCTTAAGGCCTGTTTCTTTATGGCCTCATCCTCGGTGGAGCATGACTGTTCATAGGCCACAAGGGAGACCTTGGAGTCAATAATAACATTACGCCCTTCGGGCAGGTGCACAATAACATCCGGTTTAAATAATTTATTATCATCATCACGGTAGCCTGATTGCGTTTCATACTCACGCCCCTTGCGCAGTCCTGAATGCTCAAGAACCTTTTCAAGGATCATTTCGCCCCAATTCCCTTGAACCTTCTGGTCGCCCTTAAGGGCCTTGCTCAAATTTCTGGCCTCCCGGTTCAAGTCAAGATTAGACTTGCGCAGGGTCTCAAGTTCCTGGCGCAGGGAGGCCTGATCCTTGGATGATGATTCGTGAATATCATTGATCCGTTTATTAAATGAGGTTAGCTGCTCTTTAAGCGGGTCAAGGAGGTTGCCCAGCTCCTTTTCCTGTTTGGTATTAAATTTGGTCCCTTTTTCTTCAAATATTTCCTGGGCAACGGTCTTGAAACGATCTGCCAACTCCTCCTTGGCTTCGTTAAGTAATGCCAACTTCTCAGTCGAGGCATCCCGCTCTTTTTTCAGGAGGGTCGTAAGGGTCGCTATCTCAGCCTGGCGGTCACTGGCTGTGTCCTGAGATAATGATAATTGGACTTGCAACTCGCTGTGTTTTCTTGACAATTCATCAAAATGGTTCAATTTTTCCTGAAGTTTAGCGAGCTGCCCAGTCTGCGCCTTATTAGTCTCCTGCATGGTGTCAAGTTTCAGCTCAAGGCTTTTCAGGTTCTGTTTCGTTTCAGTAAATTGTTTAAGCTTTTCGTCTAATTCACTTCGGTAGTTAGAAAGGGTGATGATCTTTTCACGACCTGCAATGGCCTCCGATTTAAATTGCTCAAGTTGGCTAATTTCCTGGTTCTTAACGGCAAGATTTCGTTCCAGGTTGTTCCTTGTAGACTCAAGGGCTAGCCGTCTTTCTTCAAGACTTGTTGCTGTTTGCTTAAGCTGGTCAATACTCCCCTCCTGCTGGTGTAATCGCTCCTGCAGGATAACCAGCTCATCGTTCAGTGACCTTTGGCTTTTTTGCTGTTTTTGGAGTAAGAACAGACCCGCTACAGTCGCACCAAGAAAAAGGCCGACGAGAAGACTGATATAATGCAATAAAGAGATTTCCATATTAGAAGGTTTTTTTGTTGTGGTGACCAGAAATGGCTGAATTAATAAAAATGTTTAACATCAATAATAACTTAAAAACACAGGTTGGCATCTCATGGAAGTAAAATTTTGTCGCACCGATCTTCTCCTCGGCCAAAAGCAGGCCAAATGGCTACGCGAGCAAACGGTCACCATTGCTGGGGTTGGGGCAGTGGGTGGCTACGCCTTGGAGGGTCTTGCCCGTGTCGGAATCAATCATTTCAGATTGATTGATTTTGATATAGTCACTGCTTCAAATATGAATAGGCAACTTCTGGCACTAGAATCCACCCTTGGTCAAAAAAAGATTGAGGTTGCCTGCAAACGTGTTCTGGATATTAACCCTGAGTGCATTGTTGAGCTTTACCCTGAATTTGTTTGTGGCGATACCGTAAAAGAACTTTTGCACCACCCCACAGATATTCTTGTCGATTCCATAGACTCTCTAAGCCCCAAATTAGCCCTCCTTGAAGAGGCATATCGTTTAAAATTACCCACGGTTTCCTCAATGGGTGCCGCCCTGCGCACTGATCCCACGAAGGTTCGGGTGGCTGATCTTATGGATACCTGTAAATGCCCGCTCGCCAAACATGTCCGTAAAAAATTAAGGCGGCGGGAGGTGGGGAAGGGCATTACAGCGGTGTATTCCGTTGAAGATGTTATCTATGATTATAACCTGGCAGAGACAATTTCCTCAGAAGATGCCAGCCAGTTTCGTGGTCGGCAGCGCAATACCCTGGGAAGTCTGCCGACCCTTACCGGAATGTTCGGGCTTGCCGTGGCCAATACCGTAATTTTTAAATTACTTGCGCGTTATCCGGGGGATTAACCTTTATATTGGTAGAGGTAATAGCCGACCAGTATAAGAAACGGGCCATTGGTAAAGTAAAAGAAATAGATGGTGATGTATTTGCGCCCAAGTATTTCTTTGAGCCTTGCATGGTTTACCAGTTTGGGAATCCAAAAGATAACCGTGACAACGAGACCTGCAAGCATAAGCAGTATGCCGAGTTTTGTTAAAAGCATGATTTCAATTTCCCTGGGGGATGGTGGCCTGTTCTTCCAGGTCCTCTGGTTCGAACCTCTCTTTTGAGGCTTTGTCGTCTGATGTCCAGGCAAATGGGATGGTCACTGTGTCCCAGATCCATCGCCCTGTGGCCTCACCGATTTCGCCCACATCCATCACCGAGACCTGAGGGTCAGCGGAATAGCCAGTAACCTTTACAGGAACAGATATAATCCGCCCCTCTTTCCCGCCAAGAAGGCGACCAACAATGGGGACCCTGGTAATAAAATTACTTATCGAGGAGAAGGGAACCACATAAAAAACCATGTCGTACTCCATCTTCGTAAGATCAAATGTCCCTTTACCAACAATATCAACGCCATCGCCATCAATAAACAGTTTGGATATTTTTAAGACATTGTTGTCAATTACACCGGTGAGCTCAATCTGATTGTAATAATAACCTTTCTGCCAGATAGAACCAGACCAGCCCTTGAGATTAAGAACAGAGATGGCTTTAGCAACGGCCACAAATTTATAGATGAAACCACCCTCTGATTTTAAAGAAAAATGGGCGTTGGTCACATTGCCCTTGCGGGTGTTTGCCTTGGCCTGAAATGTCATGGGGCCGTCAATAATTGCGGTGGAGTTAAAGCATTCCAGAAAATCACGCAGTTCGACGGTGGTATCTGCCGGGGTTTGCACCGACACCGTTTTGCTGGTCTCGGTGTCTCCATACCAGGTGAGAAAAGCCGCGAGCTCAAGGCCGCAAACCATACTGTCTTCGATCTGCAGGGACGAGTTTGTGTTATTGAAATTGTATCGACCTTTCAGGGGGGTAATCGGGAACTGGTATGTCTTTTTTTTCCCATCCAGCGATTGCTCACTACTTACCTCTCCAAGGGGAACAGTGAAATTGGCGAAATTAAAACTTAATGTGCTGAAAAGGTTGTACCTTGAGGGACTTGCTGTGGTTCCTCGTTTAACGCCAAGTCTATCATAGATAAAGGTTGCAAGATTATCGGCAATTTCTTTAACCGTGTCAGTATTAATTGCCGGTGATTGCATGTCGATATTCAGATGACCACTCCAGCCTTCATGGATGAACTGACCTTCACTGAACAAAGAGTCGGCATCGTATAAAATGTCAAGTTTCTCGATGTTTAAGGTGTTATCCTTGCCAATAAGTGAAAAACTGAGGGTGTGGCTCTTGTTGCGCTTATGATCAATCAAAAGATAGAGATCGGTCAAGGCCAAGTTACCGTTAAAGACCATGGAGGGCGGAGTCTCTCCATCCGGAAGACCCACATGGATATTCACTTTCCCACTCATGGTCTCAAATTGAATAAACGGATCGACCAGAATGTCTGTTAAGGCCTGACCTGGCAGGGTGCCGTTTATAAACAAATCATAGTTGTTTTTTGTGGGTTCATTAAAAAACCGGATCTTTGCTTCCTTACCCTTATGGCTGATATTAAATTCGCCGGTTACAATTTCACTATTCCTCTCCACTCTGAAGTTGAGCCTTGAGCTACTGTTTTCAGGTTCAATTTCCCCTTCGACAAAAAGATCATCATCTTGCCATCTCAGCCGCAGGTTGTGGAGTAAAACCGGGGTGTTGAGTTTGAGTGATTCGGCGAGCATTTCTTCACTTATAACCCAGTTCATCACGGTCTGGTCTATATCACCATTAAAGGTCAGATCCCCTGTCCATTTGAGCCAGATATCATGTTGAAGATTACCGCTTAATTGTAATGAATCGCCAAGAACCATTCCTGTAGTTTCGTTAATATTTATGGTCTTGTCCGTAATCCTGATATGGGCCGTATCAAGTGCTAGATTTACCGGAAGACGGGGACTCAGGACGGACATGTCTTTTAGTGTGGTATCAAAATCGTAAATATACTCTGCGGGAGAAAAGAAATTGCCTTTAATTGTGCCAACAAGCTCAGTCGAACCAACTATTGTCGTCACAACAGTATCGAGGGGTCGTTGCAGGGTAGGGTGGGATCGTAACTCGGCAAGGAGGGTATTATTGTCAAAAACACCACTGAGTGAGGTGAATTCAAAGGGAATGTTGGCAAGGGACCAGTCAACTGTGCCACTGGTCTCTTTGAGGATATGATTTCCTACGTTTACCGCCAGATTTTGCCAGCTGGCCCCGGTGTCTGTTACATGCAGCTTGCCGGCCTGGGGGGTGATGGGCCAGGACAGGCGATCATAACGGATTTTGGCATGATCGAAACGGTCTACGTCCACGACAATACTGAAATCACGCAGGTCTTGGCCAAGCGAAAGATGACCGTCTGCCCGGCCTGTCATGGATACAAGTTGCAGTTCTGCCGCAACATCTGGGTGGTGGATGATGCGGCGTAAAAACAGAGGCAGTTCCGCGAGATTTGCGTCAATATCAACATCCACCTCAAGTCCCCAGTTATCGCGACCAAGCCCCATTAAAAAAGAGCCATTTTGACCTTTGCTATCCAGGACATTGGTGGTTATATCCCAGCCAGTTAGATCACCATCCTTGATGCGGATTTTCCCCCTTGCATCTTGGAGATCAACCGGAACATGTTCAAGGTGAATATCAGCCCGTTCGATGTCCACCTCAATCAGCATATTCTCTATATCTGCAAAGGCTGGAATTGGCGCATCGAAATAATAGGCTGCAGAACTGGCAAAGCCATTTTGAACAATTCCGGTGACATTTTTCGTGACTATGTTGCTACCCACAAGATCCAGAAGCTTTTGGCGCAGATTGGTAAGATCAATGTCTGCGCCCTTTAAATCGATCTTCACGAATTTTTCCAGGCTTCCTGCTGGGAGGTAATAACTATACACCCCCTGTAGTTTTAGCTGGGGCTCACTGAACTCCAGTGAGTCTATGTCAAGTTGAAAAAGGTCGTCTCTAACGGTTAGACTTAGATGTCCTTCCGCAACACGAATAGGTACGGGGGGCTTATCACCAAGATCTGGGCTGGTCAGGGTGAAATCCGGAACGTCGCCATCAAACTGCACTGATAAACCGTAGGCCGGTTCATAGGTGAATGTGGAAGAAAAGCTACTGGTGTCAGCAATAAAGGCCAGGGGTGAATGGGGGGAGGATTCAAAGGCCTTTTTTAGATCCAGGTGGTTGAGGTAGATGGTCCCCTGCCCCATTAAATCCTCAATGGAAAAGGTGGCAGAAATGTCAAAATCATCACCAAAATTTGGTTTGCTCTGCCAATCAAGTTTGATGAGGTTTTTCTTTAGGACAAGCCTTGCGCTGATTTCCGCCAGAGAGGAGCCGTGTATAATCCCTAGATCAGTTGTTAGCCTAGGAAGCTGCATTATGCCGTCCTTTATCGATACCGAAAGTCCAGGCAGGGTGCCGGGAAGGATGAAGGCCGGTTCCGAAGAGTGGGGATCTGTTTTGGTAAAGGGGTCTTTAAGGAGGGTGAACTGAGGAGAGAGAAGGGTAATGCGACCGATTTCGGCCTGACCCAAAATAATCTGCCAGGATGGATAGATCTTGACCCTTGGAATGGAGGCACGAAAGGTTTGATGCTTAATATCAACATTAAAAAGGTCAATATGGGGGATGGGGAAGAAGGAAAGTTCAACCTTGGCAACGGCGGCGTCAACCACATAGGATGCTTCGACACGCTGCAATATTTCCTGCTGGATGCTCTCACTTTCAATCAGAAATGGTAGGGCCATGATAAATGAAAAGAGAAGAATAGTGAGGCCAAATAGGAGGTAAAGAATCTTCTTTTTCATATCACTAATAAACAAACCGTGGAATACCCTTACAGACAATGGGATTTTGGTTACGGAGGAAAACTTATACTGCAATGAGTAGCGTTCATATCTAACCAACCGGGATGGTTCAGTCAAGTTTCAGTATCCAAGTAAATGGCATATCGTAAAAAAAAAGTATGGCACCCAGGGAATTAAAAAATCTTGCGTCAAATTGATCAACGATTTAGTTTAGTGAGCGTATTTTCGCGTCCGTTTTTACAAAGTTTAGCTTCGTTGCTGTGCCACCTCAAATTAGGAAAGATATGACATCTGCAGGAAATTACGACGAAACAAAAATTAAAACCTTAAGTTCCCTCGAACATATCAAGTTGCGCCCCGGCATGTATATTGGTCGTTTGGGCAATGGTTCCCATCCGGATGATGGTATCTATATCCTTGTCAAAGAGATTATCGACAACGGTGTTGATGAGTTTATCATGGGGGCCGGAAATCAGATTATCATCAAGATAAGTGATGATGGGCATGTGTATATCAGAGACTTTGGCCGGGGTATTCCCCTGGGTAAAATTGTTGACTGTGTCTCGGTGATCAACACTGGCGCCAAATACAACACCGATGTTTTTCAGTTTTCGGTGGGGCTGAACGGAGTTGGAACCAAGGCGGTAAATGCCCTGTCCACGACATTTACCGCCACGGCCTATCGGGAAGGAAAGTTCGCCACAGCCTCTTTTGAGAATGGCACACTCGTCTCAGAGGATAAGGGCACGACCAAAGAAAAAAATGGTACGGAAATATCCTTCTATCCCTCACCTGAGATTTTCAAGAACTTTGTTTTTAAACGGGAAACCATCAAAACAAGGCTCTGGCGTTATGCCTATCTTAATGCCGGCTTGAAACTGAAATTTGACTCAGAGACCTTTTATTCAAAAAATGGTCTCCTCGACCTCTTGGATAATGAGGTCGGTGACACCGACCTGTATAAACCCCTGCATCATCTTGATGATACCCTCGAATTCACCTTCACTCATATCAATGGTTATGGTGAAAACTATTTTTCCTTTGTAAATGGAACTTACACAAATGAGGGTGGCACCCACCTCTCAGCCTTTCGGGAAGGGATACTTAAAGGGGTCAATGAGTTTAGTGGCAAGAAATTTTCCGGCAATGATGTCCGGGAAGGGATTGTCGGGGTTATTGCTGTAAAGGTTGTTGAACCTATTTTTGAGTCCCAGACCAAGAATAAACTCGGCAACACCGAGATCCGCTCTGTCATTGTCAATGCCGTACGTAAATCGGTTAGTGACGCCCTGTACAAGGATGCTAATCTCGCCGAGGTGATGCTATACAAGATTCAACAAAACGCTAAAATCAGGAAAGAACTGCAAAGTGTCCAGAAAGAGGCCAAGGCCAAGGCCAAGAGGGTTACCTTTCGTATCCCGCAGTTAAAGGATTGCAAGTATCATCCTAAAAAAGGTAACCCCTCTAAGGATGGTCATGAAAACATGATCTTTATCACCGAGGGCCAGTCGGCGTCAGGCTCCATCGTCAGTGCCAGGGATCCCATGACCCAGGCCGTATTCTCTCTAAAGGGCAAGCCGATGAATGTTTACGGTCAATCCATGGCGCTGTTGTATAAAAATGATGAGATGTATAATCTCATGCGCACCCTAAATATTGAGGATGGTATTGGTCACCTGCGCTTTGATAAAATTATCTTTGCCACCGATGCGGATGTCGATGGGTTGCATATCAGAAACCTCCTCCTGACCTTCTTCCTTCATTACTTTGAACCCCTGGTCAAGATGGGCCATATCTATATTTTGGAGACCCCGATCTACCGAGTCCGCAACAAGCAGGAGACGTTCTACTGTTACTCGGAGAAAGAAAAGGTCACGGCGACAAAGAAGGTTCAGGGGCGTGGCAAGGTCAAGAAACAAGTCGAAACCACGCGCTTTAAGGGTCTTGGCGAGATTTCGCCCCCTGAGTTTAAACAGTTTATCGGTGATGAAATGCGTCTCTTCCAGGTGACAGTTGACCGGGTGTCCGAGGTGCCTGAGCTTCTCTCCTTTTATATGGGTAAGAATACGCCAACCCGTAAAGAATATATTATTGAGAATATGGCCTAGTAAAGAATATAAAGAAGGGGAAACCACCACTATATTTATTTTCCTATATCTTCTTTATCTTCTCTACATTCCTTTCCTCATTACAGTAAATAGTTACGAATTTGTCTAGATAGCAGAAATTTTAGTTTAAGGAAATTTTATGACTCACTCCGATCATTTCGGTGCATTACATAAGCTGTTTGATGCCAATTTTATGGATTATACTTCCTATGTCATCCGGGAAAGGGCTATTCCTGATGTTGTGGATGGCCTAAAGCCTGTGCAACGGCGGATTATGCAGACCCTGGCCAATATGGATGACGGCAGGTTTCAGAAGGTGGCCAACGTGGTTGGCGATACCATGAAGCTTCACCCCCATGGCGATCAATCCATTTATGCCGCCCTGGTTAATCTTGCCAACAAGGGCTATCTCATTGAGCGTCAGGGAAATTTTGGTAATATTTATACCGGCGATGGCGCCTCTGCTGCTCGTTATATTGAGTGTAGACTCTCGCCCCTGGCCAAGGCGACCCTGTTCAACAAGGACCTGACGTCCTATGAGGAGTCATACGATGGCAGGATGCAGGAGCCGATTGTGCTACCGGCAAAACTGCCGTTACTCATCCTGCAGGGTGCCGAGGGTATTGCCGTGGGCATGGCTACAAAGATCATGCCCCATAATTTTGTTGAAGTCCTTGAGGCCCAGAAAAGTATCCTCCGGGATGAACCCTTTAAGCTCTACCCCGATTTTCCCCAAGGGGGCATTCTTGATATCAATCTCTATGATGATGGCAATGGTAAATTAAAATGCCGGGCCAGGATCGAAGAGACCAACGATAAAACCATTACCATCACTGAAATACCCTATGGTACCACCACTAACTCCATCATGGAATCGGTGGAAAAGGCGGCTAAGGCTGGTAAGATCAAAATACAGCATATTAATGATTATACGGCTGAGCAGGTTGAAATTGAGATCAAACTGCCCAGGGGGATCTATGCCGATGATACAATTAAGGCCCTGTATGCCTTTACCGATTGTGAAATGGCGATTTCTCCGAACCTCACCGTTATTCATAACAACCAGCCGGCAATCCTAACTATTTCCGATATTTTAACGGCAAACACCCAGGATCTGCAAAACAATCTGGAAAAAGAGTTACTTATTGACCTTGATCGTCAGCAGGAACGTTTGCAGGCCCATCTTCTTGAGCAAATCTTTATTGAGGAGCGGTTATATAAAGAGATTGAAGAATGTGAGTCCTATGAACTTGTGGTTGAGGCGGTTACAAAAAGCCTAAAGCCCTTTCGTAAAAAACTGCTCCGTGATGTTACCTTGGAGGATATAGAGCGACTTCTTGAAATTAAGATCAGGCGTATATCAAGGTACGACATAAGCAAGAAACAAAAAGATATCAGACTGTTACGAAAGAAAATCAAAGAGATTAACCAGCATTTACAGGATATGGTACTCTTCACCATTAACTATATTGATGGCCTGCTGACGAAATACGCCAAGGACTACCCCCGTAAAACCGAACTATCTACCTTTAGAGAGGTTAAGGCCAGGCGAGTTGCCATTTCAAACCTTACCATTGGTTATCAGGCAACAACGGGGTTTATGGGCCATCAGGTTAAGGGTGATGAGGGCTTTAGTTTTAACTGTTCTGAGTATGACAAGATTCTGCTGATCTTTAAGAATGGGATCTATAAGGTTGTCCCCATTGTCGACAAGCTTTTTCTGGACTCTGAACTAATTTGGATGGGCAAGGTCAAGAAGGATCTTCTGTT
>JAJRUT010000032.1 GCA_024277655.1 Deltaproteobacteria bacterium | reverse complement strand
CAACATCACCTGTCAGCAGAAGCCGGTTGCGGTGATGCAGGAAATTAAAGATACTCTGGAAAGCCGGACAAATGGGGGAATCCCATCGTCCCTGGTGGATGTTCAGGCCTGAGACAGACAGGTCTTACGTATGGGGATATTCCCCACGTTTGGTGATTGGAATCAGCAATGTCCGGAAAGAACTTACTGGAGGATTTTCAGGCCCCTTTTTATCTGTAGTGGTGGGGAGCCTTATGCTTCCCACCCAGTTTCCCGCTATTAACTACATGTTGTGAATGGTCACCTTGTATTTCTTTTTAAGTTCTGTGAGCAAGGTTTCAACCCGTACCTGGTTTTTATCGTCAATTAGTTTGACACGGATGCTGTCCTTTTCTTTCGCCAAGGGTGAAAATCCTGCCTCGGTTTTGTCGGTGATTTTGATGATGTGCAGGCCGTACTTTGTC
Source organism: Deltaproteobacteria bacterium (assembly GCA_024277655.1). GTDB lineage: Bacteria > Desulfobacterota > Desulfobulbia > Desulfobulbales > SURF-16 > JAJRUT01. The sequence goes on along the minus strand of JAJRUT010000032.1, from coordinate 8,338 downwards.
TTTACGCTATCTGATACATCGCCAACGTCATTGCTAAAGGCGAACTCCTCAAAGAGGGGTACCATCTCGCCCCGTGCAAAGAAGCCGACATCACCACCCTTTACCTTGGAGACAGTGTCATCGGAGTATTGCTGGGCAAGGAGGGCAAAAGATTCCCCCGCCTTTAGTTTGGCTTGAATTTCGGCAATTTCTTTTTTTGCCGCCGCCACCTCCCCTGCATCATCGAAATCCTTGATATGAATAAGGATATGTTGAGCTTTAACCTTTTCTGGTGTGGCATAGTCTTCTTTGTGGCTGTTGTAGTACATGGCCACCTCATCATCACTGACACTGGTCTTGGCCATTTGGCTTTCGATCAGCTCCTGAACCATAACCCGGTCCCTGATCTCCTTGATTTTACGTTGGGCAGTTGCTTTTTCAGCAAAGCCGCTGGCTTCAGCCTCCTGGGCCAAAATGGAAAAATCGGCCCATTTTTGCAACATCTCGTTTTTAAGGGCCGGTTGTTCATCAAGCATGGTTTTTAGCTGGGGGGGCATTGAGGCTATTATCTGATTAAACTCTGACTGGGTGAGGGTTGCGGAACCTGCAGTAACAAGAATCTTGTCCGTATCGGCGGCAAAGCTGAGGCTTGTTGTTAAGAGAATCAGACCACAGAGGGTTGAGAAAATAGTTTTGTTTCGCATGTTAGAGATACTCCTGTTTCTTTTTAATATAGTGTCAACTACTTTAGTCCCGAATAATACAGGTTCCTTTGTGGAGGCCGGATGGGGCTGTTGTGTTAGGTAAGATCATGGACCGTGGGCCTATTAAGGTTCCCGGATTTGTCACACTGTTGCAGCCTGTTTGCACCTTGTCCGCTAAAATTGCGCCGAATTTACGTAAACCAGTGTCTATCACGCCCTCAGGTGTTTTAATGGAGACGTTGCCGGTGGTGAATTTTAAATTCGCAAGTTTTGTTCCTGCTCCAAGGTTGGCATCTGTGCCGAGTATTGAGTCGCCCAGATAGGCAAAATGACCAGCCTTGGCATCATTTAAAAAGATAGAATGTTTCACCTCGGTGACGTGACCTACGACACATTGTTTGCCAAAGAGACAATAGCCGCGGATATAGGCCCCCTGGCGAATAACTGTGCGGTCATCAATAACTGTTGGGGAGGAGATCATGGCCCCAGGTTCAATAAGAACACCCTGGCCTATAGAAATTTGTTCGCCCATGAAAACTACTCCGGCCATAATTACCGAGGCTCCAGGTAGTGGTTTTCCTGCTTTGCTAACCATAAGCTCACCCTTCGGGGCATCACCAAAAACAATGTCCACCTCGTCAGCGAGGTATGTCGCGTCACCATGGAGGACAATGGTTTTTGCTAAAGGTTCACCATTTCTGGGGAAAATTTTAGAATAATTTGGGTAGGAGAATGCGGACAGGTATGGTTTCAGGTTATGCAGGGCCGACCAGACTGGTTCATCCGGGGTGAAAATTTCGGCAAAACTAAAATCGTGTAAATCAAAAAAACAGGTGGAGGAGAGCATAGATTTAGGTGGTGAGGGGGTTAATCGGTTGTGTCAGACCACTGCTTAACTCCGGCAACAATCTGGCTCCCTGAAAAAAGATGTATCATGGTGCAAAAAAAAGAAATCTTCAACAAATTTATAGGTGTATGGTAAAAAAGGTCTATCCCTTGACTTAGGCGAAGCCAATGTTTACCGTAACCGAGACTTGCGCGGGCAAGCGAGATTTTTTTACTGATTGTAGTTATCTACCTTAAAGTAGACAAAATGGCAGCGCGTTCTGTTTAGGTATTAGATACTATATTTAATGATATAATGTGTTTTGCCCTGGATGAGGTTGATCTAGGAACACAAGAAAATGGAGAATTTTTGGTGGATATAAACGACCCTCTTGCGGCAGGAATTGGTGATCTTATTGATATGGAAGAACCGGATATTCCTGAAGAAATTCCTGTGATGGCAGTTCGTGATATTGTTGTCTTCAACTATATGATTATTCCTCTTTTTGTTGGTCGGAGTGCTTCTGTTGAGGCGGTTCAGGAGGCCTTGGCTGAGGATAAACTCTTGATGCTGGCCACCCAGAAGGACTCATCCCTTGATGAGCCTGGGCCGGAGGATATTTTTAGTACAGGGATGGTGTGTATGATCATGCGTACCCTGAAACTTCCCGATGGTCGTCTCAAGGTGCTGGTTCAGGCTATCCAGAAGGCGGAAATTAAGGAGTACGTGGAGGTTGAGCCTTTTCTAAAGGCCAAGATCGAACTGATTGTCCCCCCTGAAGACGCTGAGATGACGGTTGAAGTGGAAGCCTTAATGCGTAATGTCAGGGACCAAACGGAGAAAATCTTATCCATTAAGGGTGTCTTGTCTTCAGAGTTACAGGCCATTTTAAACGGCATTGAGGAGCCTGGGCGTTTGGCGGATCTGGTTGTCTCCAACCTGCGTTTAAAGACGGCTGAGTCGCAATCAGTGCTTGAAACCCATGACTCGGTTGCTAGGTTACGCAAGGTGCTTGAGTATCTGAATAAGGAGCTTGAAGTTTCCACTATGCAGGCCAAAATTCAGTCCGAGGCCAAGGAGGAAATGGGGCGCACCCAGCGGGAGTATTATCTGCGTGAGCAGATTATGGCGCTCAAGAAAGAACTTGGTGATTTTGATGAGAAATCGGAAGAGATCGAAGAGTTGCGGATGCGTTTTAAAAAGATGCGGATGCCGTCCCTTGTTAAGAAGGAGGGCTTAAAGCAGCTCGGGCGCTTGGAGATGATGCATCCTGATGGTTCCGAGGCAAATACCATCCGCACCTATCTCGACTGGCTCCTTGATGTGCCGTGGCGCAAGGTTACCAAGGATCATCTGGATCTGAAACAGGCCAAGGATATCCTTGATGAGGATCATTACGGACTCGATGAGATCAAGGAGAGGATTCTTGAATATCTGGCGGTGCGTAAGTTAAATAAAACAACCAAGGGGCCGATCCTGTGTTTTGTAGGCCCTCCTGGTGTCGGTAAGACCTCGCTGGGACGTTCTATCGCCAGGGCCATGGGCCGCAAGTTTTATCGTTTCTCCCTCGGTGGCATGCGGGATGAGGCTGAGATTCGCGGGCATCGCCGGACCTATGTCGGGGCCATGCCAGGGCGGATTATTCAGGGGCTCAAAACCGTCCAAACATCCAATCCTATTTTTATGTTGGATGAGATTGACAAGGTGGGGGCCGACTATCGGGGCGATCCATCTTCGGCTCTTTTGGAGGTTCTCGATCCGGAACAAAATAACGAGTTCTCCGATCATTACCTCAATTTGCCCTACGATCTGTCCAAGGTAATGTTTATCACCACGGCGAATATGGCAGATACCATACCTGGGCCACTTATGGACAGGATGGAGCTTATTACCCTGTCGGGATACACCCTTGAAGAAAAGCTCGAGATTGCCAAACGCTATCTCCTGCCTCGCCAGATCAAGGAAAATGGTATCAATCCCAAGCATATTAAACTTGATGATGAGACCATTAGTCTGATTATATCCCACTACACCCGCGAGGCTGGCCTGCGAAATCTTGAACGGGAAATCGGCAAGGTCTGTCGCAAGGTTGCTAGGCGTATTGCTGAGGGTGGTAAAGGGCCTTATACCGTCTCTAAACGTACCCTGGCCAAGTATCTTGGCCAGTTTAAGGTTGTACCAGAGGAAGACGAAGGTATGAATATGCCGGGTCTTGTCACTGGTCTTGCCTGGACTGAGGTGGGGGGGGAAATTCTAACCATTGAGATGTCACTTCTTGCCGGGAAGGGGGGCTTGAATCTCACTGGTCAATTGGGTGATGTGATGAAAGAGTCAGCCCAGGCGGCCCTTACGGTGTGTCGCGCCAAACTGTCAAAGTTTAAATTGCCGGATGATTATTTTGAGACAAAGGATTTGCATATCCACGTTCCAGCCGGTGCTATTCCCAAGGATGGCCCTTCGGCAGGAATCACCATGGCGGTGGCAATCTATTCGGCCATGATAGGTAAGCCGGTTAAGAAGGGGCTAGCCATGACAGGCGAGATCACCTTGCGTGGCCGGGTGCTTCCTATTGGTGGTCTCAAGGAGAAGGCGTTGGCAGCGTTGCGAGCCAATCTTACTACGATTATTATCCCCCATCAAAACAAGAAGGATCTTGTCGAGATTCCTGAAGACTTGCGGGATAAACTCACCTTTATACCTGTGAAGAATATTGATCAGGTATTTAGAAAGGCGTTTGATTAACAGGTCTCAGGTTGCAAGTGTAAAGTGCCTGAGATACGAGTTGTGCAAGCGCTTAATTTGCAACCTGAAACTGCCGTTATCCTATGACTCCTCCTGAAGCTGAAATAGATCTTGTCCTATGGGGAAAACGTGTGGCCTGGATTATCATTCCGGCCATGATCGTCCTGACCCCCATGTACTGGTTTTTCTCCTACGGTGCGGTGAATGGGCCTGGCCCTGCCCAGGGCGACACTGTTCATGTGACCATCCATGCTGGTAGTGGCTTCCCCACGATTTACTCAGCCCTCGTTGACAGTGAAGTATTATATGACGACTGTCGCTTTGGTATGCTTGCCAGTTGGTCAGGTATTTCCAAACGTCTCAAGGCTGGAGAGTACTCCTTTTCTAGGCCTATTACTCCCAGACAAATTTTGGCTCAGCTTGAGCGTGGCAGTTCATCCCTCTTGCCGGTTACCCTGCGTGAAGGGTTGACCCTGTATGAGATAGCGGAGGAGCTAAGGCGTCAGGGCTGGCAGGATAAGGGGGATATTGTCGGTCTCTGTGGGGATCATGAATTTATTTTATCCCTTGGTATTCCTGCAGCGTCCCTTGAGGGCTATCTCTTTCCCGATACCTATTTTCTGGCGCGTCACCAACCAGCCAGGTCTGTCCTGAAAATGATGGTGGCCCGCTTTTTTCAAGTGTGGAGTGAGCTTGAAACCCAGTACCGTGATGTTGAAACTCCGGCGGCGTCCCTGAAGCTTAATCGCCATGAGCTGGTGATTCTGGCTTCCATCGTCGAGAAGGAGACAGGGCTTGCCGAGGAACGACCCCAGATTGCCCAGGTGTTTTATAATCGTTTGCAAAGGCGGATGCGCCTGCAGGCGGATCCCACTGTTATTTATGGTTTGGGTAATTTTGACGGCAATCTTACCAAACGTGATTTACGTACACCATCTGCCTATAATACCTATCTCCTTTCCGGCCTGCCAGCAGGCCCTATTGCCAACCCCGGTAAAGAGGCGCTTCGGGCAGTGCTTGCGCCACTTTCCGGTGATTGGCTATATTTTGTGGCTCGGGGGGACGGCAGTCATCAGTTTTCTGGTAATCTGCAGGATCATAACCGCGCCGTATATGAGTTCCAGAAGAAGGGGCGCTGATGGCAGTCAGTCAATTTATTCTGGAAAACGAAACCAGTATCAGGATGTCTTTCTTTTTCGGATTACTCGTCCTTATGGGGGGGTGGGAGTGGCTTGCTCCTAAACGTCCAGCCAGTCAGTCTAAGCCATTTCGTTGGCTTAATAATCTCTCCTTGGTCTTTTTAAATAGTTTTGTGGTTCGCTTTCTCTTTCCCGGTGCGGCTGTGGCCATGGCGGTTTTTGTCGAGGCTAATGGTTGGGGATTTCTGCATTATTACGCTGTTCCGCTGCCCCTTAGTATTATTATTGCCATTGTCCTGATGGATTTAACGATTTACCTGCAACATGTTATGGCCCATGCCGTTCCACTACTCTGGCGTTTACATCAGGTTCATCACGCTGATCTTGATTATGATGTTACCACCGGTTCCCGCTTTCACCCCCTGGAGCTTGTTTTTTCCATGCTGGTTAAGTTTGCCATCATTGTGGTGCTTGGTGTGCCGGTGGTTGCAGTGGTGATATTTGAGGTTATCTTAAATGGTATGGCGATGTTTAATCATGGTAACGTTGGTTTACCCAGATTACTGGATAGAGTTATACGGTTCTTTGTGGTGACGCCAGATATGCACCGGGTGCATCACTCGGTTGAGGATGATGAGACCAATAGCAATTTTGGCTTTAATCTCTCATGTTGGGATCGCCTCTGTGGCACCTATCTGGCCGAACCACGAGCGGGGCATGCCGATATGGTCATTGGCCTGCGTGGCTGTCGTAATCCTAAACAGGCTGTTTCTCTGGGAGGGATGCTTCTATTGCCCTGGCTTGGCAAGGTATCAGGATATGCGATTAATCGGCGACATTGGCTTGGTAAGAGTGAGAACTAACTCGTATGTCTGGCTCAGACATCCAAATAAAAAAAGGCTTTTGAGATCAGAATCTCAAAAGCCTTTTTTTATTTAACTTCGGTTTGTTTTACCACTAACCGACTCAGGAATCCTTCTTGGTAAAGCGGATTTCTTCCTGGGCAGGGGTCATGGTTGGGTTTGCTATTACCCGAATTTCCACCCGGTATTTTCTCTCCATGGCGACAATATCAGCCCGTTTCTGGTTTAACAGATACTGGGCAATGGCAACGGGTAACTCGCAGTCTATGGCGGTGATATGCCGTTTTGCCGCTCCGGTTTGAATTCGGCGCAGGAGGGCGAGGGATGTGGTCTCCACTGACTTAATGATACCACTGCCCTGACAATGCTCACATTTAATGTAATTGCCCTTCTGAATTGGTGGTCCGAGACGTTGTCTGGAAATTTGCATCAGACCGAATTTGGAGATACGGCTGGTGTCAATTTTGGCCTTATCCTTTTTCAGAGAGGTGCGGAGCTTCTTTTCAACCTCACGGATATTGCGATTGTCGCGCATATCGATAAAATCCACCACAATCAGTCCTCCAAGATCGCGGAGCCGTAACTGTCTGGCCAGTTCGTCAGCTGCTTCCATATTGGCTAGAAAGATGGTTTTTTCAAAATTCTTGTCTTTAGAGGTTCGGCCTGAGTTGACATCAATGGCAACTAGTGCTTCCGTTGGGTCAATAACGATAGAACCACCTGACGGCAGGGGAACCTGGGGTTGGTACATCTGCTCGATCTGCTCTTCAACCTGAAACTGGTTGAAAATCGGCTTTGACCCCCGGTGTAATCTAACCTTGGTGGTACGCTGTTTGGCAGGTAGCAGTTCCATGAACTGATTGACCTTATCAAAGACGTCTTTGTTGTCCACCATGATTTCATTTATTTCAGGGGTAAAATGGTCGCGCAAAAAGCGGGCGACAACGTTTTGTTCCTTGTAGACAATGGCCGGAGCCTTCATGGTTTGACCGTTATGCTTTATTTTGTCCCAGAGATCGAGTTGATATCTGATATCATTCATCAGGGCCGTCTTGGTTATATCCTCACTGGCGGTTCTAATGATATAGCCGATTTCGTCCGGCAGATTTGCTGATTTTACGATGTCACGAAGTTTGTTACGGCGCTCTTCGTTGTTTATTTTGCGGGAAATACCATGGGAGTCGCTACCAGGCATGAGGACAACATATCGCCCTGGCATGGAGAGATAGGTGGTGAGGTTGGCGCCTTTGTTGCCGGTGGTCTCCTTAACCACCTCGACCAGGACCTCTTGACCTTTCATGACCACCGACTGGATGGATAGATCTTTCCAGTGGGTTCTTTTGCCCACATCCTTGCAGTAATATTCGGGGTGGATGTCACTAAAGGGCAGAAAGCCATTCTTGCCGGTACCCATATCGACGAAAGCGGCCTGGAGGTTCGGTTCCACCGCAGTGATAATACCCTTGTAGATATTACCCTTGGTCTGGGCCCGAACCACTGTTTCCACACTAAAAGACTCAACCTTGCCGTTTTCAAGCAGGGCTATGCGACATTCTTCAGGCTCATCGGCATTGACCAGCAGTTTGTAGTTGATGGCAGGGGCGGGTTTTTTGTTTTCTGGCTCAGTGGTGGTTGTTTTCGGGGTGGGTTTGCGCCGGGGTTGTCTTTTTGCTGTGTCCTGGCTTTCAGACTTGTCACTACCCTTACTGTCCTCAGTTTTGCTGGCTGTCTTGCGGTTGCTACTCTTTTTTTCTTCGCCTGAGGTTTCTTCAGCCTTCACCGCCTTTTTAGGAGTAGTCTTTTTCTTTGCTGTGGTCTTGGCGGCAGTTTTTTTAGCAGGTGTCTTTTTTTCTGTGGCTGAATCTTCGGTCTTTACCGCCTTTTTAGTGGTGGTTTTTTTAGGCGCGGCCTTCTTCTTTGCTGTGGTCTTGGTTGCCGCCTTTTTAGTAGGTGTCTTTTTTTCCGTGGCTGAGTCTTCGGTCTTTACCGCCTTTTTAGTGGCAGTTTTTTTAGGCGTAACCTTTTTCTTTGCCGCTGTCCTAGTGGGGGCTTTCTTTTTAGGCGCGGCTTTTTTTGCCGGAGCTT
>JAJRUT010000031.1 GCA_024277655.1 Deltaproteobacteria bacterium | reverse complement strand
CTGAGCCCCGTTGTCATAAAAACAGTCATAAGCGCAACGGTGATTGATATCCACATAACTTTCTTCATTAAATCCCTCTTTGATGTAGTGTTTGGTGAAATACTCTTATCTTCCCCTGTTTTATTCTTCTGTCCCCCCTCCCTTTTCGTATTCCTCTTTTGCAAAAAGATTGTCCTGACATGTAGATTCACTGTTTAAACTTTTCTAGGCAAAAAAAGTGTACCACACTGAGGTAGCAGGAGAAGTAATGTTTTGATAAAAGTACATAAAATTATTTTTCGCTGGCAAGTTTTTTTGTGGCAAATCTCAAGTCACACCTGCCCTCTCCGTGCGCCCTATACAAAAAGAATTTAAACAATTTGCCCCTCCAATTCACTTCAATGTATACTCCGAAATGATTGTAATTTACCTCAATTAACGTCTACCCCTCCCGATGAGCATGAACCAGACATCCAGTCCATTTTTACAGCGCATACGCAAAGAAGCAGAACAAAACGGCCACAAACCTCTTGACCTCCAGGACCAGGGGCTTCTTATCTTGCCTCACGATTGTTCTGTACAACAACAGATAGACCTCCTGCAGCAGCTCATTAAGGAGCTTCGCCCGGCAAGCATCCCCACAGCCACAAGTAGCCACACTACAGACTTTGACTGTCAGGTAACAGTGGCAGAGCGCAGCCAACTTTTTAATTTTTTACAACCCTAGACAACTATGACTCCACCCTCTCCTCATATATATTGCATTTCCAGTGGTAAAGGTGGCGTGGGCAAAACCACCTGCGCCGTCAATATCGGCACGGCCCTGGCCCAAAGAGGGCTGAAAACCCTTATTATCGATGGCGACCTTGGCCTTGGCAATGTCGATGTGGCACTCGGCCTGCAAGTCTCCCACACCATCCGCGAAACGGTGGAGCTCGGCCTTGATATTGACGATGTTCTCCTGCCGGTTATGGACAACCTCACCGTTCTGCCGGCAAGTTCAGGAGTGCCAGAGATGGCTGGTATCAGCCAGGAGGAACAGCTCTTTTTGACCTCCACCCTGGAAGAAATCATCCACCGCTTCGATATCGTTCTTATTGACAGTGCTGCTGGCATCGGCGACTCAGTATTATGGTTCTCTGAGTGGGCCACAAACAATATTATCGTCATCACCCCCGATCCGACATCGCTTACCGATGGCTACGCCCTGATGAAGATTTTGTCCTCCCGCTACGGAAAAAAGAAGTTTCAACTCATTGTAAACAATGTTAAAAGTCAAAAAGAGGGCATAGACACCAAAAAGGCCATCGGCAAGGTACTGGAGCAGTTTCTTGACCTAACCCCGGAACTTCTTGGTATTTTGCCCAAAGATGCCCAGGTTGTTAAAGCCATCCGCAAACAGACACCGTTCCTACTCAACAGTCCGGATTGCCGTGCGGCAAAGGGTATCAGGCGCATCGCCGACCGGTTAACCCCATGATGCTGTCAGTAAAGCCATTCTCCTGACATATCAAGTTAAATTCGCACAGATTATGTGCTACAACCTTAGAAAATTCCATGTTTCCCATTGCCAACCTTCTCACCGCCCTTGCCCATCTTCTTGGCTTTGTCTTGCAAGCCTACATGTGGGTTATTATTGGTCGAGCGATCATTTCCTGGGTTAACCCTGACCCACATAATCCTATTGTTCGTACCCTCCACAACCTGACTGAGCCGGTTCTCTACCAGGTGCGAAAGCGACTGCCCTTTACCTATACCTCAGGTATGGATCTCTCGCCCATCGTGGTTATGCTTATTATTATGTTCCTGCAAAGCTTTCTCGTTCGAACCCTCATCGATCTTGCCGCCAGAATCGGCTAACGCTTAACCTTTAAGGATTCATTATGCTACTCACCCTGGAAAATATCCAAAACCAACAGTTCAATCAACGTTTTCGTGGCTATGATATGACCGAAGTTGATGCCTTCCTTGATAAAATTGCCGAAAGCTATCTCTTTTTGACCACGGAAAATGGCAAACTGCAGGAAGAGCTTACAGCTATAAAAAATGAACGCAATCAATCGCTGGAAGAGGAGCAACGCTTCAAGAATGCTATCATTTCAGCCCAGTCCTTCGCCGATGATATTAAGACCAAGGCTGAAAAACGGGCCGCGCGCCTTGCGGAGGATGCCAAGGAAAAGTCCACCGCCATTCTGGAGGAGGCCCAAAACGAAGTTGACACCCTCCAAAGTCAAATCAGCAGCCTTTCCGGTGAAAAAAATCGCCTCAAAGGGGAACTACGCTCCTTCCTTAACACCTGTCTGACCAGAATAGAGGAAGATAGCCCCAGTGTAGCACCAATCCCTCCCCCGCCGGTGGTCGATATGGACCAAATTGCAGAATTCATGGAGGAGCCTGAGCCAACGGCATCAGAACCAGAACTTGCAATAGAGGCGCCAGCGACATCGTCAGAAAAGGATGATGTCGCTATTCTCTATGAAAAAATTGACCTTGATGAAGATTTCAATCAGGTAGAAGAGTCTAAAATTGAGCCAAACGAGCCACCTGCCGCCATGGACATGGAGATAGGCAACGAAAATATCCCCGACTTTTCCACCGACGAACTTGATGATCTTGACCTACCAGATGATCTTGATGGGGATATGCTCTATAGCCTGGAAGACCCCCTGGATATACCAGGGCCTGCTGTGGTGATTGATCCACTGGATGATGATAAGACAAAATGATTACCAGCCAATTCCAGCCAGCTCTCAACTTGTGCTTCTGTGGTTACAAAAAAACAGCCAACCTTGCTTCTCCAATAAAATAGAGGCATTGCCTGCATCCAGCCTAAACACTAAAATATCTATCGACTGTAACCATTTTCAAGCGCCATCATCAACTCAACCCGTCTCCCTGTTAACGGGTGGCTGGAAAAGAGGGATATCGGCACCGGTTTGCCATCTGTCATTCTGATTAAAATATGTTGAAACGGCAGGGTGGATTTCCCCCGTTCAAGCAAATACAAACAGGCCACCCGGTCGGCCTCTTCCTCAAATTTCCGCGAGTAGCCGGACTCCACAAGGAGCATAGGCAGGGTTGTTGCTAGGGAGGATATGGAGCCGATATCACCAACCAGGGCTGAAACCAGCAGGAATACTCCAGTATGCTGGAGAG
>JAJRUT010000030.1 GCA_024277655.1 Deltaproteobacteria bacterium | reverse complement strand
CCATTGCGACCATCTGATTCGCGGTCATCTGGGTGCGGATAACGATTTAAAAATCGCCAACACCGAAAACAAGGAGGTGTACGATTTTCTCGCCTCCGCCTCCCAAAAATATGGCTTTGGCTGCTGGCTGCCGGGTGCGGGTATTATTCACCAGGTTGTGCTTGAACAATACGCCTTCCCCGGTCTCATGATGCTTGGCACCGACTCCCACACCCCTAACGCCGGTGGCCTTGGCTGTTTTGCCTGTGGTGTCGGGGGCGCTGACGCCGTTGATGTTATGGTTGGCATGCCCTGGGAGGTTCTGCAACCTAATATTGTCGGGGTGAAACTGACCGGCAAGCTCAGTGGCTGGACGGCCCCGAAGGATATTATCCTTAAACTCCTTGCCATCCTGACCTGCGCCGGTGGAACCAACCGGGTGATTGAATATTTTGGAGAAGGCACCGAGTCTATCTCCTGCACAGGCAAAGCCACCATCTGCAATATGGGCGCAGAACTTGGAGCCACCACCTCAACCTTTCCCTTTGACGAGCGGATGGCGACCTACCTTGAATCTATCGGCCGTAATGAGACGGCAGATCTTGCCAGAAAACACCGTGATATTCTCGTGGCTGACCCGGAAGTTTTGGCAAACCCTGAAAAATATTATGATCTGGTTGTGGAGATCAACCTTGATGAACTGGAACCCTACCTTGTCGGCCCCCACAGCCCCGATCTGGCCTCACCGGTCGCTGATATGAAACAGCATGTTGCAAAGGGCAACTGGCCGACCCAAGCCACCTGCGCCTTGATCGGTTCCTGCACTAATTCGTCCTATGAAGATATGGGGCGCATTGCCGCCATGGCAGAACAACTTGCCAGGCATGGTACAAAGCTGAAAACCCCTCTGTTTATTTCACCAGGCTCCGAGCAGGTACGGGCCACCATCGAGCGGGACGGACAACTGCAAAAACTAAAAGACCTCGGTGCCGTTATTCTCACCAACGCCTGTGGCCCCTGTATCGGTCAGTGGCAACGGGATGATATTAAGATCGGCACTAAAAACTCCATCGTTACCTCGTACAACCGTAATTTCCCGAAACGGGCTGACGGCAACCCAGAGACCTGCGCCTTTATCGGCAGCCCGGAAACAACACTGGCCTACGCCTGTACCGGCGTGATGAACGGTAATCCCTACGAGACAGACCTTGTTGCCAGTGACGGCTCAACCTTTCGCCTCACCCCCCCCGAAAACATTGCCGAGATCCCAGCCAAAGGATTTATCAAGGATGAACAGGGCTACCTTGCGCCACCAGTAGAACGGAGCGGTCTAGATGTCATCGTCTCCCCTGAGTCCAAACGCTTATCCCTCCTGACCCCCTTCCTCGCGTGGGATGGCAACGACTACAAGGAGCTACAACTGCTCATCAAGGCCAAGGGGAAATGCACCACTGACCACATTTCTCCCGCTGGCCCCTGGTTGAAATTCCGGGGCCATCTTGATAACATTTCAGATAATATGCTCACCGGAGCAGTCAACGCCTTTAATAACGCCGTTGGCCAAACGACAAACACCCTAAACGGCGAGTTACAACCAGTAAACGATGTGGCCCGCACCTACCTTGCCGCAGGTAAAAACTGGGTTGTCGTTGGCGACACCAACTACGGCGAAGGTTCTTCCCGTGAGCATGCCGCCATGAGTCCCCGCCACTTGGGCTGTCGGGTGGTCATCACCAGAAGTTTTGCCAGAATCCACGAAACCAACCTGAAAAAGCAGGGCGTACTGCCCTTAACTTTCATTGATCCTGCTGATTATGATCTGATTCAAGAAGGGGACACCATGGATATACTTGGTCTGACCGACATCACGCCCGGCAGTGATATTACCATGACAGTGCACCACAAAGATGGCTCCGCAGACAAGGTAAGCCTGCACCATTCTCTCAATGCTGAGCAGATTGACTGGTTCAAGGCTGGATCAGCATTGAATTTTCTGCGAAGATAGAGATGCCACAAACAGGGAGGGGGAATAACAGAGCTGTTACTCCCCTTTTTTGGGTAAAAACTCAGCAAACTCCTGAAAAACAAGCTCAATATCAAGGGCAAAGCCAATTCCCTCATACCCCTTGCCTATCATTTTTTTAGTGTTGACACCAATAACCTTACCATCGGCCGTAATAAGTGGCCCACCTGAGTTTCCAGGGCTGATCTCGGCACTGGTCTGGATATGATCTTCACGTTTGGCAGAATAAACCCCCGAGGAGATCGAGTTACGAAAGCCCACCGGATTGCCGATGGCAAATACCGTTGCCCCCTGACTCACAGTGACAATATTCCGCGGGCGCAGATACGGGGTGGTATAGCCTTTCAAACGTAACAAGGCCAAATCATAATTTTGACTCACCTTGACCAGATAGGCATCAAACTCCGTCTTGTCTGCCAGAATAACCTTATAAAACCTGCGCCCCTGCATTCCCTGAATAAAGGCATCGTATTTCCCCTTGGCTTTCCGGACAACCTGTTTGGCCTTCTTATACTCTTCTGCCCGTTTCTCATAATCCTGCTTCCAGCGTTGCAGGTGGGCATAATCACTCTGTAAACTCTGATGCACGGACTGCAAACGGGCAGAACTTATATTCGGATCCTTTTTTGCCCGACGGTACGCCCCTTTTTTGGAATAATAACTATCTTTGGCCATGAGATAGCGATTTTTCTCGGCAACCAGCGATGTTTTCGCCTGCGTCAAACGCCTTTTAGCCGCATTAAACTGGCCAAGGCTCTCAGCCTTCATTTCCTCTGTCACCTTCACCACATGGCGATTAGTCACGATATCCCCATGGGACGAAATAAAAAACCCGGAACCGGAGCCAAGGGCAGACTCCACGGCCAAGGTCGCCATATTAGCCTCTTCGATGGGAGTCCCCGGCTGGATGGCCTGACGCAAGACGGGAACTAGATCCTGGCCAGACTCCTGTTTCTCCGTTTTGCCCTGCCCGGAACCACCAGCAGCCGGTGCTGATGCTGTCACAGGCCTTGCCGGTTGCCGGTCATATTCAATTCGCTCAATATCACTCCGCAAAAGAGCAATCATCCCCCCATACTTCTCATAGCGAACCAGTGTGTCATCTTCAATGATAACGGTGGCGGAAACAACCTTACCATTTTTCAGATAGATCTTGTGGGCCTGAGCCCCCGGCACCGGAACCCACAGAAAGAAAAGACAGAATAGCAAAGCCAGTTTCTTAAACATAATGATATTTTTTTTGTTATACAGATTTAAACATTCACAGTTTATGCTTTATCCTACCATCCGATAAAGACGCACAACAACCATTCAACCCAAATGATAATCAAAAGCCATGAACCATTCAACCATTAAGAGCCTCAACATCGGCACCGCGAAAGACCAGAATTTCTTTGGCAAAACAATCACAACCGGCATCTGCAAAGAGCCAGTAACAGCGCCAGTGCAAGCCACAGGTACCGGATTTATCGGCGATGGCATCTATAATACCAAATTTCATGGCGGTGAGGACAAGGCCATCTGTGTCTACCCGCACAAACATTTGGCCCACTGGCAAAAGGTGCTAGAGCGCCCCCTGCCAAGCGCCCCTTTTGGCGAAAATATCAGCCTGACTAAACTTGATGAAAACAATGTCCATATTGGTGATGTTTTTAAAATTGGCACGGCTATGGTGCAAATCAGCCAACCCAGACAACCGTGTAAAACCTTGGCCTTACGCTATAATAAACCTGACTTTGTCAAAATGGTGGTAAAGTCAGGTTTCACCGGCTGGTACCTGCGCGTCCTTGGGGGGGGGATGATACAGCAGGGAGACACCTGCATCCTCATTAGCGCAGACCCAGACAAGGTGTCCATCTCCTTTGCCAACAAGGTTATGCACCACGATCGTAAAAACAGGGCAGCCATCCAGAAGATCCTGAAACTAAAGGCCCTATCAGTATCTTGGCAAGAGTCTTTACAGGAACTACACGCCAAGGCCAGTTAAACGCTTTAGACATCTATTACGAACAGATATGCCCCACTATTTGTTGCAGCCGAAGGGTGGCATCAACCAAATCTTTCTGGCAACCAAAACCCTTCACCGCCTCAGGGCTTGTCAAATCAAAGCCACTCCACAGGGGGTGCTGCCCAAGGAGAGCCCCAACAAAGGCGCGATCAAGCAGATCGCCAGGATCCTCCGACTGGTTCACCATATCAAGCTCAAACCAGCCCTTAAACTCCGGTTTTTTCAGGGCCAACCTTACCTGTTTTTGCAGGTCTAGACTTGCAGCAAAACCGTGTTTAAACAGCTCACTCATTCCCCATGCACATAGAAGGTCCACAGCTCGCAAACCAGCACCAGTATCCGCCCTCTCTCCAGCCTGGGCCAATAAGGACTCAAGCCCCAGAGAAATCGTATCACGCACCCGTTTTGCCAGATCGGCAATCTTACCTGTATCCTGCGTCTTCTCCCCATAGGCGATAATGGCCGTATTAACAGTCCATACCAATTCCTGTTCCAGACGAGATTGCAGGTCATTGTCCGTGACAAGAGCCATGGCCTGCTGTAACAACCCGTCCTGCCGTTGATTGGCATACACCGACGGCAGCTTAGTAGTCGCTGAATCAGCCCAGTTGCTTTTACCGCGCGCCATGGGTGGCTTATGGGAACCAGGCCGTGAAAATAGGGTCACAGCCTCATCCGGGGGTACAAAACCAAGATCCGCCATTCGGCCATTACGCAGACGCAGTGCCTCCTCTTCAATCTGCATGGCAAGATCAACCCGAACCTCACTGAGCAACTGGTGGGTCGCCATTAAATCGTATTGATACAAGGCATCCAGCACCGTAAATGGGTGAAGGGTTAATTTTAGCTCGGTTTTAAGCTCCAGAAGATAAAAGCCATCAGGAGTCATAGCCCGCACGGGCCCATCCTCCTCGACCTCAGGGGGAATCTCATCTGTGTCTGGGTCAAAAACAGTCACGGTCTGAGCCAAAAAGAGCAATTGCACGACATAATCCAAGGCAAAAAAAGACTCGGCCAAGGCTTCAGGCCCGGCTAGGGAAAAAGCCGTCAACCACTCGTCAAGACTATCAGCCGTAAAGTCGTGGCGACTCCAGCAATCCAGATCAACACAGGTCGCAAGTTGCTCAGAACTTAGGGCTAGCAGGATAGGCAAGGCCTGTCCTGGACCAATATCACGTAGTATATAATAGGCATCAAGCGGGGCTAACTGTGCCACCTCACCGGCAATATCCTTTGCCGCAAGAACGGACTCAGCTCGCTTGGCCAGAGTGTGGCGCCAATCATTATTCATCCTGCCTAATTCAAGGTTCTTCGCTTCAGTCATATTTTCCCCGCAGTAAAATTAACTCTAAATTCCCCGTTCATACTGGATATTTGTCGTGGGGCGAATCTTTTCTTGCAACTCATCTCCAGCCGGCAAATTTCCACCAAGATATTCAGCAAACAGCCTCACAATCTCCGCGCGACCAAGTATTAGCTTCGTTTCGGTTTCAATATGCCGCAAATCAATACAGAACCCGGAAAACAGACCAGGAACATCGTTTACAATAGCTGTATTGAGACTATTAACCTGGTGGTAAAGACTGTGATGCTGCCCCCTCCTCTTAGAAATCAACACATCCCCCTTTGGCCCACCTTCGATTACAGCCGAGCGGTGGCAACGCTCAACACAGGTAGCATCGACCCTGTCCTTAGCGCAACCTCTAACCTGAGACAGAAGACATTGCCTGCTGGTCATTAAGACAATGGGATGATACATGGAGTAGTACAGCTTAAACCCAGGTGGTCGGCGTATTTTCTTGACCTGTTGTCTACTGAGCTCATTTGCGATAAAGGCCCCGGAACAATTTAGTTTTTCTTGTAAACAGAGGAGGCTAAAGGAATTGGTGATGTTCAAATATGGCCCGGCCACCCAAGGAATCTTCTCCTCCATGGCCGCATAGGCGATACCTGTGTTGTTGGTCACAATACGGTTCGGTCGCCCAAGGCGCAAAAGCTCCAACGCTTGCAGATAATCATCCCCAATCAAAACAGGGGGAAACCACGGGATCAGTTTTTTATTATTTGTAAACAGGTCGCGTAACTTCGCGCCCCCGTCATCAAAACGACTTGGCAATTCAAAATAGATCTCGCCATCGATATCATCGCCAAGACTTATATCCTGCGGGGATGATATCAGCAGAGAGAGGGCAGGTTGCACCATAACTTTCTCAGCCCTCGTATGGGCAGGCGTGAATGGGGCAAAGGCTTGTTGCCCATCCCGTAATACATTTAGAATCTTATCTTTTATCTGGCTAAGTTCCCGAAAAGGGACAAATGCCCCCCCCTGCAAGCCCTTAAGATCAAGATGGCGAATCATATACTCCGTATCGTTAATGGCCTTGAATTTTTCAAGGAACAGTCCTGAACCAAAACAGCTCCCCCCACTCTTTTTTTGTAGGGCAAGAGGTGTAGTTGAACAAAACGTCCATGCAGACTCCGGCGTTTTGACCACAACCCGCAACACCTCACCAACCCGACCTGAAATAGATAGATCCACCGGCCCCCTAATGGCACTAAGACGATCTATCTTGGCCCCAACCTCCGTGATAATAGCCGTTTTGCGAGCATACAGCTCCCGTTTGGCCAGCTTGGTATTTTCAGCCGTTATTCCACCCAGAACTCCGGCCAGATGATGAGCTGAATAATCGCGGGGATAATCTATAAACATATCCTTGCCAATCTCAGCCTGCAAAAAACCATTGGTAAAATCTCGATTAAATACGGTATACAGCGCAGCTGATTTTGACTGCAAGCCCCTCTGGCAATCAAGGCGTTGCAGCTGTTCCCTAAAGGCCTTAACAACGGTGTGGACATAATGAAACTTTTTTATTCTACCCTCAATTTTCAGGGAATCAACCCCGGCTTTAACAAGATCACCCACCTCTGCGTAGGCTGAGTTATCCTTGAGATTTAGGGGAAATTTAACCCCGACCGCAGTAGTTGCATATTGGTCACGGCAGGGTTGACTACAGCGTCCGCGATTTCCGGAGTTACCACTCTGCACTGAACTTAGATAACAAAGCCCTGAAAAAGACAGACAGAGTGAGCCGTGGACAAAAACCTCCACAGCCATATTATTTTCATGGCAAATACGACTGAGCTTGCCAATCTCCTGCAGGGACAACTCCCGCGCCAGGTTGACTCTGGTGGCGGCAAGCAGGTTTAAAAACCTGACCTGACCTTCATTATGGGTTGTAAGCTGGGTTGACCCGTGAACTACAAGGCTTGGATACTTTTCAACTAGGAGATAGAGCAACCCCAGATCCTGAACAATCACGCCATCAATACTGGTCTGAACCAGTTTATTTAATAGACGAATCAGGGCCGGGATCTCACTGTCAACAATCAGAATATTCAGGGTCAAAAAAACCTTACAGTTATACTGGTGAGCCAGTCGCAGGATACCATTCAAATCAGCAAAGACTATATTTTCAGCTCGGTTCCGGGCATTAAACTTATCCAGCCCACAGTACACCGCATCAGCTCCGGCAATAATGGCCGCTTTGATGGAATCAACACTACCACCCGGAGCAAGGAGTTCAATTTTGCGTGGCATAAGACAGAGAGTCAAACATTAAAAGACAGAAACTGATCAAGAAGTGGTAATTTTTTCACCTCATACTTCCGATCAAATAAGGACTCTGAGATGGAATGATAGCTAATAAACCCCAGAAAAGTAGCAAAATACTTAAAAGTACGATGGCAATAAACAAGCACTAGCCTCTCTTCCGGTATACAATACGGCGTTTCAACTATCTCACCCATCAGCTGTGGAAACGCTTTTACAAAAATATCCGCATAAAAAGTCTGTTGCCGTACAGAGCCTCCATACTTTTGCAGGAGATAGAGGGTAAACAGAAAGGATTCTTGCAAAAAAGGCAGCCCATCAAAACCATCGATGTACTCCCAGTTAAACTTCTGCACATATGTTTTAAAGAGATCAGGATAGCATGAACCCACCCCCGCAGACGTGATCTTTTTAAGGACTTTTTTGATGAGTACAACACGCCCCTTGTAGTTGCGAATCAACCCGGCCTGCTTTGCCACAATACGGAGAATATGCATCTCAAAAAAATCTACTTCGGTGCGGATACTGTGGAACTTAGTTTTCTGGGCATATTGCTCTGCACCCCATAAAAAAAGTGCTGCCTCACGACAAAATTTAGGTGGTAAATTACCCTTCTTTGTCAACTTAAGGCCTTTTTCGCCAAGGGCTTCCACAAAAAAAGAAAACAGCCTGATGATCGGCGTATCCAAAACCAACTCTCCGCCATCATCGAATCTGACTATTTCCGGAGAATCAAAAGGGAAATGTAAAACCTGATACATCTGCTCAGGGCTAAGACCATGAAATTCTGTCATTGGCTCCTGATTTTTCTTTGCCATTAGCTTGTCTAACTCACGGTTCACCTCGTCCAGGGAGCCAAATTCGTTATCCTCAATTTTATGGCGGATATCAGCCATAAGGTCATGCATCTCTTCAGGAACACCCCTGTCACTCTCCAGAGCAAGACAACATTTCTTATATTTTTTACCACTGCCACACGGACAGGGATCATTACGACCAATTTTCATGATCTCCCCTTTGATTTTTTCTATCACGCATCATTTGGTAGCGACTCGTACAATTCCTGAACCTGCTCCTTTCCATACAGCCGCTCCAGACGCCGAACAACAAAATGACCTCGAGCCATATCCTGAAAATGATCCATAAACAAGGTGTTGATAATAGCGCCACCGGCAGCACCAATGGCAGGTAAGGCCTGGGCCGCAGCTTTCTGGGTCACCTGTACACCAAAACGCTCGGCTATCTTTGTGACAAGCTGCACCAGGGCCGGAGCCGCCTCTCTGGAGAGTCCCTTTTGAAATAGATGTTCCGTAGCCTCAACAACCGACATGGTGAGAGCGCCACGAATCACATAATAACCCGATTCAACACCATCATCTGCTTCAGACTTGCCACCAAAGGCAAAGACCTCAAGGCAGGCAATTTTTGTTTCAAGGGAACTCACACACTCCCCCTCACTCCTTGCCACATCGGCAATGGAACGTAGCATGATCGTTGTTGAGATGGGCAGTTCAAGTGAAAGCCCGGCAATCCCGAAAAAGCCACCCACCCCGCCACTCACGGCAACCCCAAACTTATGCCACAGGTTCGACGACTCCTCACCTGGAACATCCCGCATGGTGATAATAGCGGCATCAACCGCCTTCATCAAGGCCGCCTGAGTCACCTCACCAATGTTATGATTCCACTTATCTGGTAACAGCTCAAACCCCTTCTCAATCGGCTCCCCCACCAGGTTGGTAATACGGGCAGCAAGACCCGGATTTTCCAATATATTTTTGGCAGCCCGTAACTCCTTCTTTTCCAGTTCTGTAAAATCCATCCGCAACCTCCACCTTGGTCATGTTTTCTCTACAATTCTAACATCTTTACCAGGTAAAGAGAGGAGTGAAAAACAAAAAAAGCCCCTGCAACAAAAATGTTGTAGGGGCTTGCGGACACACGAAATTAGTTTTTTCACTACTCCAACTACCGCCTAATGTATTTCTAAGGGCAAAGGAGACCAAGAGGTAGCTGGCAAAGACAGAATATTATTAGCTAAATTTACTCAAAGTTTTTTTCTGATTTGCTTCACAAGCTTCTTTCTGGCGGGGACGTGATGGATAATTTTTACAAATTGCTGGCCTTGCTTCGTAAACCGTACAAGAGTAACTGCCATCCTTCTTCTTTAAGAAAAAACAATCTCCATTTTCTGTAAATTTTAAAAAATATTCTTCAACGGCTTCACCTTTTCGATTTACGAAATCATCAAAAGGTAACCCTGCCAAACGCTCTAACGAATCAATTTCACTTTTAGACAATTCTACAAAAGGATGATTTTTACAACATTCTGCACATTTTTTACATATCTCGGGTGAAATAATATTCTCCTTAAACTTAAGAAAGTTGTTTTTTTGCACAAAGACCAGAGATTGTCCAGAAAAAAAGCCCTCACAACAAAAATGCTGTGAGGGCTTAATGTTCTTGGTGCCGAGACCAGGAATCGAACCAGGGACACACGGATTTTCAGTCCGTTCCAAAAGCCACAAATAGCCATAACACACCACAACAAACCATACAACATCAACATTTAGGCAAACATGGTGAATGATGAATAATCATTGACTAATTGACACAGGTGGAGCAATATTGGAGCAATTGTCACAAGCGCAATTATGTTTTCCGACGACCTGCCCCTTTCCTTTTTCCACCGTGTTTTTTTTCGTATCTACTTAAAAAAAGTAGCCAGACTTCAGCATTTTTCAACCAATATTTGATGAACTCGTAAAAAGTGTTTCTTACTTAACCTGCTGACTTTACTGAACAAAACAGCTATCCCCTCTTGCGTCGCTTATTGCGACTTGTTGCAATAAGCATGTAAATTCAATAAGATACAAGGAAAGCCCGTGTTTAATGTAAAAGACGACAAACAACTATACATTTTCGATCCATTTGCCCATTTAGGGCCAAAGCGGCGACGTTTACTGGATGAGTCATGGTCAGGGATATTCCGCAGTGAAATTCT
>JAJRUT010000029.1 GCA_024277655.1 Deltaproteobacteria bacterium | reverse complement strand
GCTACGGACACCTTGCGGATCAGATGGTTGCCTTTATCCGGAATATAAAGAGATCCTGCCGAATCAATGGCGATTCTTTGCGGTTGAAATAACTGTGCATGTGTAGCAGGGCCGGCTTCACCGGACATACCGTAAACACCTATCCCCGCTACTGTACTGATATAGCCGTTGCTGGATACCTTCCGTACCACATCTCCATTGAGGTAGTATTGAGAAAAATAGAAATTACCGCTCCGGTCAAAGGTTATGCCGGAGGCCAGAGCAATTCGTGCATCTGTAGCCAGGCCGCCATCGCCACTATACCCCAGCTGGCCGTTACCTACTACGGTGGTAATGATACCACTGGTGCTGACCTTGCGGATACGTGCTCCATCAGAAAAGTAAATATTTCCCTTCGGGTCAATGGTCAGAGAGATGGGGCCGTGAAGAACTGCGTCGCCGGCAGGACCTCCGTCACCATTACTATAATGAATTGACGGGTCATACTTCTCGCCGGTGCCGACCACAGTGGCTACATTGCCGTTGGTGGAAACTTTGCGTATCCGGTAGCTCCCTTCTGATACGTCCCCACCTGTACACTGGCCGGTAACCGGATCGACCTCGCCTCCCACACAGGTAGAGGACTCAATGAAATAAATATTACCAAAATCATCGACGGCCACGCTGTTTGGCGTGATACCTGCCTCAAGAGCCGGGCCACCGTCTCCACTTGACTCACAGGTTCCGGTTCCTGCCACTGTGGTAATAATACCCTGGGTATTAATTTTGCGGATCTTGCAAGCACCGGAATCGGCAATATAAAGATTACCCTTGGAGTCAAGAGCAAGGTCAGCGGGAACTCGCACCCTGGCAAAACGTGCTGGAATATTATCCTGTTCGCTGAGTCCCATGGATGGGCCTCCTGCCACTAACTGTATTATATTATTGTCCCGCTTGATCTTGAGAATGGCAGAATGAACCTGGTTGGCAACATAGAGATCACCATTTGCAGCAATCACCACACTGCTTGGATTGCTGATTGAAGTTTGTAGTGCATGATTACCTGGCCAAGCCCAATCTTCTTCACCGTTTCCAGCAACAGTGGTAATTACAGGTGTAACATTCTGAATTACCGAACCATCTCCCTTATGCAGAGTTGTGGGATCTGTGGGAGATAGTTTATGGTGGACGGAAATTGACCAGCCCTCTGCCAGACCATAATCTTTATCAGCTATGTTTATGTTCATGTCACTTTGCTTCCAGGAAACCACCTCGTTGCGCGAGGGCACCTCGGTTGTAGTGGTTCCAAATTCCGCAAAAGACATTTTCAGCAAATTGGATTTCAGATAAACAGAATCATAAACATAACCGATCTTTACATGGGCAGTAACTTTATGGTTAACCTTTTTCCCCTGAAAATCCAGGCCGTCCCAGATAAATTCTGCTACTTGATTTGCTTCCGGAGTCACACTTGTGGTCAACAGCCTGCCTGCTACCTCCACTTCCACATCAATGCGTTTAAGTATAAAAGGCACAAAAAAACCACTAACCGGAACAGTGATTCTGGTTTTATAGCCTTCGGTGCGGTCACTGGAATATACGAGCCTGAAGTCGGTTCCGGGAATATTAATTTGTTCGCGAAAGACACGGGTCTCATTACTTACTGATGATCCGGTACAAGTATCACCGTCTTTACAGGGCTGGCCATCCAATTCCGGGTCACCAGTGTCGTTCATGGCTGACAAATCTTGCCGGGTACACCAGTTGTAATCATAAGGGGTAAAGTGTGTAACTTCGGCGCGCCAAAAAGTGGCCCCAGGTGGGTAAGCCACCGGATCGTTCAGGCCCAGTACTTCATCATGTACGTCACCATCATTGTTAAGATCATCAGGGATGTTGTCGTTGTCTCCATCCAGAGCATCGACTATGCCGTCGTTGTCGGTGTCGAGCAGACGAACTACCAGGCCGTTTGGAGCAGCAACCCATAAACCACGATCACGGTCATAGTAGCCCAAGGGTACCGGCTCACCAACATCGAAACCGAGGAAATTCTCAATAAATGTTATAACAGGCTTGGCAAAACGAACTCTTTGAGCATTGTCTACTGTCAATTCCGCACAATAAGTATAAGCAGAAATTTCTGGCAATTCGGCGGGCATGGACTGTGATGAGGAATACTCCGTCGCTCTGGTAGTGACAGTGGTCATCTCCTCAACATCTTCTCCATTTTCATCAACCAGAAAAGCTTGGTTATCACCCTGAAAGACCATTGTCATGGACCTGCTGCCGAACTGGTCAGTAACAATACTTGCCCGGTGCGTGATTACTGTGTCCGGGTTGCCGTCAAAATGGACGGTGGTGCTCTGAGCATCTTCGACTACCATTTGTACAGGCTTGACCTGAGCAATATCATTCCATGGTACATACACTAAGCGTTGACTGGGGAGTAGATTCTCTCCGCTGTATTTGATGGTCATGGTGGAACCACCCTCCACTGCCAACGAGAATTCACCCTGATCGTCGGTAACAGCAGTTCCATATTGGGGATTATCAAGCATGGTGATTGAGACTCCGGCAAGAGGAAGTCCTTGAATATCCAGGACGCTGCCCTTGACTATTGCAAAACGGCGAGCATCATAGTCTTCAACCGTGGAATCTGCCGGGATCAAATCTTCATACACTTTGCCAAAAGACCCATCAGGTTGAGGAGCCGGCGTACCGTTTACAAAAACCGTAATCTTTGATTGAGCAATACCGACAGGGCCGACAACGGTAAAAGTATATTCTGTGGTATGTTCAGGTGTTATTTCTAAAGAGCCTGCTAAATCAACATTGCCAATGCCGTTATCTACATGGAAAGTAGTGCCATTGATTGATTGCCAATGCAGGATGGTACGTTGTCCCTTTTGTATTACTTGAGAATCTGCACTTATACCGGCAACAGGCGGGTTGTTGAAATTGTTGACATAAATGGTTTGGGAAGACGATGAACTGGTGGGACCGCCCTGGCACGTCAGAGTATATGTCGTGGTCTCTGCAGGTGAAACAGGAAAAAATCCATCCAGGGCAACGGTACCTGCTCCCGGCTCAAGACTGCATGCTTCGGTATCAATTGACGTCCACTGCAGGGTGGCCGACTGCCCGGTCTCGATACTCTGCTGATCGACGGTCAGGTTTGTTTCCGCTTGGCGGACCGTCACCATTGCAGAGGCGGAGACTGCGCCGTCATCATTTGTGACAGTTATCGTATAGTTGGTTGTTGTTGTCGGATTGACCACCAAGGTACCATTCGGTTGAACCGGCCCTATTCCGTTATCGATGGAACAACTTGTAGCGTGGTTGCTGTCCCACTGCAGGATCGTACTATTTCCATTCCAAATAGTGGCCGACTCAACAGTGAGAGAGACTTCAGGTAATGGAAAGGAAATAGTGACCGTCTTGGTGGTTGTCCCTCCAGGCCCGATCGCTGTAAGTGTATAGGTGGTCGTTTCAGAAGGAGTTACCTGCACCGACCCGTTGACAGGAACCGAACCGATACCGGGCTCGATACTGCAACTATCCGCCCAGCTGGTTGACCAACTGAGAGTGGCTGTGTCTCCAGGTTCATTCAGTACCTGCGGACTGCCCGTAAACTCGGTG
>JAJRUT010000028.1 GCA_024277655.1 Deltaproteobacteria bacterium | reverse complement strand
AGACTAACCGAAAATGACCTTACTGCCATTCAACGCCGAGCATCCAGGGAGGGAATCCCCTACCAAACCCTTATCGGCAGCGTACTGCATAAGTATGTCAATGGATATCTCCAGGAAACCGAACCAAACCGCAGACTAAGCTAGAGCACATAAGGGAAAAAAGGGGCCAGAGCTATTTACTTACATCTTTTTTTTTACATGGATGGACAGGATCGTCGCTGCGCTCCTAACAGGATTTTCTTTTTCATCCTGCCCATCCTGTATATCCATGTAGACAGTAAGACTCAGAATCTTTTTGGTCTTTTTTTTCAGTGTTCTTCCGTGGGGTGTCTGTGGCACAGAAGGAAACGAACAGATTTATCTACATCTTCTTTTTTACATGGATGGACAGGATCGTCGCTGCGCTCCTGACAGGATTTTCTTTTTTCTTTTTTTATCCTGTATATCCATGTAAAAAAGAACCCCGCCCAAGAGCACAGTAAGACAAGATCAAAACTCTAAACTTTGGGGAACTACACGTCATACTCCTGGCCCCGGTTCCGCCCTTCCCAACTTCTCACCCCCCCAAATAGTCCCCTTTTTTGTTTTTTAAGGTGACGACAAACAGTACTAAAGAGTAAAAGGATGATGAACATTACCAATTTAACCTAATACACAACTTATGCCCGCGCCCACCCTCCCTAAAAAAAAGCCTATCCATTTCGGTATAACCGGCAAGATATGGCTGGCCATTTCCATCATGATCGTCGGCTATTTGATCACCATAGGCCAGGTGGCGTTAATTGGCAATTACACCAAACAGCGACACCGCCGCATCGCCACCCACCTCTTCCCGGCAGCCCTGCAGGCCCAGACCAACCTCCTCTCGTTCCAGGCCCAAATAGATCATTTTCAGTCCGCTGTCCTGCTTGGCGAAATAGAGCAGTTGCATATCGCCCGTAACTACACCACAACCATCAACACCGGGTTAAAGAAACTTACCTCTGATCGGCAGCTTCAGTACAATATACGTATCATGGGCAATGATCTTATCCTGCGCCATAAGGCCTTTACAAACCAGGCATTCGCCCTATATTCCCAAATGATGCAGGAACATCCCAGCAAAGAGTTGCTAAGTAAGGCCAGTCTCCTGGCAGAGTTAACAGAGCAGCTTAACAAGAATTTTCAGACCATGAGTACCAATATCAACCAGCAGATGAACACGGATCTTGCAGAAATAAACACCTATTTAAAGCACAAACAAAAGACCTCGTTACTAACCTTTCTTGCCACCGTTACCATCTCAATTATTCTGGTTGCATTTATTCTGGCTAGAACCATCCTCCGCCCCTTAAAAAAAACCGTCCATCTGGCAAACCTCATGGCCAGTGGCGATCTTTCCCAAAAGGTCGATATCCAGCAACAGGATGAAATTGGCGAACTGGCAAGCGCCATGAATGCCATGGCCGACCAGATTAAACGCGCTCACACCCGCATGGAAACCCTTATCGCCAAACGCACCCTTACCCTCCGTAAAACTAACGAACAATTACGTATAGAGGTTCGCTCAAAACAGGATGCCCAGCAGGAAATATTCACGGCCCTTGAGCTGGCGAAACAGGCAAATGAGGCCAAATCCACCTTTATTGCCAATATGAGCCATGAAATTCGCACCCCCATGAACGGTATTGTCGGTATGACGGGCTTACTCCTTGAAACACCTGTTTCAGCTACCCAAAAAAATTATTTACACACACTTCGTTCAAGCGCCCAAGCACTGCTTGCTATCCTCAACGATATTCTTGATTTTGGTAAAATTGAAGCCGGCAAGCTACGCCTTGACATCCATGAGTTCAACCCCCTTGAAGTTGTTTCAGAAGTCAGTGACATTCTCACCCTACGGGCCCAGGACAAGGGACTTGAGCTTTCAACCCTTATCGACTGGAAAATCCCCCCCCTTCTACAAGGTGACCAGGCCAGGCTCAGGCAAATACTTCTCAATATTACTGATAATGCCATCAAGTTCACCCGTTCAGGTGAAATTATCCTGAAAATTGCCACCCAACATAAAACCGCCGAAACAATAACACTGCTCTGCTCGGTAAGTGACACCGGCGTAGGTATCGCCCCAGATAAACTCGACCATATTTTTGAGCCATTTATCCAGGCGGATGGCTCAACCACCCGGAAGCACGGAGGAACAGGTCTCGGCCTGGCTATCTCCCGAAAACTTATTGAACTTATGGATGGTGAAATACACATTGAATCAGAACAGGACATGGGTACCACCGTTTGGTTTACGGCCACCTTTAGCCAGGTTGTGCAACTTGACCATTTCCCGGCCTACTCACACGCCACAGAACTCATCTACTCCACCACATCCCAACGGATGTCCACAGACAAGGTGTTGCAGCTTACAGGCAAGAACGTACTGGTGGCGGAAGATGAACCGACAAGCCAGGAAGTGATGATTGCCCTTCTGCAAACCTTTGGCATTACACCCCACATTGTATCTGACGGCAAGCAGGCTCTGGATGCCATGGATGAGCATATCTTTGATCTTATCCTTATGGATTGCCAAATGCCTGGAATGAACGGTTATGATGCCACAAGGGCCATCCGTAAACGTAACAGCGACGACAGACATATCCCTGTTATTGCCCTCACCGCAGACACCACACCTGAGGCCAAAAAGGTTTGTCTCGCCTGTGGAATGAATGACTACCTGACAAAACCCATTGATCCGGAGCGCCTTAAAGAGTACCTTCGCAAATGGTTACAACCGAGTCATGACTTGACCATACCACCACTTCTTATTGGCGAACTTGTCTTAAAGCGCCAGGGAGGCGAGAGGGAAAAAGCTATCCAAGTCATGGTCCACGCAGAGCAACTAGCCCAGATATATATTGAGGAACTCCAAGGATTTAAGCAAAGAAACTTCCCCGAGAACGAGACGGACAAACTCTGTGCTGAGGTAAAGAAGCTAGGGGCCCACCTTGGCATTGCCAAACTGCAAAACCAGGCCATCCACCTGCAACTCGCCCTAAAGGATGACGAACATCAGCAGGCCGGTAAGCATGCAAAAAGTTTACAAATGAGTCTTCTGCGCCTGACCCAGGAACTTAAGCAAGCTGGCAACGACTACAACCTTTTTTTCAACCCGTAAGCACATGAAAATATTAATTCAGATAGGACTCAGCCTCATCCTGCCGGCAATGGTTCAGGCCTACGACCTTGGCCCGGTCAAGCTCCATGGCTTTCTCAGCCAGGGCTATATCCTCAGCTCAAAAAACAATGTCCACACCGACAACTCCACCAGTGGCGGCTCCTTCAAGTTCAATGAGATTGGCCTTAACGGTACCTATCAATGGCGAGACTCTGTGGTTGTCAGTGGCCAGATAATCTCACGGGATCTGGGGGATGAAGGCAACAACAATTTATACATTGACTATCTTCAGGCCGACATCCAGTTCAACGACTGGTTTGGCACAAGACTTGGCAGGTTTAAAACCCCCTTGGGCTTTTACAACCAGACCCGAGATATTGATCTCGCCCGCCCCACCGTATTCCTTCCCCAATCCATCTATATTGAGGCGTACCGCCCCCTTGTCGCCTCCACCACTGGTGGCTTGGTGTATGGCAATCTGCATAATGATAACATCGGGGACATTGACTACGAGCTATTCTACGGCGTACCTGGTGAAGATGACGACTCCTGTTTTGCCAGGGCAATGGAGCTTATGCTCTCCGGCAACAACCTGACCATGTATGCCAGGAACATATATGGTGGCAAATTGCAAGTAACCCCACCTATTAACGGCTTACGTTTTGGTCTTACCCTCACCTACGGGGATACAGACCTTAATTATACGGATAAGTTATCAGGGCTACCCAGTAGGCTCCGGGGTTCCTCCGAACCAATGGCAATTGGCTCCATCGAATATATGGTCAACGACTTCACCTTTGCCTCTGAATACATGCTCAACCGCCAGAGAAGCACCTTGAAGATCGGTGGCACAACCCTCCACAAAGACCGGCTGACCAAGGCGGAGGGATTCTATATTGGTGGTAGCTACCGCATCACCGCCAAACTTGAGACAACCCTGTATTGGGAAAACTTTTATCGGGATAAAGATGACAAACATGGCAAAAAGCTGGCTGCAACCGGAGTAGGCGTGGAAGTGCAGGGCTGGCACCGGGCCTGGGTTCTTGCAGTGCGTTACGACATCACCGACTGGTGGCTTGTTAAAGCTGAGGGACAACTCATTGATGGTGCCGCAATCACCTCCCCCCATTACAATCAGGACCTCAGTGAACTTAAACAACACTGGAACAGCCTGGCCCTAAAGACAACATTTAATTTTTAACCACTTAGCCAATAAACAACCTTGAAAAGAACGCTACTGACCATACTCACCATCTTCATCTCCATGACCCAGGCAGGACTGTGTCATGGAAAAGTCATGGTCATTGCCCACCCTAAAACGACGGTAAGGGAGATATCCCAGCACCGCCTCAGGCAACTCTACCTTAATCGTTCAAAAAAATGGGCTGATGGCAGTAGCGTCCACCTGACCGTATTTGTAGACCAGCCTGCTACCACTGTCTTTATAACCAAACATCTAGGCAAGAGTACGGCCCAGTTTAAGCGTTACTGGAAACAACAACTCTTCTCAGGTAAAGGTATCCCCCCAGAATACTTCAAAACATTACAAGAACTGCTCCAGTACATTCGAACCACCCGGGGGGCCATCGGCTTTATCGATTGCGACGCGCCCCCGAAAGGCGTGGCGGTGATCAGGCTGACTGAATAACGGTCGCAACCGCCCCACTACCTCGCGCCACCCCAGACTTCCACCTTTTCAGCCTGCCACTCCTGTTTTTCATTGCCAAGCCACCCAAAACATGATAACCATTTCGCCTGTTATATGAATACCCATTCATCTTTGTTTTTTCGCCAAGGGGCGGGAAACTGGTTGGGTTTAATTACGAGTATGGCGAGCCAAAAGTCGCATTTCCTGTTTTCTTACGGAAATGAGCCTCCAGGCGCGCAAGAAGAGTATAGGCAATGAAGCTTCAAGAGCTGCTCAGCAAAAATCGCGACACCATTCTGGCGGACTGGGAAGATGTTGTCCTTGGTGAATACGCCCCGGAAACCTTTCGCATTTTCAAAAAGCAGAAAAACAAATTTGCTAATCCTATAGGCCACAAGACCACAACCGGTCTGGCTGAACTCTACGATGTACTCTGTGATGAAGACGATAAGGAGATTGCAACTCCTGCCTTGGTCGAAATGCTCAAGGTTCGTGCCCTGCAACCCATTAGTGCCACCGAAGCCATGTCTTTTTTGTTCGAGATTAAAACACTTGTGCGCGAGAGATGTGAAAAACAGGGAATGGATAAGCTATACAAAGAGTTTCTGGCATTTTGTGTCAGAGTGGATGCAACGGCTCTCGCCATGTTTGACATCTTCACAAACTGCAAACACCGGGTGTTTATGGTGCGGATTAATGAGCTTAAAACCGGTAGGCACATTATCACCGACAACGCCAAATGTTCAGCGCAGCTTGTAAGGGAGAATATGGAGGAAGATAAGTAGATTATCTTCCACAGAAACCGTTGTACAGGATGTTATTTATGAAGAGGAGTTCATAAATAACATCCCGGAGAAAACCAACACCAAACCTAATTATGAAGAGAGGTAACGGTTAATGAAAGTCCTGAGACCCATTATCGCAGTTTTACTGCTGATCGTGGTTGGCGGGTTACTGGGCATGTCACATGGCACCCAGATGCTGGCTGGTGTTATTCTGCCCAGCATTGCTTTCTTGGTGTTCATCGTGGGATTTATTCGTAAAGTCTTAGACTGGTCGAAATCCCCGGTGCCATTCAAGATCCCCACCACCTGTGGTCAGGCGAAATCCCTTGATTTTATCAAGGCTGATCGCTTCGACTGCCCTGACTCCAAATCTGATGTGATCGTCAGAATGTTTTTGGAAGTCTTCCTGTTCCGGTCATTGTTCCGTAACACCAAAGCTGAGATGCATGACGGGCCTAAGATTACCTACGGCCCCAATCTCTGGCTATGGTTGTTTGGAATACTGTTCCATTACTCATTCCTGACCATTGTCATTCGTCACATGCGCCTCTTCACCGAGCCTGTGTTACCTGGCCTCGGTTTTCTGGAATACATAGATGGATTTGTGCAAATCGGCGCACCAGTTCTCTATCAGTCCGACCTGATATTCCTTGGTTGTGTTACAGCCTTGTTTATCCGGCGTCTGATTGCTCCCCAGGTGAAATACATCTCCCTTGGTTCTGACTATTTCCCCCTTGCCCTTATCTTTGCAATCGGGACAACCGGTATGATGATGCGTCATCTCTTCCGGGTTGACGTCACTGCAATCAAGCAACTAACCCTGGGTATTGTTACCTTGGA
The DNA here is from genome assembly GCA_024277655.1 of Deltaproteobacteria bacterium. Classification (GTDB taxonomy): domain Bacteria; phylum Desulfobacterota; class Desulfobulbia; order Desulfobulbales; family SURF-16; genus JAJRUT01. The sequence continues at coordinate 16,705 of JAJRUT010000028.1, read as the reverse complement.
CTGGACCGTTCCGGCGAACATTCACCCCATATTTTTCATCCACGTCGTTCTGGTTTCAACCCTGATGATGTACTTCCCATTTTCCAAATTGATGCACATGGGCGGTATCTTCTTCTCTCCAACCAGAAACATGACCAACGATACACGGGCGGTACGTCACATCAACCCCTGGAACGATCCGAACATCAAGCCACATTCCTATGCTGGTTATGAAGATGAGTTCCGTGAGTTTATGGTGGATGCTGATATCCCTGTTGACAAACCACTTCCTCCAAAAGCTGAAGAACCTGCAGAGGAGGCGAAAGAAGACTAATGGCTATTCCAAAAGTAGAAGAATTACGTGTAAGTGTTGCATCCGAGCCGAATATGTTCACAGGCGCTGTGCCTAAAGCGGATTGGCAGGATACATTTACTGAATTTAAGGAAGGCAATTTTGCCTATCCAGCCAAACCAGAGATGGTTGAGTATCATGGTTTTCCAAATTCTCGCATCTGGTCTCCAGATGAAGATGACTGGAAACTGCCCGATGGCTGGGAAAAAATTATCCTCGACGGTCTCAAAGAAAGACTCGGCAAGTTCCGCTCACTGAAGCTCTACATGGACATCTGTGTTCGTTGTGGTGCCTGTGCTGACAAATGCCACTTCTTCCTCGGTACCGGCGATCCGAAAAACATGCCTGTTCTCCGGGCTGAACTGCTTCGTTCCGTGTATCGTAACGAGTACTCAGTCGGTCGCAAGGTCCTCTCCAAGATGCTTGGTAACCGCCCTATGACGGTTAAGGTCTTAAAAGAATGGTTTATGTACTCCTACCAGTGTACTGAGTGTCGGCGTTGCTCGGTCTTCTGTCCATACGGTATTGATACGGCTGAAATCACCATGATGATGCGCGAGTTGTTGCATCTGGTCGGTGTTGGTATCAACTGGATTTTAGAGCCTGCGGCAAACTCAAACCGGACTGGTAACCACATGGGTCTCCAGCCTCACACCTTCAAGCAGAACATTGAGTTCCTGGTTGATGACGTTAAAGATATTACCGGCATTGATGTTACGCCGACCTTTAACCGCAAAGGAGCTGAGGTTCTGTTCATTACACCATCGGCGGATGTTTTTGCCGAACCCGGTATTTTCACATTCATGGGCTACCTGCTGTTATTCAAGCATATCGGCCTTGACTATACCTTAAGTACCTACGCCTCTGAAGGTGGTAACTTCGGCCTGTTCACCAATAACGAGCTGATGAAGAAGTTAAACGGCAAGATGTACGCGGAAGCTGAACGTCTTGGGGTTAAATGGATTCTCGGTGGTGAGTGTGGTCATATGTGGCGCGTGTTGCATCAGTATATGGATACCATGAACGGCCCTGCGGACTTCCTCGAAGTTCCAAAGTCGCCCATCACCGGTACCGTATTCAAGAATGCGGCTTCCACCAAGATGGTGCATATCTCTGAGTTTACGGCTGATCTCATCAAGCATAACAAGCTTAAACTTGATCCGAAACGTAACGCTCACCGTGTCCCCACCTTCCACGATTCATGTAACCCCGCGCGGGCCATGGGTCTTCTTGACGAACCCCGTTACATCCTTGATGCCGTTGTACCTAAATGGCATGAGATGAACGAGAACTGTATTCGTGAAAAGACCTTCTGTTGCGGTTCCGGTACAGGGCTTAACACTGGTGAGATCATGGAACTGCGTATGCGTTCCGGTCTGCCTAGAGCCAATGCCGTGCAGGATGTCCACGAGAAATATGGGGTAAACTGTCTTGCTAATGTTTGCGCTATTGACCGTGCCACCCTGCAGCCACTCATGGAATACTGGATACCACCAACAGGTGACGATCCAATGGCAACAACGGATGTTAATGTTATTGGTCTATCTGAACTGGTTGGTAATGCACTGGTCATGGATGGTGAAATTGAAAACAGGGATCAGGGCTTACGCTTTGAAGAACTGGTAACCGACGACACGGAGGGCTAATCAAAATGTACGATAAAGGTAAAGTATTAATTGGATTGGCTATTTTCGTAATCGCTGCTCTTTCCATCGTTGGCTATAATGCCACCATGGGTGATGTGGACAGCTTCCGCACTGACGGTAAGCCGGGTCCTGAAAAACCTGTTGGTCATGATAAATGCGTGAAAGAAACGGCCTATATGCAAACAAGTCACATGGTTCTCCTGAACGAGTGGCGTGACGAAGTCATCCGTGAAGGTAAACGTGAGCTTGTTGAGACAGTTGGCGGTGAAATGGTTGAAAAGAGCCTGCAAAACGGTTGTATGGGTTGTCACATTTCCAAGGTTAAATTTTGTGACCGTTGTCACGACTATACAAACGTTAAACCTTACTGTTGGGACTGTCATCTTGCACCCGTTGAAGCGCCCGCTAGCAAGGAGGCACACTAATGGATAATACAAGAAGAAAATTCCTCAAACTGGCTGGACTTACGGCTGCGGCTGGGGTCGGTACGACTCTGCTTGGCTCCAAGGCTATGGCCTCTGGTGGTGGCGGTCACGCTGCTCCCGCCCATGGTGGGCATGCTGAAGTTGCACCAACAGGTACCCGCTACGGTATTGTGATCGATACCGGGAAATTCCATGACAACCCTGGGCTTGCCCAGAAATGTCAGGATGTATGTCACTCCTACCATAACGTTCCTGACTTTGGTAACCCAAAGGATGAAATCAAATGGATTTGGACTGATAAGTTTGCCAACGTCTTCCCAGAGCATAGCCATTACCGTAGGGATGAGCGGTTGTTATCCATGGACATCATTGCCATGTGTAACCACTGTGATAATCCTCCCTATGTAAAGGCCTGCCCTACCCAGGCAACATTCAAGAACGCTGACGGTGCAGTTATGATGGATTTCCATCGTTGCATCGGCTGTCGTTTCTGTATGGCTGCCTGCCCTTACGGTGCCCGTTCGTTTAACTGGCGTTCACCACGGGGTGTTGACAAGGAAGGACATCCTTTTATCAAGAAATACAACCAGCGGTTCCCCTCCAGAATGCGCGGGGTTGTGGAGAAATGCTCACTCTGTTCCTGGCGGACAAAGAAGGGCAAGGATCCACTCTGTGTTGAAGAGGCCTGCAAAACGGCATCTGACGCCATGATCTTCGGCGATTTGAACGACAAGAACTCAAAGATTGCAAAGCTCCTGTCGTCCAAATTTACTATTCAACGGAAGCCCGCTTTGGGTACCCATCCGTCAATCTTCTACATCATTTGAGGTAATTATTATGGTGGAAAAAATATTGAAAGGAAACGGACTGTACTGGGGATGGCTCTCGCTACTCCTCATGATTATGGGTGCAGGCGCAGTTTCCTATCTAGTGCAGTTTAACTATGGTCTGGGCGCAACGGGTATGTCTCGCGACGTAACCTGGGGGATTTATATCTCCCAGTTCACCTTCCTCGTTGGCGTTGCGGCTGGTGGCCTGATGCTGGTACTGCCGTATTACCTGCATGACTACAAGTCCTTTGGGCGCATCACCATCCTTGGTGAATTCATGGCGATTGCTGCAATCGTCATGTGTTTGATGTTCATTATTGCTGACCTTGGGCAACCAATGCGGGCAACCAATGTCCTCTTACACCCCAGTCCTCGTTCCATGCTGTTTTATGACATGATCGTCCTCAACGGCTATTTGTTTCTGAACGTACTATGTGGTGCAGTGGTTCTTGTCTCTGAATATAAAGGTATTAAATATCCAAACTGGATTAAGCCGTTTATTTACCTTTCTATTCCCTGGGCGATTTCCATTCACACTGTAACGGCCTTTTTGTACTCCGGTCTTGCCGGTCGTCACTTCTGGCTCACCGCAGTTCTGGCTCCCCGCTTTCTCGCCTCGGCGTTTGCAGCAGGGCCAGCCTTACTGCTTATTATTGCCCTCATCATGGAGCGTACCGCAGGATTTGATGTTGGCCGTACAGCCAAAAACAAGCTGGTGACCATTATTGGTTACGCTGCTATTCTAAACTTCTTCCTCCTGGGTTGTGAAATTTTTACTGGCTACTATTCCAATATGCCAGGTCACATGCACACCCTGGACTACCTGTTCTTTGGACTGGTGGATCACTCCACCGGTATCATGCACAATAACCTGGTGCCATTTATGCGCGCCTTCGTTGTTATGGGTTTTGCCGGCATCGCCCTGCTCTTTATTTCTCGTAAAGCAAAGTCTGACGCAATGCTTGGTACCGCCTGCGTCCTGATCTTTGTTGCCTTCTGGATTGATAAAGGTCTTGGTCTTGTGCTTGGTGGTTTTGTCCCTTCACCAATGGAACATGTCGTAGAGTATGTACCAACTGTAGTTGAAATTGGTGTTGCACTCGGAGTCTGGGCAACCGGCTTCTTTGTCCTCACCTTGCTGTACAAGCTGGTTGTTGTGGTTAAACGTCGTTCCGAGGATCTCCTCGAAATTAACTAAGCGTCACAGCCATATATGGTGCGCCCTTATGCACCATAAAAAAAGCCGAATCTCTTATCCTTGAGATTCGGCTTTTTTATGGCTCCCAGCAGAGGTGGCTTTCTTACTTAAGCCGCAATAGTAACTGTTGTATTTGAGTAATATCTTTCCTTCCGACGATTTTGAAAAATAGCAGAACCATCAATGGCCTTTGCCAAACACTTGACCTCAGAGGCCAGCCCCGAAAGTTCGGCATATGAACCTAAATGACAATCAGCAGAATTTACAATACCTATGGAGATGGACAGAAGGGGTATCTTTGCCTCATTTCCTTGACGATCCACAGCAAAATAACCTTCATTTGCAATATCACCATTAGTATGAAAGGTTGATAGTTGTTGTTCAAAATCAGCGATAATCTTCCGGCAAGCCGCATATGAACTATTAGAACGGGTAATTGCAATAAAATCATCTCCACCAATATGGCCAACAAAATGTTGCCGACTTTCTCTGGTTTTAATGACATTAACAATAATATCGGCTAAGGCCCGAATCACCATATCCCCCTTCTCAAAACCATAGTAATCATTATATGGCTTAAAATTATCGATATCAATATAGCAGGTATCAAAATGAGTTTTGTCATTAATAAAACGGCTAACAGTACGCTGAATAAATTCATTCCCCGGTAGGCCGGTAAGGGGATTGGCCCCACGGGCCAGTTGTATATTGCGTTGGTTGGTGGCCTCAAGAAGGGCATAAATCCCAACCACCCCATAGTAGTAACCATTATGCGAGACACAGATATCGTCATAGAGAAAGGTTTCCGCGCGCCCCTGGACCTTATCAATAACATCCTCAATGGCGGTCTCCGCCTTAACCAGAAGAAAATCATCCTCCAGTATATCAGCAAGAACCCTATGTTTTGACAGAGCAAAGCCATAACCAAGCGGCCCCACCATATGTGTTTCAAGAAAACGGGAACGGCAAATTAAGCCCTCTATACGACCATTCTCAACCACAGGAATAGACCGGCAAGAATCATTCTTCATAAAATACAGATAGGCTGCCATAAGCTCAGATTTTGGAGAAAGGACAATGCCCTCCTGACAAAGCTGCCCTATATCCAATGGGGGATCAGAGTCCAGACTAGCCGCTTCAATATCCATACTGGGTATGGATACCACCTTGTCTGACAGATAGGGTTGTGGCCGCTCCAGATAAAAGCCCTGGAGAAGTTCAATGCCAAAATGCTGCATTACCTCAAGCTCCTCCAGATGTTCAATTCCTTCAGCAATAATGGTGATGCCCAGTTTATGACAGACCGTGGCTATGGCATCCACCAGATTGTATTTAAAAGAGTCCTGATTGATATTGGTCACAAAATGACGATCTATTTTGACAAAATCAGGGTTAATAATTGACAGCATCTTCAAGCCACCATAGCCTGCACCAAAATCATCTATGGCGATCTTAAAACCCATATCCCGGTAGCGCTCAATGGCATCTTTAAAGAGGTCATAGTTACGAATAGCCTCCTGTTCGGTTATCTCCAGAACAATTTTACCCTTCCGAAGCAACGACTCAAGAGAGCTGGAAGTGGCAATTTCCTCACAAATATCCTGATAAATCAAACTCTCCGGACAGACATTGACATAGAGATAGGCGTCACTAGCAAAAATTCCATCGTCCACGGCCTGGGAAAATGCATTTTTCTGGCATAAGGTATCAAGCCAGGGCGTAAGTCCCTCCTCCTGCGCCCGGAGAAACAAGTCAGCAATTGTACCGTTATCAGCAAGCGGATCACTCAGGCGAGTCAGGGCTTCATAGCCACAAACCTTACCTGTTGTCGCAGAAAAAATTGGCTGAAACCAAGTCATCAGCCCGTTGTCATGTAGTAATTTCAATATATCGGCGCGTGAAAACACTCGCCTTGATTGAGGTTCTCCAGATTCCATTAGCTCTCTCCCTAATGAGATGAATACCCCGTTTTCCTATCCCACGGGGCGTAACGAGATAAGAAAAAAGGCAACTCTCCCTTGCCAGAAGATCTTATCTTCCTAAAAACACATGATCCGGCTCACCAAGCCCTCAGCCTTCTTTCCTGTACAACAGAAAAGAAATAAGCTCGGATTAAGGCCAAATCATTCAACTTTATACCTCTACCGAACAATTATAAGGATTTGGTTACGATTGGACTAATTCCTCCATAATTGCAACAACCGTGTTGGTAACATTCTAACAAGACTCTAACCAAATCATAAAAAGCCACATGTAGCGTAGTTGGTCGAACTCAAAAATATTATATCTCCATGAACAGGAGCATAAACAGTCTTAGCAGAAGGAAATAATCATGTCAGTTAGCCTAAAAAGTAAACTTAGCTATGCCTTTACCGCCATAATCGTTGCGGCAGTCCTCAGTGAAATAGTTCTGGCCGGTATTGCCGTGCGTTCCCAGAACCATATTATTCAAGTCGCAACAAAGAGCAGTAACTCCATCCATGAGGCAGTGGAGCTATCCCTACAAGAAGCCCAACACACCAATGTTAAATCCTTTAAGCTTCTGGAGGATGTCCGGGATCTGCAAGCAGCCTTTCTGATGCAGACCATCACCTGGAAAAATTATCTTATCCGCAGTTACTATGAGGACATGAAAACAAAGTACGACAAGGAAATGGTTACAGGCGATGCCCATATTCTCGAGCTTGAGCAACAGGTTCGCCGGGAAATAGGGCCCTACCCCGATGCCATAAATCTTCTAAACCAGGCCATGGACGAATATACCTATCTCAAAAAACAGGTTGCCCTGGGCAAATCCATGCTGGAATTTGCCGACTCCCACTCGGAGGGTGCCAGAAGTGCCGACCAATACTCGGGTGACCGGGGAGTTGCAACGAGTAGCTATCTTCGAGAATTATCGGCTCTCGTTGCCAACCAGATCCTGACTACCAATAAAGCAACTGCCGACAATAATTTACAGGGGATGACGGCCATCATCTCCCAAAGTAAGGCACAGATGGCAGCAGTGGGGGAAACCGCCACTGCATATACAAAAACTATTATTAGCAGCACAACCATGGCCCTGGTAATTACCTTTGGACTGGCCCTATTTTTTCTAGGAAAACTTGTTATTGCACCAATTCAAGCCATCGTTCGCACCTTGGCTGATGGCGGCCAGCGCTTACTGCAAACCGCAAATTCAGTGGCGACATCAAGCGCCGACCTGGCAAATGGCGCATCATCTCAGGCATGTGCGGTGGAAGAAACATCCGCCTCAGTGGAAGAGATAAACAGCAAGGCCCAACAAAACAGAGACAATGCCAGCCGGGTGGATCAAAAGATGGCAACTGCTAATCAAGTGGTGGAAGAGGCCGGGAGATCCATGACAGCCCTGACCCAATCCATGGAGGAAATTGCCCTGGCCAGCAAAAAAACCTCAACCATTATTAAAACCATTGACGAGATTGCCTTTCAAACTAATCTCCTGGCCCTGAATGCCGCAGTCGAAGCCGCGCGGGCAGGACAGGCCGGAGCAGGTTTTGCCGTAGTCGCCGAAGAGGTTAGAAATCTTGCCCTACGTGCAGCCAGCGCAGCCCAGGACACCGAAAGTATGCTGGCCCATACCATCGAAAAAACCGAAAACGGCTCACAACTTGTTGCTGAAACCCACGAAGCTGTGAGCAAAATTCGTGACACAACCACGGAAGTAACGGATCTAATCAGTGAAATAGTGCGGGCAACAGATGATCAGGTTGTGGGCTTTCAGCATATAAATATTGCCTTGCAAGACATTGACCTTGTTACCCAAAAAAGTGTCTCCCATGCCGATAAATCGGCCAGATACGCCGATCATGTCCAACAGGAATCCAATCAACTACAGGGTATTGTCAAGAACCTTATCCTGCTTGTCGAAGGCAAAGAAAAGGAAACTTCAATGTTTCAGCCCAAACCCGCAAAAAGGGGGGCATTCCGTCCTGAAAACAGAGGGTTATTGCCGTCCCCATAAAACCGGGCCAATGGGTAATAAAAAAAGCCGAATCTCTTTTTTAGAGGTTCGGCTTTTTTTATGCTAAAATAAACTGAAGAACAACAAGAACCCTTATTCATTTGCCAAGGAGATCAACATGCCACTTCGAAAATTTCCCGAGGCCGTCAAAGAATTTGCAGTCCAGGTGTACGAACGCCCAATGGATGAGTGTCGGTTTTACGAGACCCATATAGCTTTTACCGGCACCCCCCAGAAACATTTTTTTGACCATGAAAAGGTCGTACTGGTGACCGACCCCTTCAGTCTCCACACCAGTTATTATGAATTCTACACCAAAGATATCGGCTTTATTGAAGAGCTGCAGACCACAGTTAACGACAAGGGCCAGGCTATCTCAATCGTCAGGATTTGGGTTAAAAAGCAGGCCATAGGTGTCCATTCCACCCCTTTTATCGTGGCTGACACCAGGATGCGCAAACAATAACCAAAGACCTACGATGTTAACCGTAATTAAGGGGACTAAACTTTTCAGACCATTGTCAACAACGTTCCCAACGAAAAACAACCAACTTACAGGCATGTCCGAAGAACAGCTTAAATATGGTGGGTTATGCAACCAGTGCCATACCAACCACCTCCTGCCAGTGATGCCTGTTTTGCCTGAGGCCAGGCGACTTATTCAAAAACTTGAAACAAGCAGATCTATTCAGCCAGACGACCCTGATTTTTCCACGGACATCCTCTTTGGCAAGGCCAGGGGGCAGATGTTTGGCCTTATGCTTGCCTTGGACGTCCAGGGTGGAAGTCGGATTCTCAAGGCCTTTTCTGGCCAATTTAATGGCCATTACCGTGCCAAAGGCTGGGTGCCACCAATCTTTAATGTCGATGAGTTTCAGCGGATCAACACGCCGGGAGAAAAACAGATCAAGGCGTTGAGCAAACGTATTCTCACAACATCTGATCCGGCTGAGCAACGGCTATTAAAAGAGGCGCGCCGCAACCAGTCCCGCAGATTAATGAAACAAATCCATAACCTGTATATTCTTGAAAACTTCCGGGGGGAAAGGCAACCAATGTCAGCCTTTTTCAGCAAAGATAAAGGTATGCCCACAGGAGCGGGGGATTGTTGTGCCCCAAAGCTCATCCATTATGCCATAACCCACAATCTCAGCCCCATAGGACTTGGCGAATTTTATTTTGGCCTGGAAAACAGATCCGGATCAAAACAACATGGCCAGTTTTACGCGCCATGCACGTCTGGCTGTGCGCCGATTTTGGGCTTTATGCTCTGTGGGCTAGTGAAATAGGTTTAAGGGATAAGGCTAAAGTGATAAAGTGAGCTACAGTATCGCGACTGACAAACGTATCGGAGTAACATAAATAGCAAATTTCCTATCCACCCTTACCCCTTAAAAAATGACCCCTGATTTCTATCTACAAATAAGTGAGGGGCTATCTATTACCATTATTCACGCTGATCCTGACTTTGTCGTACTGGGAAAGCCGGGAAATCTCCTGTCGGTGCCGGGCAGGAGCCCATTGCATCAGAACTGCGTGACCAATCAGGTGAAATAGCTGTATCCGGAGTGTATCGAACATCCTGCTGTACACAGGCTTGATATGTCCACCTCTGGACTTATGGTGGTGGCATTAACAAAGGTTGCCCAGCGCGGCCTCTCCATCCAGTTTCAGGAACGGCAGGTGCATAAAACCTATACCGCTGTGGTTGATGGGCCTGTGGCTCCAGAGGCCGGCACAATCAAGCTGCCATTTCGGCTTGACCCGGACAACAGGCCGTATCAAATATATGATGAATTAAATGGTAAGATGGGAGAAACCCTCTACACCGTTTTGGAGCAAACAAACGACCAGACCCGTATCCTCTTCACTCCCATCACCGGTCGCACCCACCAACTCCGCCTTCACTCCGCCCATGAAAAAGGCTTGGGCTTCCCTATCCATGGCGACTCACTGTACGGAACAGGACAAGATGGTGATCAGATGCTCCTCCACGCTACCAGTCTGGAGTTTAATCACCCAGTAAATGGCGAACGGCTATCATTCCATGCAAAACCGCCATTCTAACAGTCTCATTTTCATTTGCTGTTTCCAGACTATGGATGTAAATTTACAAACAAAACAAAATCGAGAATTTGAGAAGAAAACCCTTAGCATCTTTCACCAGCCTCAATTCTCATATTCTCAATCCTCACATTCTTAAAAAGCACCTATGAATATTCCAACTATCCTCGACCTTGTCGGCAATACCCCCATTGTTCCAATTGGCAAACTGAACCCCTTCAAAAACATCAAAATCTACGCCAAACTGGAATCCATGAATGTCGGTGGCTCAGTAAAAGACCGCATTGCCAAGTACATGATTGAAACAGCAGAGAAATCGGGCAAACTCACTAGGGATAAGGTAGTCCTTGAGGCCACCAGCGGCAATACCGGTATAGGGATTGCCATGGTCTGTGCCATTAAGGGCTATAAATGTATGCTGGTTATGCCGGAATCGGCCTCCATTGAGCGGCGTAAGATCATGCTGGCCTACGGGGCGGAGATTCTCCTCACCCCGGCCAAGAAGTCCACCGACGGGGCCATCGAACAGGCCTACACCATGATGCTCCAGGAGCCTGATAAGTATTTCCTCACCGATCAATTCAACAACAACGCCAACTGGCAGACCCATGTGGCCACCACCGGCCCCGAGATCTGGGAACAGACCGCTGGCACGGTGACAGACATCATCGCCACCCTTGGCACCAGTGGTACAGTTATGGGGCTATGCGATTATTTTGCCACCAGACATAACAAGGTCAGGGTAAACGCCGTGGAGCCCTATCTCGGTCATAAGATTCAGGGCCTAAAAAACATGAAAGAATCCTATAAACCTGGGATCTTTGATAAAAACAAGCCCCACTCCATAATTAATATTGAAGATGACATTGCCTTTGAGATGGCTAGGCAACTTGCCCGTGAAGAGGGGCTATTTGTGGGCATGAGTTCCGGTTGCGCCATGGCTGCCGCCTTAAAATATGCTGAGACTCTTGATGAAGGTGTACTGGTTGTTCTATTCCCAGATAGTGGTGAAAAATATCTATCCACCCCACTCTTCACCCCAAAACAGGATAAACCAGAGGAACCACCAGCCCTGCAATTCTACAATAGCCTAAAACGTAAAAAAATACCCTTTACCCCCATTGCAGACGACCGAGTTACCCTGTATGCCTGTGGCCCCACCGCCCATGAGGCGACCAATCTCTCCCATTGTCGCCGTTTTATTGTCGCCGATCTTATCAACAGAACCCTTACCCACCACGGCTACAATACTGACTTTTATATGAACTTTACCGATCTTGACGACAACACCATAGCCGGGGCAGAGAATGCTGAGACCTCCGTTAGAGAATTTACCACACCATTTATTGAGACCTTTATCCACGACATGCAGGGTCTAGGGGTAAAGGCACCAGACGGTTTGCCACGCGCCTCAGATTATGTCGAGAAGATGATTGAAATATCCCACGATCTGATCCATAAAGGCTACGCCTACGAACTGCACGGCTCCATCTATTTCGACATCTCAAAATTTAAGGAATACGGTACCCTGTCCGGAGTTGATCTTGACAAGATACGCAGTGGTGAATCGGTGGATCTTGAGGAGTACGACAAACACTCACCCCTTGATTTTACTCTGATGAAACGCTCCACCCTGGGCGATCTCAAACGTGGTGTGTTCTACAAGACCGATTTTGGCAATATGCGCCCTGGCTGGCATATCGAATGTGCCGCCATGAGCCTAGCCCATCTCGGCAATACCATGGATATCCACACCGCCAGTCGTAACCTCATCTTCCCCCACCACGAAAACGAAAATGCCATCGCCAAGGCGTTGACAGGGCAACCGCTGGCCAACCACTGGCTCCACTCGGAACTGCTTTTGGTGGACGGCAAGATGATGGCGGCTGAAAACTCCAATATCATCACCCTGCATGACGTGTGGGAGAGGGGGTTCTCAAACCGCGAGATACGTTTTTTCCTTCTGCGCCACCATTACCGCAAACCAGTTGATTTTACTTTTAATAAACTAAAAACGGCTCGCGCCAGCCTACGCCGATTGGATGAATTCACCAAAAAGCTGTTCTGTCTACCCCCCAGAGATCCGGACCCAGAGGTGACGACCTATCTCAGCAGCCTTAAAGATGGCTTTTTTAGCGGTATGGATGACGACCTCAACACCTCAAAGGCCATTGGCACCTTGTTTGATTTTATCAAGAAGGTAAACCCCATCCTGACTGCAGGGAATCTCGATCAACACCAGAAAAAACATATCCTTGAAGCTCTGGAAGAAATCAACACCATCTTGAATATCATGGAACTCCATGACTGTTCCCTCGCCCCTGAGATTGATATCCTCATTAAAAACCGCGAGAAAGCCCGAAACCAGAAAGACTTTAAGACAGCTGATGAGGTTCGAGTAAGCCTTGCTAAAAAAGGCATCACCATAACCGATGCCCCCACCGGCACCCTCTGGTGTTTAACGGAAGAAGTTTGTCAGTCATGCGGAGCGGAACATTGCGCTCATAAGAAAAAGTGCTGTTCATGAAAAGGCTTATCTTTGCCATAGTCATCAGCCTCTCGGCATTGATGAGCTGCGGCTTTATCCTCATTAAAATGATGGCGGGAGCGCCAGAAGCCGTACCACCTGTGATAGAATATCAACAAGATGCCAGGTTACCACACCCTCCAGACTCTAATCAGACTGTCTTCAGCGTGCTGAGCCTTAACCTTGCCCATGGACGACAGGATAAGTACCACCAAGCCCTGTTAACCACACCCGAGATCAGAAGCAACCTGGATGATATAATTTCCCTGTTAAAGGGCAAGCACCCTGATTTTGTCGCATTACAGGAAGCCGATGGCCCATCAATATGGAGTGGCAGATTTAGCCATGTCGCCTATATCGCCAATAGAGGTGGATACAGCCATTCCGTCCGGGGAACCCATGTGCAGGGTCTGGGACTTACTTACGGGACAGCAATCCTCAGCCGGACACTGCTTTATGATCCACAATCTATCACCTTCAACCCTTCGCCACCCACCTTGACCAAGGGTTTTACCGTGGCAACAATAAAACTTGATACGGACATGGAAATTGACTTAGTCTCAGTCCATTTAGATTTTTTCAGTAAAAAAGTAAGGCAAAGACAGATCCAACTTATGGTGAAACAACTTGCAAAACGCCATAAACCGCTCATTATAATGGGTGATTTCAATGCTGAGTGGCGGGAGAACTCAGCTCCGCAATTTTTAAGTAAAGAGCTTAAGCTAACCACCTACCAACCAGAAAACACCAAATTCATCACCTTTCCCGCTCTCCAAAAGAGAATAGATTATATTCTCATTTCAGCTGAGCTTGAATTTATAAGCTACACTGTTCTCAAAGATACGGTCTCAGACCACCGTGCCATTCTTGCTACAATCAAACTAAGTAACAAGGTCGACCAGTATCATGCCCCTTAAAATCAAAGATTTTCTCAAAAGAATAAAATATATCTCCCTGTTTTTTACCATCCTGCATATCGCCGGATTTATATCATCCATTGACGCGGTGATGGGTAGCCGCACTTCCCAGGGTGCCATTGCCTGGGTGGTGTCGCTCAACACCTTTCCCCTTGTTGCCCTGCCCACCTACTGGGTCATTGGTCAAAACAAGTTTAACGGCTATGTGAAAGCCCGGAAGGATGACGAATCCGACCTGGCCCCAATTGCCGCCCAGCTTAGAAAAGATAAAAGCAAGGTTAAATCAACCCTGGCCACAGCCTATCCTGCTGCCCGCGCCGCCGAGTTACTGGCAAAAATACCCATCCTCACCGGCAATAAGGCCGAACTGCTTATTGATGGCACAGCAACCTTCGACTCTATTTTTGCCGGTATTGACCAGGCAAAGAAGTATATTCTCGTGCAGTTTTTCATCGTTAAGGATGATACCCTGGGGCGCAAACTCAAAACAAAACTCAGTGCCAAAGCCCAGCAAGGGGTACATGTCTATTTTCTCTACGATGAGGTGGGGTGCTACGCCCTGCCCACGTCCTATATCACCGACATGCGGGATGCCGGCATTCACGCCGTCAACTTCCACTCACGCAAAGGCCCCAACAATCGTTTTCAGATTAATTTTCGCAACCATCGCAAGATCGTATTGGTGGATGGCATCACCTGCTGGATCGGCGGTCATAATGTCGGCGATGAGTATCTGGATGGCGGCCAGAAATTTGCATCATGGCGAGATACCCATATCAAGATCAGCGGCCCCGCCACCCTGCCTGTGCAACTCTCCTTTATTGAAGACTACCACTGGGCCACCGATGAAACCCCAGAACTTGATTGGCAATCCGGCCTTAAGCCAGTTGGCGATCAGCGCATCCTTATCATCCCATCAGGCCCGGCCGACACCTTTGAAACCGCCACCCTGATGTTCACCCATGCTATTAATTCAGCCAGTGAACGCATCTGGATTGCCTCCCCCTATTTTGTCCCGGATGAGGGGATTATCACCGCCTTAAAACTTGCGGCGCTACGCGGGGTGGATGTGCGAATTCTCATCCCGGATGAACCGGATCATAAGCTGGTGTATCTAGCCGCCTTTGCCTATTTTAAAGAGGTGGGGCGAACCGGCGTCAAATTCTACCGCTACACCAAGGGGTTTATGCACCAAAAAACCATGCTGATTGACGACACCGTATCCACGGTGGGAACGGCCAATTTTGATAACCGCTCATTTCGTTTGAACTTTGAAATTACCGCCCTCATCATGGATGAACAGTTCAACTCGAAGGTTGAGACCATGTTCCTCGACAATTTCAGCCACTCACGCCTTATGCAAGACGCTGAGTTTAACGAAAAACCCCTCTGGTTCAAATTCATCGTCCGGTTGGCAAGCCTCACCTCCCCCATGCTCTAAATCGGCGACGCGAAGACGTGGATATACCTAACGTCAAGGTTATCTTTGGTATGGACTTTGGTAAATTGCACAAAGGGGGGTATCCACTTAGCGCAAGTTAGTTAAGTAAGTTAATGTTGTTGTATGACAAATGCAAAGAATCTTGTTGCTGGAATCGACTACCCACGCTCGTTACCGGAATTTGATGCTTATTTCCCCAACGAAGAAGCTTGTCGCCGGTATCTTGTACAACTACGTTGGCCACAAGGCTGCAAATGCCCTGCGTGCACCGCACAAGAAGCTCCTTGGATAACAGAAAGAGGATATTTGCACTGTCGAGAATGTGGTAAAGAGACATCAATAACCTCCGGAACAATTTTCGAGAAAACTCGTTATCCATTGAGGACATGGTTTTTCGCTGTTTGGCTTGTAACCAGTCAAAAGTACGGTACGAGTGCTCTTGGTATTAAACGATCTCTTGGCCTTGGTAGTTACCAAACGGCCTGGACGTGGTTGCATAAATTGCGAATCGCAATGGTTCGCCCAGGACGAAATCTTTTGCCCGGAACGGTAGAAGTTGATGAAACTTATGTCTCGGTGGTAAAAAAAAAAGAAGGGAAGCGTGGGCGTGGTACAGAAGGCAAAGACATTGTAATTCTTGCTCTTGAAATTCACTATCCTAAGGGATACGGGCGAGTGCGAATGAAGAGAATTCCTGATGTATCCGGTGAAAGTCTGATACCATTCATATGCGAGACGGTCAAACTCGGTTCGATTATACGAGCAGATGGCTGGACTGGTTACTCCGAATTGGTCAAGCATGGATGATACATTCATAAACAAACTGTCCTATCGCATAGTGAAGACCCTGCTCATGTAGCAATGCCTGGAGTTCATCGTATAGCATCATTATTTAAAAGAGTTTTACTATCTACCCACCAAGGTGCTGTGCATGGAAAACATCTCGATTATTATCTTGATGAGTACACCTTTCGGTTTAATCGAAGGACATCAAGATCAAGAGGCTTACTATTTTATCGACTTATGGAACAAGCTGTAGTCACGGAAGTTACCACTTATCGGGGAATTGTAAACCGCCACAACATGTGACAAGGCTACTTGCGCAAAGTGGATACCCCCTTTGCACAATATCCCCCAGAAAAAATACTAGCAGGATACAACCATAATGAGCGACCAACAAGAGACCGCCCACCCTCCCTTAAAAAAATCTTTTCAGAAGCTACTGAAACCACTGGAAGAATTCATCCACGACGAGGCGTCCGGCGGTATCCTCCTGATGATCTGTGCCATCCTCGCCATGGTCATGGCCAATACTGGCCTTGCCACCATGTATGAGGGGGT
>JAJRUT010000027.1 GCA_024277655.1 Deltaproteobacteria bacterium | reverse complement strand
TTCTTTGCTGTCTTTTTCTTCGCCATGATATCTCTAGCCCCATAAGGTAATGGAATGATTTAAAATAACCATAACATGTACCAGTCGCTTGCCCAAGTCTCAAGGGAAATGGCGAAGTGTTCTTGTTCGTTCTTTGGGGACTTCCGGGGGTAATATTACCCCCTGTTGTGCTATGGAGTCTGCGCAAAACAAGAATCAAGTCTGGAATACTGAGGAGCATCATGGAAATAAAAAACCCCGAAATCCTGTGTAGGACTCGGGGCATATAAAAACTGGCTTCAAAGCCAGATATATTTGGTGGCGATGCAGGGAGTTGAACCCCGGACAACTCGGATATGAGCCGAGTGCTCTAACCAACTGAGCTACATCGCCGTTCATATTTAGGTCAACTCACAGGAGATGCTTAAATAGTGAAGTGACTATATGGTCAATTTTGCCTTTGTTGTCAATAAAAAAAGGGTTCTTTTCGGTTGAAAAGAACCCTTCTAGTGGGGTCTTGAATAAGTTTCTTATAAATTCATGCTGTTACGGCATGAAACAAGAAGCCTATTCAGGTGGTGATGTTTAACAAAGGTTTTATACCTAACCTAACATGGCACTTTGTATAGCACCCCCTTGAGGGGTGTAAGTCTCACTAGGATAACAAGTTATCTAGGTCGGCTTTACACCGAACATGGCATAAGTCTCACTAAGATAACAAGTTATCTAGGTCGGCTTTACATCATGCCGCCCATTCCACCCATGCCGCCCATTCCACCCATGCCACCAGGCATAGGAGGCATGCCGCCAGCATCTTCAGATGGCTTATCAGCGATCATACACTCGGTGGTGAGAAGCAGTCCGGTAACGGATGCGGCATTTTGTAATGCGGTGCGGGTTACCTTGGCAGGATCAATAACTCCGGCGGCGATAAGGTCTTCGTACACCTCTGTGGCGGCGTTGAAGCCGTTGGATCCATCAAGTTCCTTAACCTTCTCGACAACAACACTGCCTTCACAACCGGCGTTGGTAGCGATCTGGCGAACAGGCTCTTCAAGGGCGCGCATAATCATTTTACGGCCAAGATCCTGCTCTCCGGGAAGCTCAAGTTTGTCGAGGGCAGCAAGGCAACGGATATAGGCAGTACCACCGCCGGAAACGATTCCCTCTTCAACTGCAGCACGGGTGGCATTCAGAGCATCTTCAACCCTGGCCTTCTTCTCTTTCATCTCAATCTCGGTGGCTGCACCAACATTGATGACAGCAACACCGCCGATCAGCTTAGCCAGACGTTCCTGGAGCTTCTCACGGTCGTAATCTGAGGAAGAGTCTTCGGACTGAGCACGGATCTGCTTAACACGGGCAGCAAGTTTATCGCCATCACCAGCACCATCAATAATGGTGGTGTTGTCTTTATCGACAACAACGCGCTTGGCAGTACCAAGGTCGTCAATGGTGATGTTTTCAAGTTTGATACCAAGATCTTCTGTTACCACAATACCGCCGGTGAGGATGGCAATATCTTCCATCATCGCCTTGCGACGGTCGCCAAAGCCAGGGGCTTTAACAGCAGAGATATTCAAGGTTCCACGCAGTTTGTTCACCACGAGGGTGGCAAGGGCTTCGCCATCGATATCTTCAGCAATGATGAAGAGCGGACGGCCAAGTTTAGCAACCTGCTCAAGGACGGGCAGGAGATCCTTCATATTGGAGATCTTCTTCTCGTTAATGAGGATAAGAGGCTCTTCGATGTTTACTTCCATCTTCTCGGCATCGGTTATAAAGTAAGGGGAAAGGTAACCGCGATCAAATTGCATTCCTTCAACAACGTCAAGGGTGGTGTCCATTGATTTGGCTTCTTCAACGGTGATTACGCCTTCTTTACCAACCTTGTCCATGGCCTCAGCAATGATGTTACCGATGGTGGCATCGGAGTTGGCAGAGATAGTACCAACCTGGGCAATCTCGGTCTGCTCTTTGGTGGGCTTGGCAAGTTTGGCAAGTTCTGCAACAACAACTTCGACAGATTGGTCGATACCGCGCTTGATTTCCATTGGGTTGGTGCCAGCAGCAACAAGCTTTGAGCCTTCGGTGTAGATGGCTTGAGCAAGGAGAGTCGCTGTGGTGGTACCGTCACCGGCAACATCAGAGGTCTTGGAGGCAACTTCCTTAACCATTTGGGCGCCCATGTTTTCGAACTTGCATTCAAGGTCGATTTCTTTGGCCACGGTAACACCGTCTTTGGTGATTATCGGGGCACCAAAGGATTTTTCGATAAGGACGTTACGTCCCTTGGGTCCGAGGGTTACTTTTACGGCGTCTGCCAGGGCGTTTACGCCGGTCAGGATTTGTTCACGGGCTTTTACGCCATACTTAATTTCTTTAGACATTGTTATATCTCCGTATCTTTAAATGTTTAGGCCAAAGAAACGATTTGGATTCAGGCACTCAACTTTATGGATAAACAAAGGGGAGTGATGTATTTCCTGCACGCTTTGGAGTCTTGAGCCTTAAACAGCTAATGAGTTTAATAATTATGAATTTGGTATTATTTTAGCAAGGCCTAATTAGGCTTCAACAACGCCGAGGATATCATCTTCGCGCATGATGAGGAATTCTTCGCCATCAATCTTTACGTCCGTTCCGCCATACTTGGAGAAAAGAACTGAATCGCCAACCTTAACTTCAAGGACAACCCGCTCGCCTTTATCGTTAAGTTTGCCAACACCAACGGCAACAATTTCACCTTCGGCTGGTTTTTCTTTGGCACTATCAGGAATGATGATACCGCCGGATGTGGTTGTCTCGCTCTCAAGGCGCTTAACAAGGATACGATCATTCAAAGGACGAATTTTCATTTACTGCCTCCAACTAATGTTTGGTAATGGTTTTTCGGGAT
This sequence comes from Deltaproteobacteria bacterium, assembly GCA_024277655.1. Classification (GTDB taxonomy): domain Bacteria; phylum Desulfobacterota; class Desulfobulbia; order Desulfobulbales; family SURF-16; genus JAJRUT01. The sequence goes on along the minus strand of JAJRUT010000027.1, from coordinate 8,791 downwards.
GATTCCCTATGAGCGTTGACCGTTTGCTTGAAATATGGATCAACGGAGTTAATAAAAAAAACTAAGGAAAAGGCATGTTTATACCGCCTGCTTCCTTCGTGGTCGATACAATAGGAATGGCAGTTTGAAAAATCAAGAGGGTGTGAATAAAAAAATGTTTTTTTTATTTTGGCCCTATGCTGGGCGTTTTCCTGGGCTATATTGTAACTGCTGTTACACCAGGTTCGGGAGAGGTGTCACTTTTTGCGGATCTGTTCTATAAGGCCGGTGGTGGAAAAATCACCGACAAACTCGATGGTTTTTACCTCTCCCCCTGCAGCTATAACCTCTTTACCGCCGACAATCTGGTCTATGGGCCAGTCGGCTCCTTTGACCAGAATATTTGGCATAAGACTGGTGATGAGTCTAAGCGGGGTGTCATCGCCAAAGATCACCACATGGTCAACACAGCCCAGGGCGGCAAGGAGCCTGGCTCGGCTGTTTTCTTTATTCATCGGGCGGCCAGGCCCTTTTATGGAGCTGATGGAGGCGTCGCTGTTTAGGCCAACAACAAGGCAGTCGCCCTGCCTGCGTGCGGCTTCAAGATAGGTGACATGTCCCTCGTGGAGGATATCGAAACAGCCATTGGTGAAGACAACCCGTTGACCATTTTGTTTTGCCTGGTGAATGGTGGGGATGAGTCTGGCCAGGGAGTACACCTTGTTACTGTCTGCCACTCGCCACGGTTTTGGCCCCACGGTGTTAAAGTTTTTTTGCAGTTCCTGGCGGGTCTGGGGGAGTATCGGGGCATGGTGGAGGAGGGGTATGTCGCCACCTTCAGCAAGAATCACTCCGTTTGGGTCGATCAACATGGAATGCCCGCCGAACTCTGTACCGTCTGTGCTGCCAATCCGGTTACAACCAATGACATGCACCTGGTTCTCAATGGCTCTGGCCTGCAGCAGGATGCGCCAGTGATCAATACGCGCCCTGGGCCATTGGCCACAGACGATGAGAAGTTCTGCTCCCTGCTGGGTCTGCTGTTTGGCAAGTTCTGGAAAGCGTAGGTCATAGCAGACAAGGCCTGCCAGTGTGCCATATTCTGTACAAACAGCCTGTAGCGTTGTGGCCGGAGTAAAATGGCGATCCTCCTGCATGGGCCCAAATAGATGCTGCTTGGCGAAGGCGGCAATGACCCCGGATTGATCCACCACGTAGAGGGTGTTGCAGATTCCGTTGTCTTCACGGCTTGGCAGACTGCCGGCCAGGATGAGTTGGTATTTTTGACAGAGGGTTTGCAGTTGGCTGAGAATGGCCTTTGTCTCTGATACCTGTTTGGCAAGGGTATCGTAGTTGAAGCCCGAATACCATAACTCAGGCAGGGCTATAAATGTTTGGGGGGGAACGACATGCTCTGCAAGATGCTGTTGCAGGGTGTGCAGGTTGTCTGCGGGGCTGGCGCTGATGTCAAATTGGAGAAAACCGATATGGCTGGGGCTTGGCATGACAGGTTCCTGGACGAAGTTTTAAGTTTCTTGCAGGTTATGCTAGTTTTTCAACGGGAAGTCACGAAAAAAGAACATCTCCATCCGACTTGCCGGGTGTTATTGCTTTCGTCTTTTTACCCGTGCGGTGGCCGTTGCGGTAAGTGGGTCATCGGGCCAGTAATGCTTTGGATAACGCCCCAACAGCTCCTTTTTGACTTCCGGGTAGGTGTTCTGCCAGAATCCAGCAAGATCACTGGTGATTTGTATGGGGCGGTTTGCCGGTGACAGGAGGTGGATGAGGACGGGCATGGCCCCGTTCAGGACGGTTGGTGTCGTGGTGGTGGCGAAGAGTTCTTGCAGTCGTACGGCAAGGATGGGGGGCTTGCCTGGTTGGTAACTTAGCTTGACCCTTGAGCCGCTGGCCACGGTAAGATGGCTTGGCAGGAGGCGGTCCAGCTCCTGTTGCTGTTGCCAGGACAACAGAGATTTGAGGATTTGCTCAAGGTTTAGCTGGTGCAACTGCTTTAAGCTGCTTACCCCGTCAAGATAGGGCGCAAGCCAGCTCAGATCTTTTTCCAGAGCGTGATCCGCCACATCCGGCCATTCGTCTGGTCGCCACTGGTGGGCGGCCACCATCCGGGCCTTTAGGTCGCGGCTTTTCTTTTGCCAGTTCAAACACGTTATTCCTGCCTGTTGTATTCCTGCGAGCAGACATTGGCGCACGGTTTCCTGGTCTGTGGTTGGTAAGGGGGTGCGTTGAAGCTCCAGCTTGCCCAGGCTGGTGATGGTAACAGATTCGGCCCTATTTTTTGTCCAGAGTACCTGTTCTTTGTGGTTTAGGAGGTGTCGATGATGGCTGAAAATGGTTTCTTTGCTCAGGCTGGCGGCAAGGAAGATGCGACCCTGTTTTTTGCCGCCATCAAGGTTTGCCACCACTAAAAACGGGGCATGGTGGAGATGATCGCCCCGTTGGAGTAAGACTCCGCGCCCTGATGAGAGGGTATGCTGGCTGGCATCCTGTTTTTTCATGGCGATGCGGTCAGGGTAGGCGAGGGCCAGGAGATTGCCCGTTTCGCCGAAATCTATGATTTTATTGGTGCTACCGACAAGGCGCTGGTATTGCCTGGCCTCCTGGAGAATCTTGCGGCAGATATCAGGGTCTGCCCCCCGGTTTCTGATCAGGGTAGATTTGTTCTGCTCAAAGAGTTGTAAGAGCTCAAGTCTGTCTTCAATATCTGCGCTACGCTCCGGGTTTTGTCCCCTGAATATATCTCTGTTTTGCAGGAGTGCGGCGAGAAGGCAGGCCAACCAGCCGAGCCCTTGTTCTTGGCCTTTATGGATCATCAGGGCCAGGCGTGGATGTAGTGGCAGTGGGGCCACGTGTTGGCCAAGTTTTGTGAGTTGACCCTTTGTATTAATGATGGCAAGGCGCAAAAGAAGCTCCTGGGCCTGGGTGACCCCGCTTCTGCGGGGTGGGTCAATCCAGGTTAGTCCCCTTGGGTCTGGAACACCCCAGTGCAATGTTTCGAGGACAAGGGGGGCGAGATCAGCATCCAGAATTTCCGGGGGGCTAAACTCCGGTTTTGAGTGATGCTCACCCTGTATCCATAGCCGGTAGCACACGCCAGGGCAGAGGCGTCCTGCCCGGCCTTGGCGTTGCTTGGCAGAGGCCTTGGAGATTCCCACGGTGCAGAGGCTTGAGAGTCCTGTGGCACTGGAAAAACGGGGTTTTTTCATAAGTCCGGAATCAATAACAACAGTTATGCCTTCAATGGTGAGGCTCGTTTCGGCAATGGGAGTGGCAAGGATTACCCTCCTCTGGTCAGAGGGCGCAAAAACACGATCCTGTTCCTGTTGGGGGAGGTTGCCGTAAAGGGGCAAACAGAGGCAGTCGCCCTGTATTTGTGACTGCACCCTTCTGATCTCACCGGCTCCGGGTAAAAAGACAAGGATGTCGCCTTCCTGTTCTGCCAGAGCCCGGTGAATGGCGTGAATAGTGCGGGGCACAAGGGGCGCGGTGCTGGGCCGACTAAGATAGGTGACTGCAACCGGGTAGCATCGTCCCTTGCCGGTAATCACCGGCACATCTCCAAGCGCCTTGCTGATGCTCTCGTTGTCCAGGGTGGCGGACATAACCATTATTTTTAGGTCTTCGCGTAGTTCCCGGACATCGTGACACAGGGCAAGGCCAAGATCGGCCATCAGGGTACGTTCATGGAACTCATCAAAAATCACCAGACCCACCCCTGATAGCTCCGGATCATGTTGGATCATCCGGATCAGGATGCCCTCTGTGACCACCTCGATTCTGGTTTTGGGGCCACTCTTCCGGTCAAAACGAATGCGATAGCCAACCCGTTGCCCCACCCGTTGGCCACAGATCTGACTCATCCGCCTGGCTGCCATTCGTACCGCCAAGCGTCTGGGTTCAAGGACGATAATTTTCTGGTTGTTCGCCCATGGCTCGTCAAGCAGGGCAAGGGGGACAATGGTTGTTTTGCCGGAGCCCGGTTCTGCGGCGAGGATTATGGTGTTGTGGTGTTGCAGGGTGTGGCATAATTCAGGCAGGACGGCGTGGATGGGCAGGGCGGGGAGGTCAAGTGGCATGGGGGGAGAATAACACAATCTCACCACCAATGCTTGGCGTCTATGGATCATGCCGTTGCGGGTGCGGGGTGTTGGTGTGTAAGGTGTTGTTCTGTCGTTGAAATAATGGGGCTATTGGGGTGTTGGCCTTGCTTGACTTTGCCATAGCCCTAGGGTATGCTCGAGTCTTTGTTTCAGACTGAACAGGCGATAAAAAGAACCTTTTTAAAGAGGGCTGTATATGGCAATTATTCAGGATTTATTTGGCAAGTCTCCCATTGGTTACCTGATGGAGCATGCCCGCAAGGTGCATGAGTGTGTGGAGCTTGTGAAGCCACTGCTTGAGGCCGTTATCGCGGAAGACTATGGACGTGTTCATTTACTGCAGGACAAGGTCTCCAAAATTGAATATGAGGCGGATCTGTTAAAACATAATATCCGTGACCATTTGCCCCGGCGTTTTTTCCTACCGGTAAACCGTGAAGAGCTTGATGGCTTTTTGCAATGTCAGGAGAAGATGGCGGATTATGCTGAGGACTTTTCGGTCATTCTTATGATCCGTAAGACCCGTCTGCATCCGGAACTCCATGCCGATTTTCTGGCCTTTGTGGGCCAGGTCTTTCAGGTGACCGGTAGTTTGCTTACCGCAACGGTTGAGTTTCGTAATCTGGCTGAGGTATCTTTTTCCGGGGCTGAGGCGCGATTGGTGCTTGGCATTATTAAGGAGCTTGGTCAGGAGGAGTGGCGGGCGGATCGAATCGCCAGGGATCTCTCCATCAAGATGTATAAGCTGGAGGGTGAGGTTGGGCCTATAGATTTAATGTTTTATGAGAAGATGTTGCTAAAATTGTCTGCCATTGCCAATGAGGCTGAAAATGCCGGGGATTATTTGCGAGCAATGATCGATAACTAGCATGGTGTTGGCGGGGGTATCTCTCTGTCGGATAGTGGTTTAAAAGGGAAGAAGGAAGAGCCGGTGGGAAGGTTCTTTTGGGGGATGAATGGATATTACGACGTTTATTATACTGGTGACAGGCGCTATTGGCCTGTATATGGCCTGGAATATTGGCGCGAATGATGTTGCCAATTCCATGGCCGATGCGGTTGGTTCTAAGGCTTTAACGGTTAAACAGGCGGTGATTCTTGCCGGGATTTGTGAGTTTGCCGGTGCAGTTCTGGTGGGTTCCCATGTGACCAATACCGTACGCAAGGGGATTGTTGATCCCATGGTTCTGGCGAATATGCCTGGTCTGCGTGAAGGTGAGGCCGCAGCACTTCTGGTGCTTGGTATGACGGCAGCCCTGCTGTGTGCCGCCCTGTGGCTCAATGTGGCCTCGGTCTTTGGCATGCCGGTTTCCACCACCCACTCCATTGTCGGTGCCGTGGCTGGCTTTGGTATTGTTGCTGCCGGTATCGATGCCGTAAACTGGGTGAAGATGTCGCAGATTGTCGCATCCTGGTTTATCTCCCCTGTGGTCGGTGGGGTATGTGCCTTTTTCTTATTTAAATTTATATCAAAAAATATCCTGGGGCGAACGCGTCCGGCCCGGGCCGCCATGGTTTATACGCCCTATATCGTGTTTTTGCTTACCATTGTTGTCTGTCTGGCCACCATATATAAGGGTCTCAAGCATGTTATTGGTAATATCCCGTGGCTTACCGATGATGTGTCGCTGTATATTTCCCTGGGGCTTGCTGTCGCAAGTTTTGTTGTTGCCAAGTTTTACTGCTCCTACAAGTTAAAGGATAAACAGGATTTATCCATTGCCAAGCAGTTGGATGCTGTTGAAGGAGTGTTTGTGCCACTGGTGATTATATCCTCTTGTGCGGTGGCCTTTGCCCATGGAGCCAATGATGTTGCCAATGCTATCGGCCCCTTTGCGGCCATTGTCGATATTGTCCGTACCGGTGATATCTCAAAGAGTGTCGGGGTGCCGTTCTGGATTCTTTGCCTGGGTGGTACCGGGATTGTTCTTGGTCTGGCGACCTATGGTCATAGGGTGATGGTGACGGTGGGGACGAAGATTACCGAAATTACTCCGTCGCGCGGGGTTGCGGCGGATATTGCCGCCACTGCCACGGTGCTGATTTGCACCAGGATGTCATTGCCTGTTTCCACCACCCACACGTTGGTTGGTGCCATTATGGGGATTGGCCTTGCCCGGGGGCTTGGCGGGATTGACCGTGACGTTGCCAAGAGGATATTCAGCTCCTGGTTTATTACCGTGCCAATTGCGGCGATCCTTTCCATGATTCTCTTTGTGATTGGCCGGGCCTTGTTCCTGGAGCCGTTGATTCGGGTGATGGTGCGCTGAGGTTAGCCTTGAGTATTGTTGAAAATCAAGAAATGTGGAGTGGGAGCGGAGTAAAGGGGCATAAAAATCCGGACACTACTGGTTGGCAAATGGCGGATCTATGTACATATCTTGCCGATATGTTCAGCAATCACCTCGCCAATGATGACGCATTCGTACTCGTAGCCTGATCTGCTAATCCTCTGGAGAATCTGCCTGCTGTTTTCAGGGCTTGCGGCAATCAGCAAGCCACCTGAGGTCTGCGGGTCAGCAAGAATCAGGCGCATACTGTCTCGTGTACCAAGGGGTGAAACGAGAAACTTCTCATAAAATTTCAGGTTTTTATGACCACCCTCCGGGATAATGCCCATATCCGCGAATTCTTTGGTGCGGGCAAGGAGGGGGAGTTTGGCAAGGTCGAGTTTGATCCCCACGCCACTTGCCTCTGCCATCTCATGCAGGTGACCCAAAAGACCAAAGCCGGTGATGTCGGTGGCGCCATGGGCGAGTCCCTTGATGGTCTCTCCAGGTGTTTTGTTTAACGTTGCCATACAGCGGCTGATGTTGCTTTCGAGCTTGGTATCGCTGATTTCGCCCTTTATGGCGGTGGAGAGGATTCCTGTGCCCAGCGGTTTGGTGAGTATTAGCTGGTCGCCAACCTTGGCTCCCGAGTTCAGAAGAACCTCATCCGGATGGACGGTGCCGGTGATGGATAACCCGTATTTGGTCTCTTCGTCCTCAACCGAATGCCCCCCCACAAGCAGGGCGCCTGCCTCCTGAATCTTGCTTAAGCCCCCCTGAAGAATCTCTTTTAAAATGGATTTATCCATGGAGTTTATGGGAAAGCAGACAATATTCATGGCAAGGAGTGGACTGCCCCCCATGGCGTATACGTCGCTAAGTGAGTTTGCTGCGGCGATCTGCCCGAAGAGATAGGGATCATCGACGATGGGCGTAAAAAAGTCCAGGGTCTGGATCAGGGCCGTGTCATCGTTTAAACGATACACCCCCGCATCATCATACCCTTCAGCCCCGATGATAAGGTTCGGGTCTTTGGGCAGAGAGAGTCCACAAAGTATATTGTCCAGGTCCCCCGGACTTATTTTTGCCGCTCAGCCGGAGGCTTTGACGGTTTGGGTCAGTTTTATGGGCATGGTGGAAGGTTAGTTAAAGGTGGAAAGGGTTGAAAGGCCAAAGGGGAATGATGATTTATGCGGCAAATTCATCCTCGCCTTTTTGATCTCGGTTCAATAGGGCTTCAATGGCTTCGGAGCAGGGTTTGTCTTCGTATAATACCTGATGCATCTGTTCTAGAATGGGCATCTCGACATCTTCACGCTGGGCCAGGTTCCAGGCTGATTTGGTGGTTTTTACCCCTTCGGCCACCATTTCCATTTCAGCCAAAATGTCCTTAAGACTCATGCCCTGGCCAAGTTTCACGCCCACGGTACGATTTCTGGAGAGGTCGCCGGTGCAGGTTAGAACCAGATCGCCAAGCCCGCCAAGCCCCGCAAAGGTGAGGGGGGAGGCTCCCATCTTGACCCCGAGTCGGGTGATTTCGGTAAGTCCCCTGGTGATGAGGGCGGCGCGGGTATTGGTGCCAAGGCCTGCGCCATCGCAGATGCCGGCGGCAATGGCGATGGGGTTTTTAAGGGCGCCACCAAGTTCAAGGCCGATCAGGTCGGTGGAGGTGTAGACCCGAAAACGATCGGTGAAAAAGAGGTTCTGGATATACTCGGCAACCTTGGTGGTATCAGCGGCGACCGTTACTGCGGTTGGGATGCGCTGGGCGACCTCCTTGGCAAAACTTGGGCCTGAAAGGACAGCGGTATGTCCTTTGATTTTAGCAAGACTCAGTTCTTCTGCAAGTAATTGGGTCATGGTGACAAGGGTGTTGTTCTCGATGCCCTTGGTGGCAGAAACGATGATGGCGTCGGTTTGTAAGAAGGGTGTGATTTGCTTAAAAATATCCCGCGTGACATGGGACGGGACTGCCATGACGATAACGGGGTGTCCGCTTACGGCCTCCTCAAGGCTACTCGTTGCCTTGAGGCTCTCGGCCAGTGGAAAGCCCGGCAGGTATTTGCTGTTCTCGCGCTTGGTCTGGATGTCTGTGATATGGGCAGGGTCATGGCCCCACAGCCACACCCTGTGACCCTTGTCACTCAGCACCTTGGCCAGCGCGGTGCCCCAGCTTCCGGCACCGATTACGGCGATATTGTCGATTTGTTCTGTCATGGGATAAAATGTACTGTATTTGCGTCATGCTGTTAAGGAGAAAACACGAAGTACCTTGCTTATATTGTGCTCTTTGTGTTTTCGTGGGTTATAAGAATCCAGAATCCAGAATCCAGAATCCAGAATCCAGAATCCAGAATCCAGAATCCAGAATCCAGAATCCAGAATCCAGAATCCAGAATCCAGAATCCAGAATTAAGAATTAAG
>JAJRUT010000026.1 GCA_024277655.1 Deltaproteobacteria bacterium | reverse complement strand
GCCTTTATGGCCAATATCCTGCCCCGGTCGGTTGCGGTGGAAGAATTACCCTTAAAGGTGGAATTTGCTAAAACAATTGTCATTGCCTCAATGGGTTTTGATTCATTTGTTGAAGAAAACAGCCTGCAGGAGCTAGGTGGGAAGATGACGGATCAGGAAATTGCTGATATTTTCTTGTCCTGTCCTATTCCGGCCTGGCTTTTACGTGATTTGCGCAGGATACTCAACGCCGTTACCCACCCTCTATGTATTCGCTCGTCAAGTCTGCTTGAAGATGGCCACGCCGCGCCTTATGCCGGATTATACAAGACATATATGCTCCCCAATAATCAGGAAGATTTTCGGGCCCGCTTTAATATTCTGCAGGATGCGCTACGCCTTGTCTGGGCTTCTACCTGGTTTGAAGGGCCCTTGGCTTTTTCTAAATCTGTCCATTCTACCCAGGAAAAGGATTCAATGTCCGTGGTTATCCAGGAGGTGGTCGGGCGTCGGTATGGTGATTATTACTATCCGGCGATTTCAGGTGTTGCCCAGTCCCATAATTTTTATCCCGTAGGGCCCATGAAGTCTGATGATGGTATTGTCCATGTTGCTCTCGGCCTTGGTAAGACTGTGGTTGAGGGCGAAAAATCCGTGCGTTTTTCGCCGAAATTTCCAAAGCATATTATTCAGTTTTCTTCTGTGGAAGATATTCTCAAAAATAGTCAGCGCTATTTTTATTGTCTCGATATGACAGGTGATGATCGGCCACTAAGTACAGATGAGGCTGCGAGTCTGGCTAAACTTGAGGTGGATGAATGTCTGGACTCTGCTGCGGTTCAGAGCTTGTCGTCATCTTATTTTCCGGAAGAAAACAGGATCAGGGATGGTTTTAATCCAAAAGGTGTTCCTGTTCTCACCTTTGCCAGTATCCTTAAGTATCAGGCTATATCATTATCTGAATCTCTTTTTGCTGTTCTGCAACTTGCCCATAAAGGTATAGGCTGCCCTGCCGAGATCGAGTTTGCCGTTGATCTTGACCCTGATCCGGCAAAATCTGTCTTGTATATTCTCCAGATGCGGCCGATGGTCAAAATCGGTGATAGTTATCATGTTTCCATCAGTGATGATGAGAGAGAACGGGCTTTTTGTCATTCAAAACATGCATTAGGACATGGTGTTTTTGAGTCCATTAATGATATCATTATTGTGAAGCCTGAGGATTTTGAACCGGGTGAAACTATTGCCATTGCTGCTGAAATCAAAGCGTTTAATAAAAGAATGGTTGCAAATGATCTCTCTTACCTCCTGGTGGGGCCAGGCCGTTGGGGTTCTGCCGATCGCTGGCTTGGTATTCCGGTGCAGTGGCAGGATATTTCAGGGGTTCGGGGGTTTGTTGAGATACGGACCAGGGAGTTTAAGGCTGATCCTTCGCAGGGTTCGCATTTCTTTCAAAATATTACATCCTTAGGTATTCCGTACATAACCATTAACGAGGATGAGGATCGCTTCGATTATGATTTTTTTAAGGGTCAGGAGGTCATAGACGAAAGTAGGTTCCTCCAACATGTTAGAATAAAACACACCATGATTATAAAGATTGATGGCGTTGCCCCTGAGTGCGTCATGTTTGCAGAAGATAGGCATAAGGTGGAAAGTGTAAGCTTTAAGTATTTCACCTCAGATTGACTGGGTACGTTGTAAGGATAAAAGGTGGTAAGGAGTCGGAGATAATGTATAAGCCTCCCCATCTTGCCCCTTCTCCCTTTATCCTTATAAACCTTAAATTAAGCTCCAAAGGAGATTACTACAATGGACATCATGACCACCATCACCGATAAAGACCCAGAACAACGTGAATTTCATCAGGCCGTTTCCGAAGTCGTGGAAACGGTTAAACCGGTGCTTGAACGTAATCCTGAATTTCGCCAGCACGCTGTACTTGAACGGATCACCGAACCTGAGCGGGTTATTATGTTTCGGGTGCCATGGATGGACGATCAGGAACAGGTTCATGTCAATCGTGGCTTTCGGGTGGAGATGAATTCGGCCATCGGCCCGTATAAAGGTGGTTTGCGCTTTCATCCATCGGTAAATCTTGGCATCATAAAATTTCTGGCCTTTGAGCAGGTGTTTAAGAACAGTCTCACGACTCTTGCCATGGGAGGCGGGAAGGGTGGTTCCGATTTTGATCCTAAGGGCAAGTCCGATGCCGAGGTGATGCGCTTTTGCCAATCCTTTATGGCTGAACTATACAGGCATATCGGCCCAAATACCGATGTGCCTGCTGGTGATATCGGGGTTGGTGCCCGGGAAATAGGCTATCTGTTTGGTTATTATAAAAAACTGAAAAACGAGTTTACCGGCGTACTCACAGGTAAATCAATAAATTGGGGCGGTAGCCTTATTCGTCCGGAGGCCACAGGTTATGGCTGTGTCTATTTCGCTGCTGAGATGCTTGCCACCAGGAGTGATAGCCTGGAAGGCAAAACTTGTATTGTCTCGGGTAGTGGAAATGTCGCCCAATACACCACCGAAAAGATCCTTACCCTTGGCGGTAAGGTGGTTACCCTGTCTGACTCGGCTGGCTATATCTATGATGAAGAGGGGGTTACCACGGAAAAATTGCAATGGCTGATGCGACTTAAAAACGTCAAACGGGGTCGGATTAGTGAATACGCGGATAAATACCCAAGTGCAGTCTATACCCCTGTAGATCCGAGCATTGACCATAACCCCCTCTGGGCCCATAAGGCGGATTGTGCCTTTCCCAGTGCCACCCAAAATGAAATTAACCAGCAGGATGCCGAAAATCTCATGGCAGGCGGCATATTCCTCGTGTCAGAAGGGGCCAATATGCCCTCAGATAACGAGGCCATATCCGTGTATCTCGACCATAAGATCTTGTACGGCCCAGGAAAGGCCGCAAACGCCGGTGGGGTTGCCGTGTCCGGGCTTGAAATGGCCCAAAACTCCATGCGCCTTAACTGGCCGGCGGAGGAGGTTGAAGAACGTCTAAAGCAAATTATGAAATCCATCCATAAAACCTGTCTCGATGCCTCAACAGACTACGGTATGGAAGGTAACTACGTGGCAGGAGCCAACATCGCCGGATTCACCAAGGTGGTAAATGCCATGCTGGATCAGGGGTTGGTGTAGATGGTAATTAGAGTTCTTCCAGGCGCAGACGACCAATACGATTCAGTATTATTTTTATTTCAGAGCCGTCTGTGCTTGAGAGTGTAACATTACCAACAGGGGATTCTGGAAGACCTTTTGAATCAAAGCGAATCTGGGCATTGCCCCCGAAACTTGGGGTAAGTGTAATCCCGGAGGGGAGTGTTCTCTCGGTGATAAGAATATCGCCACCGGCGTCAAACACGCATGGTACTGCCGGATTTGTTGTATCAACCCAGCTTTTGTACTGGTTCGGGGGCTGGAATTCTATACAGGCTTTAGAAATATATTTTATGGCGTTTAATTTAGTCTTTTGGATGTCGGCCTTGCAGGTAAATGTGGCACCCCGTAATTGCCGATCTTCCCGCCAGGCAATCATGTTTGGTGTTGCTATCGCAGCAATTATGCCAATGATAGCAATAACAATCATAACTTCAATAAGTGAAAACCCTGCTGCATCCCTTTGTCCCATTGAATTCCATCCTCGATTCTGTTTGCTGACCAATATGTTAGGCACGTATTAGTACCTTTACAAACCTACATTTCCGCTTTAGCGGCCTTAGTTCTTCCAGACCCCATTGTCTCTAACTAGGCTATTCTGATCTTGAGGCTTTGGTGATGTTGCTGTGGAAGGATTTGCCGATTTATCCTCTTCGTCTTTTTCTGGCCAAAGGGCCAAAAGAATACGTGAATTTCGGTAAAACCCAGTATCCAGGTATTGCTGTTTAAATGTGTCGAGGCTCACTCTCTTTTTGTAGGAATTATAATACCTGGTTGCGTAAGTGACTCTGAAAGGTTGATCATTGATAATAATGATACCATTTCCTGCGTTGTCAACTTTTACACCATCAATACGACCTTGTGCTCTCTGGGTGTTGGGCGGGAGGATTACGCCGAATTGATCCTTGTTCTGTTCAGCCTGAGCCAGACCCGTCAGACAAAAAAAGAAGACGGCCAGGATGGCGAATAAATAATTTTTATGGGGATATAAATCTAGTTTCATAACGAACTCTCCAGAGTTGTACCCTCCCTTTTATCTGCAGGGAGGGTATTTAAAATAATTTACTTCCATTCCAGTTCTCGCCAAAATGTTACGCCAGTAATATCTGACACGTCGCCATCGCCAAGTAGGGGAATTCCTTCAACACCAATGTCGGATGTTGGGAAGTAAATCTTATCACTACCATCCTTTTCAACAATGGTTGGGGCTGGGGTTAAGCCTTTGAGCTTAAAGCCTGCAGGAACAACATATATAGGATCAGTTAATGTCCCTATATTAATTAGATCCTCGTTATTGATATACCCGTCCCCGTTTAGATCAAAAAATGCCAGGGAAGGACGTCCGCCAGAGCAGTAGTCCACGGTAAGGATCCAGGAATCGCCACCCCCTTCACATGGAGAGTCTGATGGAACTGAGTTGGTGAATAAAACCTTGCCATCAAGAACTTCTGGATCGTTAATAACCCTGGAACCATTGGTTGGTAGATCAATATACCAACCAAGGTGCCTGGCAGTTTTGTTGGTATCTGCGGAAAAAGTACTCAAACCATCAACTGTTAGCCATGAAATTGCATTATCAGAGAAAACCTGGGTAATCTCATCGTAGGCATCAGTGTCATCTGCCCCATATACCTGGTCTATAATTTGGCCTGTGGAGTCATAATTGATCCCACCGATGTAAACTTGAGTCTGTTGCAGTAATGTTACATACTCATCAAACCCGCTTGTCTCAGGAATATTGGCAACATTGGTTAACGCCCTGATGTTGCTACAGTTTGTTATACATGCTGCCTCCTCTTCGTAGCAGATATTTTCACATTCTGCATTGCCGTTGCAAGAATCAATACAGGTTCCTGAAATACCAGTTGCGCCACGGATGTTACTGCATGATGTTTCGCATGCTGCTGTAGCCCCGGTATCTGTACCAAAAACACCGAGGTGTTTTTGGTTAGAAAGGGGGTTACCGCTGGTTTCCCAAGCTGGGCTCCAGTCGTAGATGGCATACATGCTCTGGAGTGCCAGGTCCCCACTATCAGCTAAGGGGCTGGCTGTACCAGATATTGTCCCTGTTCCGAGTAAACGTCCTGTTCCGAAGATCACAAGGTATCCTTCGGAGCCAACTTGACAAAAAACCGTAACATTCGGTTTCAATGTGATTGGCTGGCGAATTCCACCAGAACTTTTAACCTGAATGAGGGGCTTTTTAATGGCTCCGTCATCAAAGTAAACGTCCCAATTATTGCGGTCTTCATCCCTAACATCAAACTTCCACATATTGCCAAGGAGGTCGCCAGCATAGATGAAGTCAATCTTGCCATCAAAATCAGGGTCAATAAGGGCTGGGGTGGACAGGCCATTGCAATCGGGTGAAGCTCCGCCAACGCCTGTGTCGATTTTCTTTTCCCAGGCAATATTGCCATCATCGTCAAGGCCTAATAGGTATAGCACCGCATTGCCATTGGTACTTTCGTAACCATTGCCAAAGACGACCATAAAGTCTCCGGCTCCTGTATCATTTGTGCCGGCAATCTCTGGTCTTGAAAAGCTGTACCCCATATCGTTGTCTGGTAATGTTGCTCCCAGGATGGCAGGTTTATAGGTATCACTAAATTCCCAGTTTACAATTGCGTTGGCATTTGACTCCCAAACAGTTTTACTGGCTGGGATATCTGCTGCGGCTGCTGCGGCGGGAAGTGTTGCGGATAGAGCTGTAAGGTCCAGAGAATAGAATCCTTTACCTCCCTTTCCTAGTCCACCAACAAGGATTGTTGTATTTCCGACATCTTTTTTAAACATATAACCATCAACAAAATATCGGTGATTGTTATTGTAGGTAGACTGGGGGAACTCTTTCAAGTTGTTGAAAACGATATTAGGGATATAGGAGAAAATTTCCTCACCGGTTGAGCCGTTATAGGCATGGAGCATACCATCGTTAGCACCAACAAAAACCATATCCAGGTTTAAGGTAGTATCGTTGATATGGTAAGGTTCGGAGTGAATGAAGTCTCCGAATTTAGATGATCTATCCCGAAAATTGTAGACAGATGTACCATTGGCAATTTCACTGGCTGCCTCATATTGGTCTTCACCTCGGAGATACTCAAGGATGGCTTCCCCTTTAGTAGCGTCAACATCGAGGGCCGTTTGATAGGCCGCTGGTAAATTATCCCAGGTAAATGGAACACCAATATTATCTGTGGCAACATTGGCATCATCATCCACCATGGTCAGGATATTACGTCTATCATACCAGTCAGTTGTACCAAAATGTGTGGTTGGATCCGGGTCAAGGACATCATCAGCACTCCATTTAATCGAACTACCACCGAGATTGGCACAGTCATTTGTGGTGAGACAGGTTTGTCTTAAGGCCTCACAACTCGCTTGACAGGTACTTTCCCCACCAGGGCAAGTTACGGCCATGCAGGTGTCATAATCATCATCACAACTAGTTTGACAATCGGTAACATCACAAGATTGGATATAGCCATCAGCGGATAGGCATTTAGCGACAAGGTCACCTGACCATTGGCCAGAATTGTAGATGGCCTGATAGACCAGCGCACCTTGTTTAAGCTTCTTGGCATTCAAAGCAACCGAAGAGGCTGAACCAACCTGGGCCGTAATAAGGTCCTTGATTGTTTTCATGGACTGAATAAGCTCATCCGGGTTGGCGGCATTAAGGAACTTGCCACGGCTGTTGACACTGGCATGATAAAGATCATCAATGGTTTGGTTGGTATTGATTGTAACAGGGTACCAATCCGGACAGCTGTTAGCAAAGGGACCAGCTACCTGGGTTCCGGTGCCATCATCACAGGTGGTCAATACTCCGTCAACAAAGACACAGTTGGCAGCATCAATTTTGCTTAGTTGGTCAATTTGTGGGCAGCCATTTACGCCAGCTTCACATTCAGGCAGACAGTCTGGAAATAAATTTGGATCATAGCGTCCAAAAACGCCAAATGAGACACCGTAGGTTACTAGGTGTTGTGATGTTTGGGTGTCATAGTTTTTAACGGACAGGTTGTCAGCAAGTGTTGTATCGAGATCAAGATTATAGAAATACATGGCGATGTCGGCAAGTGTGTTTTCCGAGGTGTCGCTGAAAATAACATTTTCAGTTCCGTCAACATTATCATCAAACCCTGTTGAGCCAAAATCGTCAAAATCAAAGGCGTTGTTATAATAACCATCGGTCATGGCTATAACATAGGCCCGTTGACATTCCCCCCCAGTATCATCGCAGAGATCGGCATCTACGTCACTTTGAGCATCATAGAACACAGAGGTGTCCCCACTACACGTTCCCGGATTTAAGCCATCCGATGTTCTGAGTGCCGCAACATCTCCAGTATCTGTTTCATGGAAATATTTGCCAACATCATGAAGTCCTCCACGAAGACGTGTGCCGCCGACAGGATTGAGGTTGTAGATTTGTGAGAGGAAGGTGGTCATTGTGGCATCACCTGCCGACTGAATGTAGGCTAAAGGCGCACTGAAGGACTGGTTTAATGTATGGATTCCAAGCTCCATCCCCTCCATATCTTCGACAGTTAAGCCAACGGCAGATTTTGCGGTTAGCATCCGTCGTCTGTAGAACGAGAACCAGTCAGCAAAATTTTGGCGTTCAAAATAGGCAAGGCGTGCCGTGTCGGTATCAGGGTCAATAAGGACATTGTTATCATCATAACGCACGGGTTTTATTGCTGTGGGGATCGCGGCACCGGTTAATGGGAAGAGCTCACCATCATCGACTGAGCCATTGGTGTTGGCGTCATTAAACCTGTAGTAGTTAATGGTATAACTGCCGACTGTGTAGCCGGAGCCAGGTAAGGTAATGAGATAAATTTCACCGTTATCTCTGGCACCATTGTCATTTGCATCATCCCACACATAATAATGGGCAATAGGTATATCAATATTGGTACCCCCAGCCTGTTCTACAAAGGGGAAGGTCGAGGAGCCAAGACGATACCATTGTTCTCCAGTACCACCAGAAGTAATACCTCGTTGATCCACGGTAAAACTGGTGCTAGTCAGGTCACCAGAGACATCGTAATAAGAAACGGTGTAGACAGCATTTTGATCCCGGTCACTATAGTCATCATTCCAGACGTATACATAATAGCTCCCGGCCTCTGCTGCCGACAGATTTAAGCTCCATGATGCCCAGTCTCCAGCATCGTTATCATAAACAGCACTCGCCGCCCACTCACGGGCCGATGGTCCTCCAGATTCTGACCAGCCAGCGGAAGTATTAAAGATGGTAGAACCATCAGCATTATCAAAAATTATTTCAGGCTGAGTACCTGCTCCGTACCATGTCCAATCATTGGCTGTGTTGGTTTGTAGGTTGGCATTTGTTGAGAGACCAACGGCATCGGCAAGTGTAGAGTCGCCATTGTTAACGGTACCACGGGTAACCATGACCTGCTGACCTGACAGGGCCACGGAAAAATAGGTGTCATTAAGAGTAATCCTGGCCCAGGCAGAACCATCCCAGGAATTCCCATCCTCAGCATCAACGGTGTTGGTTCTTGGGATATCCATGTCGGCATGCATGAACCCTTCAGGGTCAGGGTTCAGCTCATTGACTGTTGCATCGCCGGCAATAACCGTCCAGTAAGGCCATGGCTTATAGCGTTCCACTTTCTGGTCGTAGTATATGCGATTGTATCCTGACCAGTGGCTAAGCCACTCTCGCCGTTGATCCGGCCAGAGCCCCCAGTCAGAATAAGCTCTGACGTCCCAGTGATAATTGAGAAGATAATATCTAAATGAGTAAAGGCCTGCCCCCTCATCCGTCATAAACTCCCAGTCCATACTTCCCGAATCATCCAGGAGGAACATGATAAGTGGTGGGGCAGGTTTCATGGAGACGTCAGCAGGTTGATCGTCAATGGTAACACAGGTTAGTTCCGAACCAATTTCCCGGTCACCATCGTAACAATCCTCATCAATACCATTACCGGGAATATCGTAGGCTCCACGGTTAATGGCTGGATTGGTGTCGTCACAATCGCCCTCGTTCTCAGTGAAACCGTCACCATCATCATCAAAGTCAGCACCTGTACAAACTAGATCATCGACAAAATTTAAAATACCATCATTGTCGGTGTCACCAGAGCAATCCTGGTCTATGCCATCACCGCAGACTTCGGTTGCCCCTGGATATATGGCAGGGTCGTTGTCATTACAATCAATTAAGGCTGTTGGGCCGCAACCTGTGCCGGATGGGTCAGCTAAGGTGTAACCATCGTTGTCCTTATCTTCGCAACCGGCAATAAACTCAGCGGTAACCGTTACATCTTGAGAAATTGTAATGGTAGCGGGATTTGCATTGCCGGTAAGACCATCATACCAGGCATTAAAAGTCCAGCTTGGATCAGGGGTTGGCACAATCTCAACAACATCGCCAGTAAGGAAGATATACTGGCCTGAACCAAGATCAGCCTGAGGATCAGGGCTGATAATATTTACAATACCATTCCCAATGGTAGCAAGGGTGAGGATATGGGTTTTGGCGAGGTAGGTCCCTGTTTGGGTTGAGTCGACAAAACCACTATTTAAATCCAGGTCAATGGCATTTGGGACAATAAAACCATCAACCGTATCTGTAAAAGATATCCTGATATATTGACTATTACAGGGGGTATCAACAGGAACAGTGAAGGTGCTGTTGTGAACCTGTCCAGTCATAAAATCGCTACAAGTCGTGTAGGTAGCATCGGTTGCCACGCAGGCGCTCCAGGTGGCATTAGCTTGAACTGTTGGGTTCAAGGTTACGTCGTCGGCCACAAGCTGAACAGTGATTATTGCCTGGCCAAAAGTAGCCTCAATTGAGTGATCCGTCGTTACAGTATTGAAATTATAGGTCTGCAGATCCCAATTCTGGTTTGCAGACTGAAAGGGGCCAACGGAAGAGCCGTCTATTAAGAGATCGGTAACACATTGAGAAGCACTGCCTGCAAGCTCGAACCCTTGGGTTGAGTTATGGTCAGCTAGCACAAAGTCACTGGTACCGTTTACCGATGTATTAGGAGCTTCTGATGTTCTGGTGATTGTGCCGTTACTATCAGCCGTCATATCAATCCGGTGACGAAATACAACTGTGATGGAATGTCCGGATGGAGACGTGTTCGCGTCGAAGGTGTAGGTGTGGTTTTTAGTATCGGTGATGACTGTTGTAACAAAAGGGGTAATGGCCCCATCTGTTGGTAAAAGCCCATCAATAAGTACGGACTCAATTTCATGGGTGGCAGTAATGGTAAAGCGGGATTGGGTG